>CAKQDQ010000001.1 GCA_934229335.1 uncultured Prevotella sp.
CTTGTACCTTGCCTACACCGTCCTCTTCGTCGATAGTGATAGTAGCACCAGTCTCCTCCTGCATCTGCTGGATAATCTTGCCACCAGGGCCAATTACAGCGCCGATGAATTCCTTAGGTATCTCAATCTGCACGATGCGTGGTACGTGTGGCTTGAGTTCAGCGCGTGGTTCAGCGATAGTGTCGGTGATACATTTAAGGATATGCTCACGACCTGCCTTTGCTTGCATCAGTGCCTTCTCCAGAATCTCGTATGAGAGACCGTCACACTTGATATCCATCTGTGTGGCTGTAAGACCGTCCTTAGTACCAGTTGTCTTAAAGTCCATATCGCCCAGGTGGTCCTCATCGCCGAGAATGTCTGAGAGTACAGCGTACTTGTCCTCACCAGGGTTCTTGATAAGTCCCATAGCAATACCGCTGACAGGCTTCTTCATAGGTACGCCAGCGTCCATAAGTGCCAGTGTTCCTGCGCATACAGTAGCCATTGATGATGATCCGTTAGACTCAAGAATCTGGCTAACGAGGCGTACTGTGTAAGGGAAGTCAGCAGGAATCTGTCCCTTCAGACCGCGCCATGCGAGGTGACCGTGACCAATCTCGCGGCGACCTACGCCACGCTGTGCCTTAGCTTCGCCTGTGCAGAATGGTGGGAAGTTATAGTGGAGGAGGAAACGCTGGTAAGAACGCTCTAATACATCGTCAACAAGCTTTTCGTCGAGCTTTGTACCGAGGGTACAAGTGGTAAGCGATTGTGTCTCGCCACGTGTGAATATAGAGCTTCCGTGAGGCATTGGCAGTGGAGAAACCTCGCACCAGATAGGACGAATCTCAGTGGTCTTACGACCGTCGAGACGTACCCCCTCGTCAAGAATACAACGGCGCATAGCGTCGCGTTCTACGTCGTGGTAGTATTTGTCAGCCAATGCGTTCTTCTCTTCCAGCTCATCTTCAGTGAGGTCTGTGTGCGCAGCGGCATACTGTTCCTTAAACTCAGTGATGATAGCCTCGAAAGCTTCTGCGCGAGCTTGCTTCTCAAGAGCCTGCTTTACTACGTCGTATGCCTTCTGGTAGCACTCTTTCTTTACCTGTTCCTTGAGGTCATCGTCGTTAACCTCGTGGCAGTACTCGCGCTTCTTGTCGGTGCCGAGTTCCTTCATCAGTTCTACCTGCAGCTCGCACATAGGCTTGATAGCTGCGTGAGCGGCCTTCAGAGCGTTGAGGAGGTCAATCTCCTGCACCTCGTCCATCTCACCCTCAACCATCATGATATTGTCGGCTGTGGCACCAACCATAAGGTCCATATCGGCATTTGCCATTTGCTCCTTAGTAGGGTTGATAACAAATTCGCCGTTGATGCGTGCTACTCTAACCTCAGAGATAGGGCACTCGAATGGAATGTCAGAGCAAGCCAGTGCGCAAGATGCTGCGAAGCCAGCGAGAGCGTCAGGCTGATCAACGCCGTCGGCACTGAAGAGAATGACGTTAACATATACCTCAGCGTGGTAATCGCTTGGGAAGAGCGGACGTAGAGCGCGGTCAACGAGGCGGCAGGTCAGAATCTCATCATCGTTAGCCTTGCCTTCGCGCTTAGTGAAGCCACCAGGGAATCTGCCAGCGGCAGCATACTGCTCGCGGTACTCTACCTGCAGTGGCATGAAATCTGTGCCAGGCACTGCGTCTTTAGCGGCACATACTGTGGCGAGCAGTACGGTGTTACCCATGCGGAGTGTGCATGAACCGTCGGCCTGCTTTGCCAGCTTTCCTGTTTCAATGGTGATGGTACGTCCATCAGGCAATGAAACGGTCTTTGTAATTACGTTCATCGAATTGTTTTGAAAATCTTATTGTTTTAACTTACATCTTATTGACGCAGCGCAGCCACGTCGGCATTTACTTCTTATTTAAGAATAACCGTACAAAGATACGGAGTTTTAATGGATTAGCCAATATTTTTAACATTATTTATTTTTATAGACGAAGAATGTAAGTGTTCTGCTATGGTTGTAGATGGGTTAATATTGTGGTATTCATACAATATGTATTTGCTGTTTTTGCAATCACAGTGCTTTTGTGGTGCAATAAGATAGAGATTGCTGGGTGAAAGCATAGTTATTGCTGAGCGAAATGGTATGTATGAGATGATGGTTTGACAATGCATTGATACTGAGATGAATACATGAAGGATGGTTGCCGCTAATGAAAATGGTAGGTCTCGGAAAAAGATGTTAGTTCAGGCTGCAGAATTGTTGCCAAAGAGTGAACATTGTGATTATTATAAGTAATGTTAAAAAAATAACTTAATCAATTTTATTATAGCCTGAATAATGTTTTCTTACGCATTTTTTATCTCATCTTGCTGGCTATTTTGTGGCTATTCATCAGTCACGATGCTCGCATCGACCCCCTCCGCTTTCGCTTCTCCCCCGTTTGGCGGGGGAGGGCAACCTTCTTCATATCCCCAAAATATCTCAGCAATCTGAGGTAAAAACTGCGCAAGTTATTATTTTCAACATTACTAAAACGAGGCTGAAGGGGGGGAATAGAAAAAAAATGAAGAACGGAGTTGCAATATAGTGTAACTTCCATTCTTCATTCCTTATTCTTTATTTCTCCTAAGAAGGACATTATAGTGGATACTCGTCAAACGCGTAGAGCACAGTAGAGAGATAACGCTCGCCAGTGTCAGGGAGAAGTGTAACGATGCGCTTGCCCTTGTTCTCAGGACGCTTAGCAAGAAGTTGCGCTGCGAAGGCAGCGGCACCAGAACTGATACCTACGAGGAGGCCCTCCTGCTGTGCCAGTTCGCGACCAGTGCGTATAGCGTCGTCGTTGTCAATGTCGAGCACCTCATCAATTACAGAAGCGTCGTAAGTCTTAGGTATGAAGCCTGCACCAATACCCTGTATCTTGTGTGGTCCCATAGGCTGCCCGTTAAGTACGGCAGATGTTGATGGCTCAACAGCGTAAACCTTAATGTTAGGGTTCTGCTCCTTTAAGTACTTTGCTATACCAGAGATAGTACCACCTGTACCTACGCCTGCAACGAAGATATCTATAGTGCCTTCAGTCTGCTTCCATATCTCAGGACCAGTGGTAGCATAGTGGCGTGCAGGGTTAGCAGGGTTCTCAAACTGTTGTAGTATTACAGAACCAGGAATCTCGTCGCGCAGTTGTTCAGCTGCACGTATTGCTCCTGCCATACCGTCCTTACCGCTTGTAAGGCGTACCTCAGCACCGTAAGCCTTTACGAGGTTGCGACGCTCAATGGACATCGTCTCAGGCATGGTAAGGATGAGGTGGTAGCCCTTTACGGCACTTACGAGTGCGAGACCTACACCAGTGTTACCAGAAGTAGGCTCAATTATCGTAGCACCAGGCTTCAGTATGCCTTTAGCCTCCGCATCTTCTATCATAGCGAGAGCTATGCGGTCTTTTACGCTACCGCCAGGATTGAAATACTCTACTTTTGCGATGATTGGATTCTCAAGACCGTTCTTTGCTGAAAACTTGTTGAGTTCGAGCAGTGGAGTGTTGCCAACAAGCTCGGTGAGGGATTTTGCTATTGCCATATTCGTATCGTTTTTGTGTTTGTTACGTTATTAATTGTTTTCTGAGTGCAAAATTACTGAGTTTTCGCATATTGCACAATAACATAAGTTTGTCATTTGAAGTTTTTTTACTAACTTTGCATTCATTACAGGACGCCCCTGTACCTTGGGCTATATATGCCGCGGTATGGGCTTTATCTATATATAATGTATGAAACATAACCAGACAATGCGTTTTCTTACGGCACTGCTATTGTGTCTCGCCATAGTACAGTACACTGCCGCGCAACGTAGAATTAACAATGTAGACGAGACGAACCTACAGAAGATGACTATCGCTACTATGGCGATAACGAGTCTGTATGTAGACAGTGTGGACGACAAGAAACTGGCGGAAGACGCCATAAGAGGAATGTTGGAGAAACTGGATCCACACTCCAGCTACTCTACTCCGAAGGAGGTGAAGAGCCTTACCGAGCCACTACAAGGTAACTTTGACGGCATAGGGGTGCAGTTTAATATGCTGGAAGACACACTGCTCGTGATACAAACCGTTAACAACGGACCATCAGAAAAAGTAGGAGTGCTGGCTGGCGACCGTATAATATCAGTCAACGACACAGCCATAGCGGGAGTAAAGATGTCGAAACAAGACATCATGAGAAGACTGCGCGGACCTAAGGGCACAAAGGTGAAGATAGGGGTGAAGCGCACAGGGATAAAGGAAACAGTGTACTTTACCGTCACACGCGACAAGATTCCGCTTAATACCGTTGATGCTTCGTACATGATACGACCAGGAATAGGATATATCAGCATCTCGTCTTTCGGACAAACTACGCACAAGGAGTTTGTAGACTGCGTAACGCAACTACAGAAGGGTGGCATGAAAGACCTAATCATCGACCTGCGTGACAACGGTGGCGGATACCTACAGGCAGCCGTAGATATGCTGGATGAGCTGTTAGACAATAACGACCTCCTTGTATATACAGAGGGAAGATCCGTAAGACGACATGAGTTCAGAGCCCATGGCAACGGCATATTCCGCAAAGGACGCATCGTAGTGCTTGTAAACGAATATTCTGCGTCGGCGGCGGAGATTGTCTCTGGTGCCATACAAGACCAAGACAGAGGCACAATCATAGGTAGACGAACATTCGGAAAGGGACTGGTGCAGAGACCTATCGACCTGCCTGACGGTTCAATGATACGCCTTACTGTGGCGCACTACTACACACCTTCTGGACGATGCATACAGAAACCTTACGAGAAAGGCAAGGCACAGGACTATCAACACGACTTAGAGAACAGATATAAACACGGAGAGCTGACTAACGCAGACAGCATACACTTTGCCGACTCGCTGAAGTTTGAGACGCTGAAGCTACATCGCACCGTCTATGGCGGTGGTGGTGTGATGCCCGACATCTTCGTGCCGCTCGACACTACGCTATACACTCGTTACCATCGTGAACTGAGTGCGCACAGCATAATCCTCAACGCTAACCTGCGTTACGTAGAGACAGCACGCAAAGAACTGCTGAAGCGATACGGAAAAGAAGCGGAGCCAAATGGAAGCGGAACAAAAGGCGCAAAGGGATTCAAAGCCTTTATGGAGGAGTTTACCATCCCCGACGTCGTGATAGAAGGCATTATAGAAGAGGGTAAAAAACAGAAAATTACGCCAAAAGATGACGAAGAGCGCGAAAAGACCGTGAAGATGGTACGCCAGCAGATGAAAGCACTGGTGGCAAGAGACCTCTGGACAATGACGGAATATTTCCGTGTGATGAACGAAGATAATGACTTCGTGAGAAGCGCACTAAAACATCTTGAAACCATAAAATGATAATTATTTCACCTACTTTTTACGATTTTTCCTGCACAAACACCCTATTTGTGTGCAAAAGACAATGCTTTTTCAAGAAATAATTTGGTCATTAAGAAGATATTGTGTAACTTTGCACCGAAATTCGTTTAGAATAATTGTAAAAAATAAAAAGAATATTAATCAAAAAGAATTAAAATCATGTCTGAAATTGAATCAAAAGTAGTTGAGATTATCGTTGATAAACTTGGTGTTGACGCAGCAGAGGTAAAGTCAGAGGCATCTTTCACAAATGACCTCGGTGCAGACTCTCTTGACACTGTAGAGCTCATCATGGAGCTTGAGAAGGAGTTTGGTGTTACTATCCCTGACTCAGACGCAGAGAAGATCCAGACTGTTGGTGACGCTGTTGCATACATCGAGAACGCAAGCAAGTAATATCACTTGCCGCGTGCGGTAGTCAGTATGATACTAATGGGGGACGGCAAGGCGAAGACTTTTCGACTAACCGTCCCTCATTTTTTTTCAATTACTTCGGATTCCATAAGCCATGACAGTGTCATCATGTGATAAAGATTACATCACTATAACACTCTTCAAGGCAAAAAGCTACGGAATCCTTTTTTTTACATTATTATTATTTATAATAACATGGAACTTAAAAGAGTTGTTGTTACAGGTATCGGTGCCGTTACACCACTCGGACTTAGTGCTGAGGAGACATGGCAGAACCTGCTGAACGGCGTTAGTGGAGCAGCAGACATAAAGCAGTTTGACGCCACAAGATACAAGACACACTTTGCGTGCGAGGTAAAGGACTTTGATCCTTCTAAGTGGATAGACCGCAAGGAAGTACGTAAGATGGACAAATTCTGCCAATTCGCCATAGCAAGTGCTGCCATGGGCATTGAGGATGCCGCCATTGACCTTGAGACAGTAGATAAGAATCGCATCGGCGTTATCTACGGTGTAGGCATCGGTGGACTCAAAACCATGCAGGACGAGATAGACTATTACTCTTCTCACAAGGACACACCGAAGTTTAACCCATTCTTCATCCCTAAGATGATAGGCGATATCGCACCAGGTCAGATATCTATACGTTACGGCTTCCACGGTCCTAACTACGCTACTACCAGTGCTTGCGCATCTTCTACCAACGCTTTGGCTGATGCTTTCAACCTCATTCGCCTTGGTAAGGCTAACATCATCGTCAGCGGTGGCGCAGAGGCTGTCATCACAGACCCAGGTCTTGGCGGTTTTAACTCTATGCACGCTCTCTCTACACGCAACGATGAGCCACAAAAAGCAAGCCGTCCATTCTCTGCTTCAAGAGATGGATTCGTAATGGGCGAAGGCGCAGCCTGCCTCATACTTGAGGAACTTGAGCACGCTAAGGCACGCGGAGCGAAGATATACTGCGAGATGGTGGGCGAGGGAATGTCTGCCGACGCTTACCACATCACAGCGTCTCACCCAGAGGGTCTCGGCGCAAAGATTGTGATGAGTGAGGCTCTGAAGGACGCTAACATGAAGCCAGAGGACATCGACTACATCAATGTTCACGGCACGTCAACACCTGTTGGCGACATCTCTGAGGCTAAAGCCATCAAGGAACTCTTCGGAGATTGGGCTTACAAGCTCAACATCTCTTCTACAAAGTCTATGACTGGTCACCTCCTTGGTGCTGCTGGCGCAGTAGAGGCAATGGCCTGCGTACTGTCAGTACAGAACGATATCATTCCTCCTACTATCAACCACGAGGAAGGAGACGAAGACCCAGAGATTGACTATAACATGAACTTCACCTTCAACAAGGCGCAAAAGCGCGAGGTACGTGCCGCACTGAGCAACACATTCGGCTTCGGTGGACACAACGCTTGCGTGATATTCAAAAAATATGCTGAGTAACATTATTGATAGAATAAGACTCCCTTTCCGCAAGGAGAAGGAGTTTTATTTTGCTTTATACGAGATATTAGGTTTTTATCCGCACAACATCACTTACTACAAGGTTGCCCTGATGCACAAAAGCCTTGGACATCGCGCCACGGCTAAGGAACTGAAAGCACTGGAGAACACTACCTTCAAGAAGGAAAAAGGCGCGAAGAAAGACGACGGACGCTACGAAGTGTTCAAACGCAAGCAGAGCAAAAAGGCGCGAATGAACGCTGATAACGCAAAAGGACCGAGAAAGGGAAAGCTCGGAAAGCAGCTGAACAATGAGCGACTGGAGTTCTTAGGCGACGCTATCCTCGACGCAGTGGTAGGCGATGTGGTTTACCGTTGCTTCCCAGGCAAACCTGAAGGATTCCTCACCAACACTCGTTCAAAACTGGTGCAACGTGAGACACTCGGCAGATTGGCAAAGGAGATGGGCGTCACAAAGCTCATATTGGCAAGCGGAAAGAACGCTACGCACAACAGTTATATAGGTGGCAACGCTTTCGAAGCACTCGTAGGAGCGGTGTATCTCGACAGAGGATACGACGCATGTTACGACTTCTGGATTAACCGCGTGATGAAATCATACCTCAATGTTGACAAGGTGGCTTACAAGGAAGTGAACTTCAAGTCGAAGATACTGGAGTGGTCACAGAAGAACCGTGTCAATATGGAGTTCATACTGGAAGAACAAACGCAAGACAAGCAAGGCTCACCCAAGTTTGTATACACCTTATGCCTTGAGGGACAAAAGGGAGGTACAGCCGAGGGATTCTCTAAAAAGGAGAGCCAACAGAAGGCTTGTGAGATAACTCTTAAGAAACTTCGCTCTGACAGTAAGTTCCTCGACAGCGTGTTTGCGGCAAAGACGGAAAGAACAAAGATGGAAGAAAACCCTACCACCGCCGTGCCTACTGTGGACGAACAAAAGAATAATGATTTCTTCATAGATAAAGAAGCGGACGCTAACGCAAAACCTGTAAGCGAGACTGAAGGCGAAGTAGACAACCTGTCACTTGATGATATCAACGCTACGCCAAAGGAACGGACACAAGAAGACATCATTGCGCAAGCGGAAGAGCAGGCGTATAATGAACCTCTCTCTCGACCTTCTACCAAAACAGAGGAGTAAATACACTTACGTAACTTATATAATAATATACAATTAATAACTAACAATACCCCATATCTTGCTTTTCCCATTAGGGAAGGGTAGGGAGACGGGCAGATTTTAATATGAAAATAGCACTTATTGGATACGGCAAAATGGGCAAGATGATTGAGCAAATAGCTCTCTCGCGCGGCCATGAGATAGTAAGCATTATTGATATCGACAACCAAGAGGACTTTGACAGCCCAACATTCGCTTCGGCTGACGTAGCGATAGAGTTCACAGCACCACACGTAGCTTACGGCAACTACCTCAAAGCGTGGTCAAAAGGCGTGAAGGTAGTTAGCGGCTCTACTGGCTGGCTCAAAGAGCATGGCGACGATGTACGCCACGCTTGCAACGAGGAAGGAAAGACTCTCTTCTGGGCATCCAACTACTCTATAGGCGTAGCGATATTCTCTGCCGTTAACAAGTATTTGGCTAAGATAATGAACTCCTTTCCACAGTATGACGTAGAGGAAACAGAGACTCACCACATACATAAGCTCGACCACCCCTCAGGCACGGGTATTACTCTCGCAGAGCAGATTGTTGCCAATCTCGACCGTAAGACTGACTGGCAGATGGGTACACTGACACAACCTGATGGCACTGTAGTACCAGCTGAGAACAACGACAGCGACAAGCTGACCATTAACTCTGTTCGTCGTGGTGAGGTACCAGGTATTCACTCTATCACATGGAACTCTGAAGCAGACCAGATTACAATAACTCACGATGCACATTCACGCCAAGGCTTCGCACTCGGTGCTGTGCTTGCAGCAGAGTACACAGCGCAGCACAGCGGACTGTTGACTATCGACGATATGTTTAAGTTTTAATTAGTGATTTGGACGTTTCGTGGTTTGGTTGTTTCGTAAATAGATTGCTATATAGAAGAAATCATCCGACAACCAAACCACTAAACAACCAAACCACTAAACCACCAAACAACCAAACAATGAAAAAGAAAAACCAACCTAACATGAAGGTGCAATGGACAAAGTTCGCCATCGTCCTTGTCCTGTACCTTATATTTCTGCTATGGCTGAAGAGTTGGCTGGGACTCATCGTGGTGCCGTTTATCTACGATGCTTACATCTCACGCAAGATACGCTGGGACTGGTGGAAGGACCTTGAGAACCCAATGCGAATGATAATGTCGTGGGTTGACGCCCTGGTCTTCGCACTGGTAGCGGTATATTTCATCAACCTCTTCTTCTTTCAGAACTACGTTATACCGTCAAGTTCACTGGAAAAGTCATTGCTTACGGGCGACTACCTCTTCGTCTCAAAGGTCAGCTACGGTCCGCGCATACCGCAAACACCGCTCACCATGCCTCTAACGCAGCACACTATGCCTATCATAGGCACCAAGTCGTACATAGAGTGGCCGCAGTGGGACTATCGACGTGCCCCAGGTCTGGGAAAGGTACAACTAAACGACATCGTTGTGTTTAACTTCCCTGCAGGAGATACCGTTGTCTCTGACCCAGTATTACAGCCCAATGACTACTATCAGATGGTCTACGGCTATGGTCAACAGATACTGCAACAGAAAGGTATCACACCACAACTCGACAGCCTTTCGCCAATGGCACTGCGTAAATACTATGCCACTGCATACACAGCGGGCAGACAGTACATACTACAGAACCCCAACGACTTCGGGTCTTTGATAGCACGCCCTGCCGATCGCAGAGAGAACTACGTAAAACGTTGCGTTGGTCTGCCAGGACAAACATTGCAAATAAAGAACAGGATAGTATACATAGACGGCAAAGCCAACAAAGAGCCTGACAACGTGCAGTACACCTACCGCATCAAGTTCAAGGAAATGCTGCCCGAAGAACTCATCGATGAACTCGGCATCTCGCAAGAAGACATAGGTCAGTACAACCAATATGGCGTCATGCCTCTGACAGCTCATGCCGCAAGCGTGCTAAAAAGCCGCAAAGACCTCGTACAGTCTATTGAGATAAACAATGAGCAAACCGTAGGAGACCTTTATCCTCTCAATGCCCGTTACGGTTGGACACGCGACAACTACGGTCCTATCTGGATACCACAGAAGGGTAAGAGCGTCAAGCTAACGCTACAAAACCTCCCTATCTATGAGCGTCCGATACGCGTCTACGAAGGTAACGAACTCACAGTAACACCTAATGGCAAGATAATCATCAACGGTAAGGAGGCGCACTCCTACACCTTCAAGATGGACTACTATTGGATGCAGGGCGACAACCGCCACAACAGTGCCGACTCACGCTACTGGGGCTTCGTGCCAGAAGACCACATCGTGGGCAAACCTATCTTCATTTGGTGGTCAAGTAATCCAGACAAGAAGGGCTTTAAGGCAATACGCTGGAACCGTCTCTTCCGCTTCGTGGACGACATAAAATAGCACATTGACGTGATATTGGCACAAGCCATATTCCACTAACGCGTTAAAGCAAGTGGAAATGCAATGACATAGACTTTTAATAAGCGTAACCGTAAGGTGCAATAGCCTGCGGTTACGCTTATTTTTTTGTGCCGAATATATGCCCGTCACAAACTTATGTGATGCGATTAACGCATAGAGGCTATTACGTGGGTAAAGAAAAGGCAGTAACTTTGCACTCAGAAAACGAAACGATAGAATAAACATATTTCCCTCAAGCCGGCTTAACACAAACACAAAAGTTCAACAACACAAACACAAAAGTTTAACAACACAAACAATGGAAGGGTATGTTTATGGCATTATCTACACACAATGCACTCGCAGCCGCATTGCTGACACTGTCAGCCTCTACGGTGAGCGCACAGACAACAGTACGCGACGTACTGCAGACTGTAAAACCATCAACGCCGAAGGTCAGCGGATTACTGAACGTTCGCTACGCCTACGACAGTCAAGACGAATCAAACGGCTTTGACATTCGACGAATGCGCTTGGGCGTAAGCGGCGACTTCGGCAAGAGTATAGATTATAAAGTACAGGCAGAATATGGTGGAGGAAGCGCAATATCCGCCGCATCTGTAAAACTCCTTGACGCCTATCTGCGCGTCAAAATAGCCAAACCAATCAACATTCAGGTGGGAGAATATAAGGTAGCCTATTCACAGGAGACACTGGACGGTCCTGCTACATGGCTGACAATAGAGAATCCTACAGCGGTAAACAAACTTAACGCTTACAGTGATGAAAGCGGAATGCGTGCCAATTCACGTGATATAGGTCTCACACTCTATGGTGTGCTGGCGCAAAGTAAGGGTAGAGACGTGGTGACATATCGCCTCGGAGTGTTCAACGGCAACGGTATCAACCTTAAAGATAATGACAGCCATAAGGACCTGTCGGCTTATCTCACGGTCAGTCCTACGAAATCTTTGACGCTATCTGCCGCGCATTATGCTGGACACTACACCACAGTGGGCAGCCAGAACATCGCTACCACGCTGCGCAGAGACCGTACCTCTGCGGGTTTCACGTACACAGAAGGGGCGTTTAGACTACGTTCAGAATACCTACACGGCAAGACGGGAGCACGCAGCCATCAGGGTGTCTACGCCATAGCGTCGTATAACCTGCCGCATGGACTGCAACCAGTGGTGAGTTACGGATATTATCAAAAGGACGTTGACACCAAACGTGACAACCAGTCTGATTATCTTATAGGACTAAACTGGCAACCCCTGAAGAACGTTCGTTTGCAATTAGACTACACTCTCACAGATTTTACAAATAGCGAAAAGGATAATCGCAGTCAGTTAGAGACACAATTATTGGTGAGCTTTTAACTAATACGTGATAAACGAGTGAAGAAACAATCCATAAACATTAATTATAAAGAAAGGAATAGACATGAAAGGAAACATCATATCATCAATAGCAGCGGTAACAATACTCTCCCTCGGACTCTCATTAAGCTCTTGCGGCAGCAAGAACAGTAACAAACCTTCAAACGACCAAGAGCTCTCTGGCCGCATATCCCTCTCAGGTGCCTTCGCACTTTATCCCCTTGCCGTGAAGTGGGCGGAGGAGTTTCAGAAACTACATCCTGACGTCAAGATAGAGGTTGACGGTGGCGGAGCAGGTAAGGGCATGACAGACGCGCTCTCAGGGCAGGTAGAGATAGGTATGGTCTCACGCGAAGTGAAGGACGATGAGGCGAAGAAGGGTGCCGTAGCCTTTGCCGTTGCCAAAGACGCTGTGGCTCCTACCATCAACGCCAACAACCCTCTTTATGCAGAAATAGTAAAGCATGGCATCACAAAAGAGCAGGCAAAGGCGATATGGATTGATGGAACACTGAAGACATGGGGACAACTTCTCGGCACGACAGACAAGACCGCGCTTGCCGTTTTCACCCGTTCTGACGCCTGTGGAGCAGCAGAGACATGGGCAGCATGGTCTGGAAAGCACCAGGAAGACCTAAAAGGCGAGGGCGTGAATGGTGACCCTGGCGTGGCTACTGCGGTGACTGGTAATATTAATGCCATTGGCTTTAACAACATAGGCTATGCTTACGACAACAATACTCTGAAGCCATTAAAGGGTATTCGTGTGCTTCCGATAGACGTAAACGGTAACGGCAAGATTGACCCAGAAGAGGACTTCTATGGCGATAAGGGCGCGTTGGCAAAGGCAATAGCCGATGGTAAGTATCCTTCTCCACCAGCTCGCGACCTGTATCTGGTTACTAACGGTGTGCCTACAGACCCCGTGGTGGTTGCGTTCTTGAAATATATACTGAGCGATGGACAGAAACTCAACGCTCCTGCGGGATACATTCCTATTGGTAAAGAACGCCTTGACAAGGGCATTAAGCAACTGTCAGCAGCGAAATAAGGTTGAAAACGCAGTAAGACAGTGGTGAAATGCCACGCTTACGTAAACAAAAACGGTGTATAACTTCTTGTATGAACAGAGGTTATACACCGTTTTCTCGTGTGTAAAAGATTATTCAAGATATGTATATCCGTACAGTCCTGAGCGGTAGTTAGAGAGGAACTCCTTACCTTCCTCAAGGCTTATCTTGCCTTCCTTCACGCTCTTTGTAACCCATATCTCCAGTTGGCGCACCAACTTCTTGGGGTTATACTGCACGTAGTCGAGCACTTCTTCTACGGTCTCGCCATCGAATATCTGGTCGATGTGGTACTTACCGTCCTTCATTGATATGTGTACAGCGTTGGTATCGCCAAAGAGGTTGTGCATATCTCCAAGGATTTCCTGATATGCTCCTACGAGGAATACGCCTATATAATACGGCTCGTGCGGTTTCAGCGCATGTACAGGCAGGGCTGACGATAGGTGTTTGGAAGTGACGAAGTGCGCTATCTTGCCATCGCTATCACACGTTACGTCCTGCAATGTAGCAAGGCGTGTAGGACGTTCGTTAAGCCTCTGTATCGGCACGATAGGGAATATCTGGTCAATAGCCCATGCATCGGGCAGCGACTGGAATAGCGAGAAGTTACAGAAGTATTTGTCCGCCAACAGTTTCTCCATGCCTCTGAGTTCCTCAGGCACGTGCTTCATGCCCTTAGTGATAGTCAGTACCTCGCGGCATACGCTCCAGTACATCGACTCTATCTCTGCCCTTGTCCTTAGGTCTACCATGCCCATAGAGAAGAGACTTAGTGCTTCTTCGCGTATCTGCTCCGCATCGTGCCAGTATTCGAGAATGGAGCGTGCGTCGATGTTGCACCAGATGTCGTACAAGTCCTTCACCAACTGGTGGTCATCCTCCTTTGGTTCAAACTCTTCAGACATCTCAGGCAGTGACGTTGTCTCCAATACGTCGATGACAAGCACGCTGTGGTGCGCTGAGAGCGAGCGTCCAGACTCCGTTATAAGGTTAGGGTGGGGAAGCCCGTTCTTGTCTGCTGCGTCAACAAAAGTATAGATACAGTCGTTCACATACTCCTGAATGCTGTAGTTAACACTCGACTCTGAGTTGCTTGATCGGGTGCCATCGTAGTCTACACCCAGTCCGCCACCACAGTCAATGTACTCAATGTTGTAGCCCATCTTTTGCAGATTGATGTAGAACTGTACCGCTTCGCGAAGTGCAGTCTGTATGCGTCGTATCTTAGTAATCTGGCTACCGATGTGGAAGTGTATAAGTTTTATGCAGTCGTGCATACCGAGTGAGTCTAACTTTTGAAGAGCTTGTAGCAGTTCTGAAGCCGTAAGACCGAACTTAGACGCGTCGCCCCCACTCTCTTCCCATTTACCTGAGCCAGAAGAAGCCAGTTTAATGCGTATGCCAATGTTAGGCATCACGTTAAGTTTCTTAGCAGCTTCGGCAATGATGTCAATCTCGTTAAGTTTCTCCACCACGATAAAGATGCGTTTACCCATCTTCTGTGCCAGCAGAGCCAGTTCTATATACGCCTGGTCCTTGTATCCGTTACAGATGATTAGCGAGTCACTTTGGCACTGCACCGCTATCACCGCGTGCAGTTCAGGCTTAGAGCCAGCCTCAAGACCGAGGTTGAACTTACGTCCGTGAGATATAATCTCCTCTACCACAGGCTGCATCTGGTTGACCTTGATGGGGTAAATCACGAAACTCTCTCCTTTGTATCCGTATTCGTCTGCTGCCTTTTTGAAGCACGATGCAGTCTTCTCTATACGGTTGTCGAGAATGTCTGGGAAGCGCAACAACACAGGTGTGGATATGTCACGCAGTGCGAGTTCGTCGATAATCTCGCGCAAGTCAGCCTGGGCACCGTCCTTCAGTGGCGACACACAGGCGTTGCCCTTGTCGTTAATGCTGAAGTAGGATGTGCCCCATCCAGTCATGTTGTACAACTCTTTGGAGTCTTCAATGGTCCATTTTTTCATCTGGTGTATTATGTTTTTTATGGTGGAGCGGTGACGTAGAAACGTCATCGCACGAGGAACGAACGCTATAAGACGACGTAGAAGCGTCGTTACACGAGGAACGCTATTGTGTGAGGAGCGTCATTGCGCGTATGCCGTTTACCTTTTACTCCTCGTTGTTAACTAATTCTTTTACTTTCTCTACCGTTAAGGCTATCTTGTCGGGATTTTCCATGAGTGTAACGTCAACGATATTGTTAGCCTTCATGTAGTATTCCTCACGTTTTCGCAGTTGTTCCTTAATGAACGCCATTAGTTCTTCGTCGTTTTTCCCGAGCAATAGCGGTCTTACCCCCTTGCCCATTTTGAGGTGTTTGAAGAGCACTTCTGGTGAGCATTTAAGGTAAACCACGGTGCCCTGTCCGTTCATGTATTCCATGTTGTCGAAGAAACACGGTGTACCGCCACCGCAACTGATAACGACATTCTCAAATTCTGCCACCTCATGCAGCATGTTACGCTCTATCTTTCTGAAGCCTTCCTCTCCTTTTTCGTCGAAGATGTCCTTCACCTTGCAGTGCATACGTGTCTCTATGTACCAGTCGAGGTCGTAGAACGGTAGTCCTAACTCGTGTGCGAGAGCCTTGCCAACAGTAGTTTTGCCAGCTCCCATATAACCTATAAGAATAATTCTTTTCATTACTGTCTAAATTAAGAATTAAAAGTTAATAATTAAGAATTATGATTACTCTTTTCGCATCTATAATTTGTATATGTGATTTATATGTTGTAATCATAATCCTTAATTATTAATTTTTAATTCTTAATTATTAATTTTTTATTATTTCCATGCACTGTTCGTATGTCAGCTCAGCCGCTTTCTCGTGCAGTTGCTTAGGGAGGCGGTAGTTCTTGCCATCGTATGCGATGTAAGGACCATAGCGACCATTCATCACTTCGAGTTTCGCGTCTTCCTCAAACGTCTTGATGTGACGTTTCTGTTCAGCCTTACGGTTGTCGGTGATGAGTGTGGTTGCCTCGTCGAGCGTTATGGTTAGTGGGTTCATATCCTTCGGTATAGAGACATACTTCTTGTTGTGAAGCACGTAAGGACCAAAGCGTCCCGCGCCAATCACCACGTCGGTGCCCTCAAACTGCCCTACGGTGCGTGGCAGACGGAACAACTCTAACGCCTCCTCTAAGGTGATAGTCTCAATAGAATACTCCTTAGGCAACTGTGCGAAACGTGGCTTTTCCTCATCGTCAGCGGTTCCTATCTGTACCACCGGACCGTATCTGCCAATCTTAACCGACACTGGTTTACCCGTTTTCGGTTCGTTGCCCAGTATGCGTTCGCCCGCTTTGTGCTCGCTGCGAGACTTGATGGTCTTCTCCACCGTAGGCTCAAAGTCCTTGTAGAAGTCGCTGAGCATCTCGTGCCAGTCCTCCTGTCCCTCGGCAATGGCGTCAAACTTCTTCTCCACGTTAGCCGTGAAGTTATAGTCCATGATATTAGGGAAGAACTCCATCAGGAAGTCATTGACCACCGTTCCGATGTCGGTAGGCAATAGTTTACCCTTCTCGCTTCCCGCCATCTCGGTCTTAGTCTTCGTTGTAATGCCCTTGGCACCTAAGGTATCGATGGTATATTCGCGCTCCACGCCCTTCTTGTCGCCCTTCGTTACGTATTCACGCTGCTGTATGGTAGAAATGGTAGGTGCGTAGGTAGATGGTCTTCCTATGCCCAACTCTTCCATTTTGTGTACGAGAGAGGCTTCTGTGTATCTCAGTGGTCCCTGAGAGTAACGCTCAGTGGCAGTCACCTCCTTACGTGTCAGCGTGTCGCCCTCAGCCATTGCTGCTGGCATCATGCCGCTGTCAGCGTTCTTCTCGTTGTCGTTGTCGCCATCGCCATCGCTTTCGCGGTATACCTTCAGGAAACCGTCGAAGGTGATAACCTCACCCGTAGCTACGAACATCTCTTCCGTTCCTGACACCTTAATCTCCACAACCGTCTTCTCCAGTTCGGCGTCAGCCATCTGTGTAGCGGCAGTGCGTTTCCATATCAGGTCGTAGAGTCTACGCTCCTGCTGTGAGCCTTCAATCTCCTGTTTGTCCATGTACGTAGGACGTATAGCCTCGTGTGCCTCTTGTGCGCCCTTAGAGTGCGTGGTATAGTTGCGTGACTTGCTGTATTTTTCGCCGTAAAGTGCTGTCACCGCCTCTTTAGCCGTACCTATGCAGAGTGAAGAAAGGTTGACAGAGTCGGTACGCATGTATGTGATGTAACCACTTTCGTACAGTCTCTGCGCCACCATCATGGTCTGTGCGACGGTGAAACCGAGTTTACGTGCAGCCTCCTGTTGCAGCGTTGAGGTAGTGAACGGAGGTGCAGGAGTACGGTGCAGTGGCTTCTTCTGTATGCTGGTGATGGTAAATTCAGCGTCTTTACACTTCTCAAGGAAGGCGAGAGCCTCCTCATGAGTAGAGAAACGGCGGTCCAGTTCAGCCTTGATGTCGCTGCCATGGGTGTTGAAAATAGCCGTAACGCGGAAGTAAGGCTCACTCTTAAAGGCGTGAATCTCCCTCTCCCTCTCTACAATGAGGCGTACAGCCACCGACTGCACACGGCCGGCAGAGAGCGATGGTTTAACCTTACGCCACAGCACAGGCGACAGGTTGAAGCCCACAAGGCGGTCGAGCATACGTCGTGCCTGCTGCGCATTGGCGAGGTTCATGTCCAAGTGTCGTGGGTTCTCAATAGCCTTCAGAATGGCGTTCTTCGTTATTTCGTGAAACACTATGCGGTTAGTGTTCTTCTCATCCAGTCCCAATACCTCGCAAAGGTGCCATGAGATGGCCTCTCCCTCGCGGTCTTCATCGGATGCGAGCCATACCTTTTTGGCTTTCTTAGCGTTGCTCTTCAGTTCAGCAACGAGTTTGCGCTTCTCCTCAGGAATCTCATATTCTGGTTCGAGCGTCTTCATGTCGATGCTTATCTCCTTCTTCTTCAGGTCACGGATATGGCCGTAACTTGACATCACCTTATAGTCTTTGCCAAGGAACTTCTCAATAGTCTTTGCCTTGGCAGGGCTCTCTACGATAACTAAGTTGTCTTGCATGTTATGTAAGTCTATGTTTTTTTATTTTCGGTGCAAAAGTACAAATAAATTTCTTTGCACCTTATTATATAGATGTCATTTTGTTTTTTTTAACAAAAAGCCTTGTCATTGACTTCAAATAAAATATGTACATTTGCAAACAAATTACTATTTTGTGAAATAAAGATGATAATTTATGAAAGGGAAAATGATAAAAACCATTATAACTTTGCTGCTTAGCACGCTCTGCCTTATTGTTTCGGGGCAGACTAATTTTACGTGGAAGATAAGCGAACCCAAGCCTAACGAGCTTCTGCTTACCGTTACGGGTACTCTCGATGACGGTTGGCATATCAGCAACTACAGTCTGCACCTTGAGCAGGCTGAGGGTGTAACGCCACAGGGGGGCTTGAAGGAGACACAGGAAGAGTTGACAACGGATGCTGGCGGTAGCGTGGTGACATACCAACAGCGTTTCACCGTGAGTGGAAAGGAGTATCGTTTGCAGGGCTACTTGCAGTATATGGCGTGTACGGAGAGGGCATGCCTCGCCCCGCAGACGGTGGAGTTCTCACATCATGGCACGGTGGTAGCGGCTAAAGAAGATAGCCAAGAAGAGGCAAACGCTGAGGCTGCCATGCCAGAAACGGCTGTGACAGACAGCGTTATGCCAACGGTGGATGACAAGGCAGTGCCTGATTTCTTTACCACAAAGGCGTGGGCACCAGTGATAAAGCAGTTGAAGGCATTTGCGGACAATGACGATAGCGGTGCGGAAAAAGCTGACAACGATGCCACTGTGGGGCTACTCGCGCTCTTTCTCCTTGCCTTCGGAGGTGGATTGCTTGCCCTTCTCACCCCATGTGTGTGGCCTATGATACCACTTACAGTGTCGTTCTTCATGCGACAAGGCGAGAAGGAGGGGAAGAAAGGTGGCAACGTAAAGGGAGCAATGCTTTATGGTGGCAGCATCGTAGTGATATTCGTGACGCTCGGCATAGCCCTCACCGTGCTGTTTGGAGCCAACGCTCTGAACCAGTTGTCTACAAACGCTGTCTTTAATGTTGTCTGTTTCCTCGTACTACTGTTCTTCGGACTGTCGCTGCTCGGGCTTTTTGAGCTGCGTCTGCCTTCCTCTTGGGCAAACGCCCTTGACCAGAAGAGCAGTGACACAACGGGCATGGTGAGCATCTTCCTCATGGCATTAACCATGGTAGTGGTCAGTTTCTCGTGTACCGCCCCAGTGATGGGCTTGTTGCTTGTGCAGATAGCGTCGGCGACATCAGGCGGTGGAGGCATTGCAGCCATGCTGACGCCAGTGGTTGGCATGATGGGGTTTGCCATTGCTTTAGCTCTTCCGTTTACGCTCTTCGCCCTGTTCCCACAGTGGCTGAAGCGTATGCCGAAGTCGGGTACGTGGATGACGAGGGTGAAGGTGACACTGGGCTTCCTTGAGATAGCCTTCGCCTTAAAGTTCCTCAGCGTGGCAGACATGGCGTATGGCTGGCATATTCTGCCCAGAACAGCATTTCTCGCGATATGGATAGTCCTCGCCCTCGCCTGTGGCATATATCACAGCGTAGACTGGCAACGTCGTCGCCTTAATGCGTTGTTACGTCAGAAGGTGGCAGTGGTATGTTACGCCATTGCCCTTTACCTCATTCCTGGTCTGTGGGGAGCACCGTGTACGCTTGTTTCTGCCTTCCTGCCACCGATGGAGAATGTAGAGCACAAGGTGCTGTATGACTATGACGCAGCATTGAAGGAGTCTGCCCGTAGCGGCAAACCAGTCTTCGTAGATTTTACAGGCTATGGCTGTGTGAACTGTCGCAAGATGGAGGCAGCGGTGTTTACCGACCAGAGAGTGCAGGAGCGTTTGCAGCGTGACTATATAGTAGTGCAGTTGTATGTGGACGATCGCACGCCGTTGCCAAGGCAGCTTCATGTTGACGGACGGACGCTTCGCACCGTGGGCGACAAATGGGCACTGCTTGAGACCCACAAATTTGGTAGTGCAGCGCAACCGTTCTATGTCATAGTAGACGCTGAAGGCACTCCGCTGACGGGTAGTTACGCCTACGATGAGAGTGTGGAGAACTTTTTGAAATGGCTGAAGAGATAACAACGTCTTTTTTATAGTCAAACAGAAATGATTTGAGAAAAGTAATTATTGTGCTTCGCACTACTTTTATGACATTAATCATCATTAATCTAACTTTAATCTCTCATTAATACCTTTGCTCTTGTACATATATACTCAAAAACATCATCAGAGATAGATGAATGAAAGATTAATGTTAGATTAATGGTGATTAATGTTGAAAGATAAAAGCAACAAATATTGTTGGTATTCTCAAAAAATTTATGTTTGAGTATAGACTAATAATGAGGTGTTTGCGATTTGCCCCTTATCGCACAACGAAAGGGGCGTTGTCGCATGACGATAGCACCCTGATTACAGTGCGATTTGTACCAAATTAGTTTCGCTTAACGGTGGTAATTTATAGCACCACCGCCAAATAAGAAAGGCGGCAAGGGAAAATCCCCTGCCGCCTTTCTTATATTTTGTTTTTTGTGTAAGCGATAATACTGTTTTACAGCTTCTGCTCTACCTCAATCTCAGTGAAGGTTTCAATGATGTCACCAGCCTGAATGTCGTTGAAGTTGACGAGAGAGATACCACACTCCAGTCCGGTAGCAACCTCCTTAACGTCGTCCTTGTAACGCTTCAGAGCGTTGATAGCACCAGTGTGTATCACGATACCATCGCGAACAAGACGCGCCTTGTCGCTGCGGTGTACCTTACCGTCGGTAACCATAGCACCTGCAACAGTGCCGACCTTGGAGATTTTGAATACCTCCTTAACCTCAACCTGACCGGTAGCGACCTCCTTCTTAATCTTGTCGAGCATACCCTCCATGGCTGCCTTGATGTCGTCCATGGCGTCGTAGATGACAGAGTAGGTATTGATTTCTACGCCTTCCTGCTCCGCCAACTTCTTGGCTGGGACAGATGGACGTACCTGGAAGCCTACAATCATACCGTTCTCGGCGGTAGAGGCAAGCATTACGTCGTTCTCGGAAATCTGACCTACGCCCTTCATGATAACGTTTACCTGTACCTTCTCGGTAGACATCTTGATGAAAGAGTCGCTCAGTGCCTCTACAGAACCCTGGGTGTCGGCCTTCACTACGAGGTTGAGTTCGTGGAATTCGCCCAACGCTACGCGGTGCGCAATCTCCTCCAAAGACAGCGTCTTGGTAGTACGCAGACTCTGTTCACGCTGTAACTGCAGACGCTTGTTGGCGATTTCCTTCGCCTCCTGCTCTGTATCCATGATGTGGAAAGAGTCACCTGCCTGTGGTGCACCGTTAAGACCGAGTATGATAACAGGCTCTGCTGGACCTGCTTTCTCTACTCGTTGGTTACGCTCGTTGAACATAGCCTTGACGCGTCCCCATGCAGTACCGGCAATAACGATATCGCCTTGGTGCAGAGTGCCGTTGCTTACGAGCACCGTTGAGACGTAACCACGACCCTTGTCGAGTGAAGACTCGATGATAGAACCTGTGGCCTTGCGGTTAGGGTTAGCCTTGAGGTCGAGCATTTCTGCCTCGAGAAGCACCTTCTCCATGAGTTCGTCAACGCCGATACCCTTCTTGGCTGATATCTCTTGACACTGATATTTACCGCCCCATTCCTCTACAAGGAGGTTCATTGCAGAGAGATCCTGACGTATCTTGTCTGGGTTCGCGCCCGGTTTATCAATCTTATTGATGGCGAATACCATAGGAACGTTAGCTGCCTGCGCATGGGCAATAGCCTCCTTTGTAGTCGGCATGACAGAGTCGTCAGCGGCAATGATGATGATAGCGATATCAGTTACCTGTGTACCACGGGCACGCATGGCTGTGAACGCCTCGTGACCAGGGGTGTCGAGGAATGTGATGTGGCGCCCATCTTCAAGTGTTACGTTGTAGGCACCGATGTGCTGCGTGATGCCGCCAGCCTCACCTGCGATGACGTTGGTATTGCGCACGTAGTCGAGGAGAGAGGTCTTACCGTGGTCTACGTGACCCATGACGGTAACGATAGGTGGACGTGCCACGAGATCATTCTCGTCATCCTCTGCCTCTTGAATAGCCTCACTAACCTCTGCGCTGACATATTCTGTAGTGAAGCCGAACTCGTCAGCCACCAGGTTGATAGTCTCTGCGTCGAGACGCTGGTTGATTGACACCATGAGACCTACTGACATGAGCGTTCCTATAAGCTTAGTTACAGGGACATCCATCATTGTTGCCAGTTCGCTTACGGTTACGAACTCGGTGAGTTTGAGCACCTTGTTCTCCGCTGCCTCTGCAGCCATTGCGGCATCGCGCTGCTCTGCCGCTGCGTCACGCTTCTCCTTACGGTACTTAGCACCCTTCTTTGTCTGGTTGCCCTTGTTGGTAAGTCGTGCGAGTGTCTCCTTTACCTGACGTGCTACGTCCTCATCGTTGACCTCTTGCTGCTGCTTTCCGCGCTGTTTGTTCTTCTTTCCGTTGCCACCGTTGTTCTTACCACCGTTGGCATTGGCATTATTGTTGCGAGCGTTCTTGCCGTTCTTTGAGTTCTTTGAAGGCTGGTTAGCGGCATCGTTGATGTCAACGCGCTCCTTACCTATGCGTGTACGCTTCTTCTTCTCGCCTCCGTTCTGCTGCGCCTTATCTTCTCTCTCACGACGTTTCTCCTCCTTACTCTTCTTCTTCGGACGAGTATTCTGGTTCAATGCAGAAAGGTCTATGGTGCCAAGCACGTTAGGGCGTGCTATAGACGTACGCTCACTCTTCAGTGTAAAGATTTCTGTTTTGCCGCTGTTCGCCTCGTTTTCCTGCTTAGGCTGGTCAGCATTGGCAACTGGTTTAACCTCTACGGTCTGCTGTTTAGCGATGTCCTGCTTAGGCTGTGGTGCAACCTGTGCGGCAGGTTTAACGTTTTGCTCCGCTTTTTTCTGCTCGTTAGCAGTTGGTTTAGCAGCGTTAGCGTTCTTGTTGTTGTTTGGCTGCTGTGCTTTGGCGTTGTTCTTGTCCTTAGCCTTTGCTGGTTTGCCAACAGTGCTGAGGTCAATTTTGCCGAGTGGTTTAACTTCCCTTTGTGTCATTATGGTATCTCCTGCTGTCACAGCCTGTGATGTTTTCTTGGCGTTGGCAGTCTTCTCCTGTTTTTTCTTTTCTGGTTTTTTCAACAGCTTCTCTGCCTGCACACGTACTTCCTTGTCAGACCTGAAAGCGGCAACGAGTGCATCATACTGCTTATCGTTCAGTTTGAATGTCACTTCTTGTTTCACTTCTCCTAAGTCTGGCCTTTTCTCAAGGAATTCCAAGGCTGTCTGTAGACCGATGTTGAGTTCTGATATAGCTTTATTTAGTCTTATACTCATTGTTTGTTGTTTAGTTGTGATGTTTGGGAAATGATGCTTTCGTTCCCTTTTTTATTGCTGTTCAAACTCAGCTCTCAGCACTTCGAGCAGGTGGTCTACAGTCTCTTCTTCAAGGTCTGCCTTGGTAATGAGCATCTCTCGTGGAGCGTTGAGCACCTGTTTAGCTGTGTCCAGTCCGATAGCTTTGACAGCATCAATAACCCACTGGTCTATTTCGTCGTTGAATTGGTCAAGGTATATGTCCTCCTCATTGCCGCTTTCACCGTCCAATTCACGGAATACGTCAATGGTATATTCTGTCAACATACTTGCCAACTTAATGTTCTGACCGCCACGACCGATAGCGAGTGACACCTCTTCAGGGCGGAGGTATACCTCAGCCTTATGCTCTTCCTCGTTGAGAACGATGCTGTTAATCTGTGCAGGTGCCAGAGCACGCTGTATGAAGAGCTTGGTATTCTGTGTGTAGTTGAGCACGTCGAGGTTTTCGTTGCACAGTTCTCTTACGATACCGTGAACACGTGCGCCTTTGACACCTACGCAAGCGCCTACAGGGTCAATGCGGTCGTCGAAGCTTTCTACCGCAATCTTTGCGCGTTCGCCAGGAATACGCGCTATCTTACGAATGGCAACGAGGCCATCAGCAATCTCAGGCACTTCAGCCTCAAGCAGTCTTTGCAGGAAGAGGGTAGAGGTACGTGAGAGTATTATCTTTGGGTTATTATTGTCATTGGTAACACGTTCGATGACAGCCTTTACCGCTTCGTTCTTGCGATAAACGTCTGTAGGAATCTGCTCTGCGCGTGGCAGTGACAGCTCATTGCCCTCATCGTCAACAACAAGCACCTCTCTCTTCCATATCTGGTATACCTCGCCAGTGATAATCTCACCCACGCGGTCCTTGTACTTGTTGTAGAGAGTATCGTGTTCCAGTTCAAGTATCTTGCTTGATAGTGTCTGTCGGAGGTTCAGTATGGCGCGACGACCGAACTTAGCGAACTCTACTCGCTCGCTGACATCTTCGCCTACTTCGTAGTCGCTTTCTATCTTGCGGGCCTCAGAGAGTGCTATCTCTTTGTTTTCGTCAGATACTTCTCCGTCGGGAACAACCGTTCTGTTGCGGTATATCTCGAAGTCGCCCTTGTCTGGGTTTACTATGACATCGAAATTAGCGTCACTTCCAAAAATCTTCGCTATAACATTACGGAAGCTTTCCTCAAGGACGCTGACGAGAGTAGTACGGTCGATGTTCTTGGTAGTTTTGAACTCCTTGAACGTTTCAATCATGTTAGGTACTTGTTCTGTTGTATTTGTTGCCATTTTATGTTGTTTGTTTATTTCGCTTTTGTGTGGGATTGTGTATCCCTATTGTTTATATATCTTTAGAAGTTTATTACGTACTTGCAGTATTTTACTTCGTCCATAGAGAAAGTACGCTCTACATCTACCATTACGGGGCGTTTTTTGCCTTCCACTTTTTGCTTTTCCTTAGTGGTAATAGTGAAGTTACGTCCATCCACCTTTAGCAGAGTGCCTTTCAACTTCTTGCTCTCTGGTGTCAGCACTTCTACCTCTTTGCCAATACAGTTGATGTATTGCTGTTCCACCTTGAACGGTTGTCCCAGTCCGGCACTGCCCACTTCCAGTTCATAGTCTTCCTCATCGCGGCTCAGTCTCTCCTCTATGAAGCGGCTCAGTGCTACGCAGTCTTCTATCCATACGCCGTCGGCGTGGTCTATTTCTACAACGATACGGTCGTCAGGAGTTACCTCCACGTCAACAAGGAAATACTCTTTGTCGTTGAGCCATTCCTCAACAATCTCTTGAACTTTCTTCTTTTCGATCATTATCAGTATATTATATTACGGAAATCTCTTGTCTCTTAACCCTTATCTTTACCTCTGGAAAATAGTAATGTATGGTCTTGAAAAAACGAATGAGGGACTCTTGCGTGAGCCCCTCATTCCACTGAACGATGCAAAATTACGAATATTTTTCTTTTCTTGCAAATATTTTAATCACTTTTTAATAAAATAAGGTGCATTATTACGTTTTTGTGGCATATTCTTGTAAATATAAGTGTTTTACTCTGAAAAGGGAATCTCCCCTTCATCGTAGGGATTTCCGCCTGTGGAGTAGGGAAAAAAAGTTTGTGGAAACACTGAAAAGGCTTAACTTTGCACTCAGAAAATAACAAGAATGTTTAACCACTTAAAATTGTAAGATTATGAAAAAGTATATTCTCGGCATCGTAATGACAATGGTTCTCGGTACTATGACTGTTATGGCTCACCCTCATAATGAGTGCGACAACAGACGCCATGAGGCAAGAAAGGAGTGTGTAGAGAAGAAACGTCACGGTGGATACCACGGCTATAAGGATAAGAAGCATCACGACAAGTACTTCAAGAAGCACTGCAAGAAGGTTTGCCACTACTGCGAGGTTATGCCACCAAGACGCCCAACGCCTCCTGCTCCTAAAGCACCTCGCCCACGTACATGGCGCGGTACACCGATGATTAATGTGCATCTGACGTTGTAATGGTTAGTTGATTGTAGTTTTTCAGATATAGATTGAATATAGTTTGGTTAGTATATAAAACGAACTCCCCACGCTGGCATTGTGAAATGGTAGCGTGGGGAGTTTCTTGTTATGTTATTCCTTAAAACTGGTATATTACCGATTGTTACTTAACCACAAACGTCTTGTTGTTCTTTACGTATACGCCAGGCGCGAGAGTAGGGCGTGATGTCCCTTTCGTCACCTTAACGCCTGTAACAGAGTATATCGCGTTGTCGCCTTGCTGAGCTGCGTTTGGTGCAGATATGCAGCCTATACCAGTAGCTATATCAGACTGTTTGCCCAGTCCGCCCATAGCGTTAGCGGCGCGAATGGTGTACTTAGCGTTAGCGTCGTCAACGTCATACGATGTCTTTGTCGTTACGGCAATAACCTTTCCGTCTTTGCATACGGCATAACCTATTGCACCTTCAGTCTCGTTCCATGCCAGGGTTTTGTTGAAGAGAGAAGGCTGTGGAGCCGTAATCTGTGCTGTTATAGTCTGTGGCTGCCATGCGGTGAACACCTTATCGATGCTGTATTCCGCTGCTTGTGTAGCGTCAATGACAGGGTTGTCTGACGTTACCGCAGCCCCACAGTCTTGTAATGAGCGTGATGAGAGGTCAAGGATGTCCCCCTCTGCATTAACGGAAGCATATTCATGGAATCGGCATACCAGTCCGCTCTTCATGCTGCCCCAGCCCTTTGCGGCAGGGAGAATGTCCATGCGTGTGTTGAGGTAAGTCACGGCAGGTGAGTCGTTCCATGGTCTTCCGAGGCGATAGCCTGCTGCTGACGCGTCGCCCGTGATGGTACAGCTGTTGAATACGATGCCTTTATATCCTGCCTGCGCGTTAGAGGCGGTGATATATGCCGCAGAAGACAGTGGGTTGAGTGTGCAGTTCTGGAAGAACATAGTGCCATCGCCGTATATAAAGTCTACTTCGCCAGCTATGGTGCAGTCCTCAAAGTATGCCGTAGCATCGGCTTTGTTCAGGTAGTACGTATCCTGTACACCCTGAATAGTAACATTCTTGTATGCAGCCTGTTTGCCACGCTGACGCAAGGCGATAGCCTGCCCAGCAGACTTCTTCGTTTCCCAGTCGCGAGCCTGTCGTATTGTCAGGTCTTGCATATACACATTGTTCTGGTTTTGGTCAATGAACAGCACAGGAGTCTGCTCCTGATAGTTTGCCACCACGCCAGGATTGTTTTGTATCAGCACCCCCTCTTGGCTCTCACCGATGAGTGACGTGTTCTGCGGAACAGCAGTCTTAGCGTTCACTCCGAAGTCGTAGTTGCCGTCTTTAAGGAATATGCGGTAACGCTTCGTCATGTCCTCACGTCGTGAAGCAGCGGTAAGGGCTATGAGCAGTTCGTCCTCAGAAGACACCACAGCATCGTAAGGCTCCACGCTCTTGAATATGTTAGCGTATTCAGAGTCAGCCTTAAAGCGTGCGCAAGGATAGATGTCGCCCTCTACAGTAGTGGTGTAAGACAATGCTTTTGACAGTATTGTACCGTCAACGTCCTCCCAACCTATGAAGTTATATCCGCTTTTAGGCGTTACGGTTAGCGTAACCGTCTTGCCCTTTGCGTATGAATCCTCTTCAGGCGATACGCTTAGGGTGCCCGCTTTTGCAGGAATTACGCTTGGCAGCACGGTGTATGTCTCCGCGGCAGCGGCAGACCCCTCCCATGCTCCCGTCACGGTGATGTCGCGAATACCCACCTGCTTGTTGGTGCCAAGGCCGTATACGTATACCTTTATTATATAAGGCTCAGCTGAAAGTGCCGTGTTAGGCAGGGTGAGTGATACGTCCTTGTACGAGTCGCGGTTAATAGTCACCGCATTGCTGATAACAGTCTCTTTGCCATTCTCGCCTATTTTCTGTGTAACGGCAAGCGTACCGCCGTCCGTTCCGAAGTGTCCAGCCTTGAAAGAGAGTGCGGTAGCCTTAAACTTCACTCCCTCTGCTGGTGTTACAGTGAAGGTAATGTAACCATTGTTGGTAGTAGCAAAGGCATTTTCCTTAACCTTTGGTGTAACAGCCACGCACTTAGAGCCAGGCTTGGTGCTGCTGCCCACGGTGAAAGCGTCCTCGTTTATCGCGCCAGTGACACTTGCGAATGCGCCCTCAATGTTGGTAGGAGTTACCGCTCCGCCCTTGGTTGCGGTGCCAGCCCATTCCCATGCCACCGTAGCGTCGCCGCTACCGCTCACGCCTTCAGTCTGTTTCTTGTAAGGGAAGACCACCGTCACCTGTTTTATCTCAGCCTTCTTAACCGTTGCTATCGCTCCGTCAACAGTCTGTGAAGTACCGTCGGCGTATGCTATTACAGCGTATGAGCCTATTGTGGCAGGTACGGTCAGAGTGCCATTGTTAAGTGTTATGGCAACGTCAATGTCCTTGTCGCCCACCTTTGTGCGTGTAACGATGATGCCATTCTCCTCAAGAGCATTGCCTTTGTTGGTGAATATCGCCACTACAGGACTGTTTCTCTCCACCAACGACGTAGTGTTCTTTGTGAAAACAGGAGTCAGCGTAGTGTTCTGCGTAAGGAGAACGGTCTGTCCTGCATACAGGGTGTAGTTGTCACCAGTCCATGCTGTCAGTGTGTACCCCTCCTTGTAGAGCGTGGTGTTCTCAGGGATAGTGGTCTCCTTACCATAATCTAACGTTATGGTCTGTGGCACTACACCCGTTACGTCAGCGTCGTCGCAAGAGTATTTCACCACGATGCTCTCTGGCAGGACGTTAGAACCAGGCTTAACAGGCACGTCGCTGGTTTCGTAAGTCGCCTTGTTAATGGTGCCGTCAGCCACTCCGTTGAGGTAGACCTCAAGGTTGGTGTATCCGCTTGCGGTAACGGCAGCACCGTCAGAAGCATCGTTCTTGTTCAGTCCCATAGCGTCTTCGTATGCGTCAGGCATACCGTCGGCATCAGTATCAACGGCATATTTGTCGCCTTCCTGCATACCAACAAACGGGAAGTTGTTGTACACCACACCATCAACGGCATACTGGCTGGTGTGTGTCAGGGTGATATCGTCAGGCGAGTCGATGATGCCATAGTCGCCCGTAGCCTTCATTGAAGTACCCACGAACTGTGGGTCTCTCTTTCCTGCGGCTTCATCGAGCAGTCGGCGGTCCACTTCGTCATAGCGAGGCAGCGACGCTCCAGCCTTGGTAACGACATTATTATACGCTTCGTCAGCCGTTTCGTAAGTCATGCCAGAGAGAGAGTAGGGCAGTTCCTTCATCACATACTGAGAGAAAAGGCTTCCGCTGAGGCTGATGCCACGACTCGCGTTGCCGTCAGAGGCACCGTAATGGTTGTCAGCGTTCACCTTGTTCAGTTCCTCTGCGCTCCATACCCCCGTCTTGGTAGAGAACTTGCCGTCCACCTCAAACTTATTACCGCTGAGGTACCACTGTCCGTAAGGGCTTGATGGAGAGCACCAGTAGCGTGCCGTTGCCGCCCCATTCTTAGTAGAAGGACCTGGCTTATAGTAGTTGTTAATAAGGTAAACGCGGTCGTAGCCAGGGTCGTTAGCGCACCAGTCAGCCACTTCCACCTTCGCCTTGTCATACTCACCGCCATACTGGTTGCCCGACTGACTCCAGTTGAACACCACGTTATTGGCAAACTCCGAGTCAACCTGATAGTCATGCTCGCCCTTTGTCTTGCTTGACGAGCGCACCCCGTTGAAACGAGGAGCACGTGAATGAGAGTTCGTTATAAGCGTATGGTGCATCGTAGAGTGCTCACCGCCCCACTGAGTGGCGTAGGCACGTGCTCCCTTAGAGTTCTTAGAGTTATAGAGACCTTCGCCAATGATACACCATTGCACCGTGGTGTAGTCGGTGTCGTACGCAGTGAGGCACTCTTCCATACTCCATGTCATGGAGCAGTGGTCTAAGATAACGTTGTCAGCGTTCTCAATGTCCAGTCCCGTCATAGACGTTGCCGGCACGTCTCCAGCACGGAAGCGCAGGTAGCGCACAATAACGTTGTTGCGGCATATATACATATTGTAACCCGTAATGGTCACACCACCGCCCGGTGCCGTCTGTCCGAGGATAGAGACGTCAGGATATTGCAGTTTCAGTTTTGACGTAAGGTAGATGGTTCCCGATACGTTGAAGAGCACGGTACGTGGCTTTCCTCCGTTGTCGTGGCGCAAAGCCCAGCGCAGTGTGCCCGGCACGAGGTTGTTATCAGAGCAGTCGTCGAGGCGTGTAACGTAGCATACTTCGCCGCCTCTGCCTCCTGTAACGTACTTACCGTAGCCTTCTGCTCCAGGAAAAGCAAGCAGTTGGTCTGCGGCTCTGGCACTCTGCGGCACGCAAAGTGGCAGTGCGAAGAGTAAAGATAATAGTGGTTTCATGTATTGTTTGTTAGTTGTTTAGTTGTTTAGCTGTTTAGTTGTTTGGTGGTTTGGTTGTTTAGTGGTTTAGTTGTATGTATGTTGTTTAGTGGTTTAGTTGTATACTACCGCAACTAAAACGGCTTATTACAATGTGTCGGTTTGGGTGTTATCGTAAGTTCTTTGCTTACTTACAATTTGAAAGCAGCCTTATCGACAGGTAATAACGCCCGTTTCATCGTGCGATTTGGGCTTAATCGTGATGTAATCACGCCCTAATTGTACTCAAAGAATCGTGGCATAAAAATCGTAAGTAAAACGTATGCTTTTGCTTATAATTTGATATTTTCTTGTAAAAGCCATTTAGCGCGGTCTACAGTTGTCCAGCCTCTACAAGTCTAACCACACGTTCCGTCAGTCGGTCTTTACCCTGTGGGTCATATTCTTTCTTCAGAGACGCGCCGAACATCCATGCGAACGTCTGATAGAAAGCGGCGCGTGAAGAACCTAAGAAAGCCTGCACCAGTTGGTATGACGATGAGTTCGTCTCGCGGTTAATCAGCTTTATCAATAGCTTTCCCTGCGACAGCGTCAGCTTCTTCATGCGTGGCGTATACTGTTCCTTAACGCTTTTCTCCACCAGTTTGATGTGTTCCTTGCGTGCTTTCTCGTTAGGCAGCGTCTGCAGGTACTCGTATGTCTCAAGTATGGCGCGGTTTACCTCCTTCGCAATAGGCAAAACCTTCTTCACGTTGTATACCAGTCGGTTGTATGCCTCACGCTGTCGCTCGTTCTTAAACGTCAAGGGAGCGTAGACATACACGTTGTTCATCTCTACATATTTAATGCTATCGCCCGCTTCCATAACTTTTCCTACCCTCACCATCGGCACGAAAGTGGGACTATCCATATCCACCTGGCGGTCTTCCGGATTAATCTTCTGTTTCTTTTGCGCCATGATAGGTAGCGAGAAAAGTATTGATAATGCTAAAATGATAACCTTCATAGACTGCAAAAGTACATATATTTTTTCATAATGCATACATATTTGTCCTGAAATTTACCAAATATAACGTATTTTGTTTTGTAATTTATACCTTTTAATGTACCTTTGCAACAAATTTACCCCTAAGTGATATAGTGATAAAATAATAAACGTAAAAATGAAAATAAACATCAAACATTGTCTTGCCGCGGCGCTGACGCTGCTTGCGTTGGCTTCATGCGACAATAATAAGTTTCATATTGAGGGCACGATAACAGAGGCAAAGGATTCTGTTCTTTATTTGGAACACATGAGTATGAACGGTCCTGAGGTAGCAGATTCTGTAGTGTTAGGTAGCGACGGTAGCTTCTCATTCTCAGGAGAGGGTGTGAAAGAGCCAGACTTCTACCGCCTTCGTATCGCCACCAGCATCATAAACGTGAGCATTGACTCTACGGAGACCGTGACCTTCAAGGCTGCTTATCCTACCATGGCAACGCAGTATGAGGTAGAGGGCAGCGACAACTGCGCCAAGATAAAGGAACTCTCGCTGCTACAGATGCAACTTCTCGGTAAGGCTCTCGCCATAACGCGCGACGAGACCATAGGTGCCACACAGACGGAGGATAGCATAGAGAAACTCGTTGAGGCGTATAAGGAGAACGTTCGCCGCAATTACATCTTCAAGGAACCGCAGAAGGCGTATTCATATTTTGCACTCTTCCAGACACTCGGTGGCAAACTGATATTCAATCCGCGTGAGTCACAGGAAGACATACGTTGCTTTGCCGCTGTCGCAACATCGTGGGATACCTTCTATCCTGGTGGAGAGAGAGGCGAAAATCTCCATAACATCGCTATCGAAGGACTGAAAACGCTGCGCATACAGCAGCAACGAGCTATGGGACCTGCTATAGACCCATCGCAGGTAGAGGTGACAAACATCATCGATGTGCCGTTGGTGGACAACAAAGGTCGCCAGCGTTCGTTGAAGGAACTGAAGGGAAAGGTGGTGCTTCTCGACTTCCACGTCTTCTCGGCACCTAAGAGCATGCAGAGAATAATGATGCTACGTGAGCTGTATAATAAGTATCACGCACGCGGACTGGAGATATATCAGGTGTCGTTAGACGAGAATGAGCACTTCTGGAAGACACAGACAGCCGCACTGCCATGGATTAGTGTGCATGACGATGATGCCTTGGAGTCACGCTACCTCATGCGTTACAACATACAGCAGCTACCTACCTTCTTCCTGATAGACCGCAGTAACAGCCTGTATAAACGTGATGCTCAGATTAAAAATATAGACGATGAAATCGAAGGATTACTCTAAACCGCTACTGTTGTTCGATTTTGGAGCAGTCCTCACGGGGCTTTCCAAACAGCGATGCATAGAGGCTCTGCGCAAAATAGGCTGCGGCAGAATAGCCTATTATGTTGACGAGTGCCGCCAAGAAGACCTGTTCCACGAATTAGAAATAGGTGGCAGCATAGAAACATTCTGCAATGAGGCACGACGCCAGTCGGCATATACCGATGAAATGGGAGTTTTACACCCATGTACTGCTACTAACGAGGAAATATGCTGGGCGTGGAACGAACTTCTTACGGGCATACCTGTAGAGAAACTGCGTATGATACGCCATCTGCGAGAGGATCTTGGCTACCGCACCGCAATACTATCAAATACCAATGAGATACATTGGCAGAAGTCGGTGCGTGACTATTTCACCGTCGACGGACTGACAGTGGACGATTATTTCGACTATATCTTCCTCTCATGCCGCATGAACATGGTGAAACCTGACGATAATATCTACAGGGAAGTGCTGCGTGATACGGGCGAAAGCCCAGAGAACGTGATATTCATCGACGACTCTGACAAGAACTGTAAGGCTGCCGAGCGCAACGGTATACGTGCGTTCCACGACCCCAAGGGCGATAAGTGGATGCGTAAGATAATCCCCCTGCTGAGCGGAGAAGGCAGAGCCGTAGTGATAGGCAACTTCGACGGGGTGCATAAGGGACATCTCTCCGTGATAAACCGTTTGCGCGAGTTGGCTAAAGAGCGTGGCTTGGAGCCAGAAGTCATAACCTTCGACCGCCACCCTCGCTCCATATTCCAAGTGGGATTCCACCCAGAGTTCCTCACAACGTTAGAGGAACGTGTGGCGTTATTGCGTCAAGCCCTCTCGCCAGTCGATGAAGACGAGGCGGAAGAGTGCGTGAAGGTGCTGCCGTTTACTAAGGAGTTTGCTGACACTACAGCCCATGACTTCATGCGAACAGTGCTACGCGACAAGATGAACGTGCGCTTGTTGTTGCTCGGTTACGACAATCATTTCGGTAAATATGACCCTAACGAGAGTTTTGAGACATACCGTCAGTATGGCGAAGAACTCGGCATAGAGGTGCTACAGGCGGAGCCTTGCGACGTGAGCGATGTCAGAGTGTCGTCGTCGTCGATACGCAATATGATAAAAGGTGGTGATATACGCCTTGCTAACGAGTGTCTGGGCTATTGTTACAGCATAACGGGTACAGTGGTACATGGCTATGAAGAGGGACGCAAAATGGGCTTTCCTACCGCCAACCTGTTGCCACCCGATGGCAAACTGGTACCTCATGACGGTGTGTACGCTACGGAAGTGCGCATAGAGGGCGACACGAAGGTACGCTATGGTATGACCAATATCGGTACGCGTCCTACCTTCCACGGCACTGGAGTGACGATAGAGACCAATATACTCGGTTTCATCGGTAATGTGTATGGCAAGGTGTTAACAATTAGCCTGCTGGAGATGATACGCCCAGAGCAGCACTTTGGCTCTCCTGATGAACTGAAACAACAGATAGAGGAAGACAAGAAAGCGATAGAAAAGTATATAGAGACCTTAAAAAAATAAAGGATATGAAGAAGGCAATATTATTCTTTGTGTTATACCTTATGCTGACATTGTTGGTGAGTTTCACCGTTGATGGCGTGTTCCGACTACTGAAGATAAACGGTGACGGGGTGAGTACGCTCCAGTTACTCATCACGTCGGGAGTGACAAGTGTCGCGATAGTGGCTCTTTTCACGTTGCTGAAGTGGTGTCATGTCAGTCGCGACTATGTTCGTAGTCGTCCTTGGGGCGTTATCTTTTGGACGATATTATTGGCGTTAGGCATGATACTCCCGCTGTCATGGCTTGAGAGTCTGCTGCCAGAATGGATGATGAAAGACTACGTAGGCACCGAGCTTGTAAGCGCATTGAGCAGTACTGAGGGCTATTTCGTGATATGTATGCTTGCTCCTCTTGCCGAAGAGGTGGTGTTCCGCGGCGCGTTGATACAGTCATTGCAGCGTTGGGGCAGGGAGCGAATGGGCAAAGACACCTTCACTGCGGCAGAAGAGACGCGCATAGGGTGGCTGGCTATCATTGTCAGCGCATTGCTTTTTGCCATCGTTCACCTTAATCCTGCGCAGATGCCACACGCTTTGATAGTGGGACTGCTGCTTGGTTGGATATATGTCAGGACGGGAAGCCTCGTGCCTTGCTTTCTTATTCACTGGATAAACAATAGTTCTGCGTATGTCATGATAAAGCTGTTCCCCTCTTTACCAGTAGACGCACCATTGGTAGACCTCTTTCATGGCAATGCTATGGCGATGTATCAGGCGGTGGGAAGCTCACTGCTGATAGCGTTGCCTGCACTGTATCAGCTACATAAAAGGATGAGGAGGAATTTATAAGTCATAATTCATAATGCATAATTCGTAATATTTTATACGCATATTTATAATCAGTAATGCGTCATTATAATAAGAAAACGGCTGCAAGTGAGGTTCACTTGCAGCCGTTTTCGTCTTCTTTCATGTGGCTTTACTTCACCACTTTCTTACCGTTAATAATGTAAATACCCTTAGGCAGAGCGTTAATCTGCTCCTTTGTAGCACCGCTTACGAGCATCGTACCACTGATAGTGTATACGTTATAGCCCGTGATGTCGGCGTTAGTACCCTTTACTCCCTTCACCGCAGTAACGTCAGTCATCGTTACCTTCATCATCATGCAGGGCTGAATACCCGTGTTGGTAAAGGTGAATTCAGAGAGATAAGGCAGTGAGAAGGTAATGATGTCAGGGTTAGCAGCGTCTTTGCTCGAAGCCATCAGTGTGGCGTTGTCTTCAGTATACTCCACTCCTGCAACCTCACGCCAGTAACATGGCTTGCTGGCAGCGTCGCCATTGACGTATGAAATGAACGTTACAGAAGTGGCAACTTTACCCTTTGGGCAGTAAAAGGTGTTCTGTGCGCCGTTAGAACACTTGATAGACTTACCGTAGGTAGTAAGGTCCTCGTAGGTGATGGCAGTAGCAGGGTCGAGCGTTTTAGACGCATTGCCAGTCAATACAAGTTTCGCTCCGTCTTCCCACGTCATGCTGTTGGCCTTCGTCTTGCCGTCGATATGAGCGTAAATGGTGCTGCTTTCCTCCATTTCACCGTTCTGATAGTCGGGATAGTACTCCTCGAAACTGCCCTCAACGTCACTCTGTGCGTCAGCGTTCTGTGCCTTTACGATGTCCTCAACAAGAGAGTTGCAGTACACTTCAAGGTTGGTATAGTAACGCTTAGAGTCGAGATTATACTTGTTCTTGTCAGAGGCGTCGTTAGGATTCAGTCCGTGTGCCTTCTCCCAAGCATCGGGCATGCCGTCGCCATCGGTATCAAGTGGAGCCGCCTCGCTATTAAGTTCTGGCCATCCACCAGCTTGATTCTGATTGTCTACGAAGCCTGTTGTGCTACCACTTGCACAGTGTGAGGCAGTGCCCGTCATGGCATCGTTGGCTATGTAGGCGTCGTGCGAGTCACGTTTCAGTGATGCTCCAGCGTAAGCTAACACCTTTTCGTAAGCCGTTTCAGCCGTTTGCGTGGTCACAAAGCCGTAAGGTATCGGTGTATCAATCTTTATAGTGTCCTTCGTCTTGGCTGTGTATGTGCCGTCATTGCCGCTGGCGTCAATCTGATTGTATATGCCGTATGTCCAGTTATCCTTTGTTACGGCAGCCCATTTTGAGTTAACGTTGCCCTGAACGTAATACTTTCCCCATACGTGCCACATCACATCCCACTGGTTAGGGGTAGCAGTTCCGTGGTGAGTGTATTCTGTAGTGCGTATGCCCGGAGCTGCAATACGTTGCTGTATGGTAGTGCTGCGGGTGTTAGTGCCAGGACCTGGTTTGTAATAGTTGTTCACTATGTTGACGTTCATGCCTTCGCCGCCGTAGCATCCGTTGCCTCCCCAGTTGTAGATAACGTTGTTACGCATATCCATACGCTCGTCAGTCTGCGTTCCAGGACGTGGACCAAGGCGTGGAGTACGGCTTGTATGGTGCGCCAAGAGGTTGTGATGGTATGACGCACCGCTGCCTCCCCAGTTGCCACCGTAGCCGTGTGCGCCCTTAGAGTGACCCGCGTTCACAAGGCTTTGGTCAACAATGTTCCACTGAACAGATATGTTCTTTGAGCCATATACCGACATACACTCGTCGATAGACCAGCTAACGGAGCAGTGGTCAACGATGATGTTAGCCTGATCCATGCCTCCTAATCCGTCGCCCTCATGGTAAGCCACGTTGCGGTTGCCAAGGCGGAAGCGCACGAAGCGCAGTATTACGTTGCTGGAATTGATGGTAAAGGGATAGTCTGCCACGCAGATGCCGTCGCCAGGTGCTGTCTGTCCGAGTATAGAGACATCGCCATTCTTCAGCGACAGTTCGCTGGTGAGATATATAGTGCCTGATACATCGAACACGATGGTGCGCTTACCGCTCTGCTGGCACGCCCAACGCAGGGTGCCCACGCTACCATCATCGGCCAGAGATGTTACGTGATAGACAGCTCCGCCACGTCCACCAGTGGTGTAGCGACCGAAACCTTCTGCTCCAGGAAAGGCAGGAGCCTTGTCAAACTGTGCCGACGCGCAGAGGCTGCTTGCTACTGCCAGCGCAGTGAAGAAAATCTTTTTCATTATTTTTCGTTGTTTAGTTGTTTAGAGGGTTGGTTGTTTCGTAGTTTAGTTGTTTGGTAGTATGATACTGCAAAATTATATTTTTTAATTCATATAATATAGCGATATGATGTTTTTTTTGTACTTTTGCATCAAAAATCATACTACTTTGACATGAAAATACGATTTTACAATGCTCGCATCCTTACCATGAACGAGGGCGAAGAGATTTTTAACGGAGAGTTACATACAGAGGATTCTCGCATCACATACATTGGAGAAGAAAACCATGGCGGTGGCTTCGACCGTGAGATAGACTGTAACGGCAATATGTTGATGCCTGGTTTCAAGAACGCTCACACCCATAGCGGCATGAGTGTGCTACGCTCTCTTGCCGACGACCTGCCGCTTAACGAGTGGCTGAACAATGCTATCTTCCCCGTTGAGGCAAAGATGACGGCAGACGATGTATACTATATGAGTCAGCTCTCTGCCTTAGAGTATCTCACCAGCGGTATTACTGCGTGCTTTGACATGTACCTTGACAATGTAGCCATGGCTAAGGCGATGGACGCTATGGGCTTCCGTTGTGTTCAGGTAGGTGGCGTTAACGACTTCTCTGACGACGTTACAAAGATAGAGAGGATGTACAAGCTCCTCAATAAGCCAGGCTCTCTACAGTCGTATATGCTCGGTGTGCACGCTGAATACACCACCAGCAAGGCTAATCTCGCTATTATTTCAGAGATAGTGCAACGCTTGAAAGCTCCGCTCTATATTCATGCCTGCGAGACAAAGGCTGAGGTAGAGGGCTGCGTGGAGCGTTATGGCATGACACCTGTGCAGTTTCTTGACAGCATGGGGCTTTTTAACTACGGTGGTGGCATATACCATGGCGTACACATGTCTGAAGAGGACTTCCGGGTGATGAAGGAGAGGGGACTGTATGTAGTGACTAACCCAGGCTCAAACACCAAGCTTGCCTCTGGCATAGCCCCAGTAACAGAGTACTTGCGACGCGGCATACCAGTGGCGATAGGCACCGATGGTCCAGCGTCAAACAACTGCCTTGACTTCTTCCGAGAGATGTTCCTTGTGGCAGGACTGGCGAAGTTGCACGACAACGATGCTGCCGCACTCGACGCTCGCGAGGTGTTGCGCATGGCAACGGTGAACGGTGCCAAGGCAATGCATCTCGACGACTGCGACGTTCTCGCTGTGGGTAAGAAGGCGGACATCATCATGATAGACCTCATGCAGCCAAATATGCAACCTATAAACAATATAGAGAAAAACCTTGTGTATAGCGGCTCTAAGCAGAACGTGAAGTTGACGATGATTGATGGCAACATTCTCTACGAGGACGGTCGCTTCTGTTGCGGTGTAGACCCTATTGATATATATAATAAGGTGACGGAGATAAGGGAGAGATTGGTTGTTTAGTCGTTTGGCTGTTTCGTGGTTTAGTGGCTTGCGAGTTTAGTTGTATGACACCTTAATGTTTATTAGCGACTTGGCAAACCACACGACGCACGCTATACATAGCAACGGAGAGTAGGCGAATACTAATATTCCGAGGAAGGCAACCTGAGCTTTAAGCAGTAGGGCTGCCTTTTTTGGTGTCACCACCTCGCCCAACATCATGCTGTACAGGTATGCCACCGCAGTCAGAATGTCCATACGTTTACGTTCTAAGCGTCGCGCTACCGTGCGCAAAACCAGTATCATTTTGAGCAGTGTGCCGAGCACATTGTTAGTAGACTGCTTGCGATCAGAGTTGCAAACCATTTGTCCTGCGTTGTAAAGAGAATAAACTTTCTTCATGACTTGTTATTTTTTAGATGGGTTATACTTTTTGTTTCTGGGTGCAAAGTTAATCGCGTAGTGTGCACAAATAGTTCAATGCCGAAAAATCTTAGTTAATTAGTGTTAGGATTTAAGTAAAATTAATTAAAAGTGGCATAATTGTAGAGTAGTATTGTGGTTGAGAGAGGTTCTGAAAGTTAGCTTTGCCATAATTCGAGGCTATTTTCAAGCCATTATGAAAAGGCACAAATCGCGCTGCGATAACGCCCCTTTCGTGATGCGATAACGCCCAAATCGCAATGCGAAAAGGGTGTTATTGCGAACAGCTGTATATCCACATTCTTTCCGAGGCTTTATCTATCCGCATTACTGGTGATAAATGTTGAGAAGTACTTGAACAGCGAAAAAAACGGCATAAAATTTGAAGAGTGTACTTTTTATATGCGTAATTCTATTGAAAAGTGTAATTTTGTTGGGTAAATATATATTGAATAGTGTAATTACATTATTAAATATTCAAGTTTCGGATTTAGATGGGAGCGGGCTGAAAGCCCAACAGCACATAGCCCAGGGCAAGCGAAGCGGCACCCTGGGTAACTCATTTCCAGCGAACTTCGCCCTATAAGGGCAAAAGCTTGAAATAAATCAGATAATGCTTTTGCCCTTACAGGGCGACATCCCTAACGGATACATCCCCAGGGCGTTGCCCTGGGCTATGTGCTGCTGGGCTTTCAGCCCGTTTTTGGCTAAATCAGAAACTTCAGTTAAATATATACTATGTTTCTGTTTTTCTCGCCAACTGAGGAAACGAAAATGCGTCAACTGAGGAAACGAAAATGCTCCAACTGGGGAAATATGGAAATAAAATTGTACCTTTGTACTTGAAAAATAATCATTTATAAAAATGGAGCGTATGTAGTACCAATCGGATGTTTGAAAGACTAAAATATAGATATATTATAGAGAACGGTCACGCCCAAATCGCAGTGCGGCTTGGGCGTGATTGATTATTATACATAGCAAAAGTGATTGTCGGTATGGCTTGAAACAATATTGTAACATCAGTGTAATAAGTAGGTAATCTGATAGCGGTACCTTTGCCACAGAAAAAAATAATATAAGTTGTATCAATATGAATACTTTTTTCTTAGGTATCGTTATCTTCCTCATCGTTCTCGCTGTGTTCGACCTCGTTGTCGGAGTCAGCAACGATGCGGTGAACTTCCTTAACTCAGCGATAGGAGCTAAGGTAGCTAAGTTTAGGACTATCGTTGTAATAGCCGCGGTGGGTGTCTTCGCGGGAGCAGCATTGAGCAATGGCATGATGGACGTGGCACGCCATGGCATCATGACGCCGATGTACTTTTCTTTCTACGACGTGATGTGCGTCTTTCTTGCCGTAATGGTGACGGATGTCATATTGCTCGACATCTTCAACACCCTCGGTATGCCAACCTCCACTACCGTTAGTATGGTCTTCGAACTCTTGGGAGGTAGCTTCGCTATAGCACTTCTGAAGATAATAGGGGGCGCGACTAACGCAGACGGAGTGCTGCTGACCTTGGGCGACCTGCTCAATACAGAAAAGGCGTTGAGCGTTATCCTTGGCATATTCCTCAGTGTAGGCATAGCCTTTATACTCGGAACAGTGGTGCAGTGGATAGCACGACTGGTGTTCACCTTTACCTATCGTGTCAACGGAAAGACAACAGACGTAACGGGAAACATGGGCGGACTGACCAGTAGTTCGCTGAAGATAGGCATCTTCTCAGGTATATCTGTGACGTGCATACTGTGGTTCCTGCTTATCAACGGACTGAAAGGTACTACGCTGATGACGCCAGAGCTAAAGGAATTTGTGAATCTTAATACCTGGTACATTATATCAGGAGGCATACTTCTCTTCTCTGTCGTGATGACGTTGCTCAGTGCGCTGAGAGTACCCGTGCTGAAGTTTGTGGTGTTGCTCGGTACCTTCGCCCTCGCTATGGCGTTTGCTGGTAACGACCTCGTAAACTTTGTAGGTGTGCCGCTCACTGGACTGGAGGCGTATAATGACTATGTTGCCAACGGAACAGGCAACTCCGATACCTTCATGATGACCAGCTTAATGGATAGTGCCAAGACACCTATGATATACCTCATCATGGCTGGTGTGATAATGGTACTCTCGCTCGTGTTCTCAAAGAAGGCGCAGAACGTGGTAAAGACAAGTGTTGACCTCAGTCGACGTGACGAAGGCGACGAGATGTTCGGCTCTTCAGCTGTTGCAAGAGTACTGGTACGCTCCACAAGTCGCTTTGCGGCACGTGTGGTAGAGATGGTGCCAGCACCTGCTCGACGCTGGATTGACTCACGCTTCAACCCTGATGCTGCTGTGCTGACAGACGGTGCCGCCTTTGACCACATTAGAGCTTCCGTAAACCTTGTGCTTGCTGGACTGTTGGTAGCCATCGGTACATCTCTCAAACTGCCGCTGTCTACAACGTATGTCACCTTTATGGTAGCCATGGGCGCATCGTTAGCGGATAGAGCATGGACAAGAGAGAGCGCGGTGTTCCGTATCACAGGCGTTATGTCAGTTATCGGTGGATGGTTCATCACGGCAGGAGCAGCCTTCATTATGTGCTACCTCATCACCAACCTCATGTTCTTCGGAAAGTTCATAGCTATGGCGATTGCCGTAATGGTAGCCATAGTGCTCCTTGTGCGCAGTAATATGGCGTACTCAAAGAAGCAACAAGAGGAAAGAGAAGTGGACACAGTGTTCCACAAACTCCTTGCCGAGCAGGACGAAGACAAGCGTTGGGAGCTGCTGTGTAAGCACATACGTCTCTGTGGCAACGAGCACCTGAAGTTTGTGAAGGAGACATATCAAGAGGTCACCGACGCCTTCTTCCGTGAGGAATATCGCCGCATGAAGCACGCTACCAGCGACATTGAGGACGACAGACGGAACCTAAAACGTGAGAGACGCCGCGACATCATAGGACTGCGTCGCATCAATCCGCTCCTCGCAATAGAGAGAAACACGTGGTACTTCCTTATAAACAACTCCGTAGAGCAGATGCTATACTGCCTGAAACGTATCAACGACCCATGCAGAGACCACGTAGCCAACAACTTCCTGCCTATCGACAATGAGTACATCTCATCATTCCTCAACTACCGCAACGAGATAGTGAAGCTCTATCGACGCGCAGAGGAGTTGGCGACAACGGGCAATGCGGCAGTAGGCAGCACCTTACGTTCTGATGCTATGGCACTACAGTCATCGCTGTCGCTATACAGAAAGAACATCATTGACGACATACAACGTGGACAACTCAACATAGAGTCTATGACACTCTTCCTCCTACTCGTGCAGGAGTCGCAGGAGTTACTCAGTGCCTTGAGACACACCGTAAGAGGAATGGTAAAGTTCCTACAATAATTCATAATACATAATTCTTACACCTGCAAGAGTAAACAATAAAATTACTGAAGTTTCGGATTTAGGTTTGTACGGGCTTTCTTGCTTAAGGCAAGTGGCAGAGCCAATAACAGCCCGTACAAACCTAAATCCGAAACTTGAATAAGTATGGTTGAAGGGTTGGACACAAAAAAAAGAATGAAGGAAGAAGATAAATCAAAGACCGTGAGCAAGGAATTTGTTTGGTGAATCTATTAAGGATGGTTCAATAAAATTACCACCGCAACATAATACTTTTGTAATGTAATAGCATTTCCTCCACTTCGCTCACTTACACTTTGACCTCGAAAGATAATGCAAACGAGTGCAATGAAAGTTCACTTTCAAATTGCTGAGTGCTGCTTATATTATGCAAAATAGCCTCGAAATATAATAAAGCTAATTTATAGAACCACCAATGTTAGAAACTTTCTTGCATTTAACATTTTTTATGTAATAAAGTGTTTGTTATAAAATGTAAAATTGTTAACTTTGCCGCAAAAAGAGAAAAAGACTGAAAATACTAAAAACTAACGAATTATGGGTAAAATAAATCTTTTCTTAACATTGGCATTAGCGGCAAGCCTCACAGCTTGCTCAAGTAGTGACGATGGTACTACTACACCGCCAACACCAACACCACAGAGTAACGTTGTTAACTTTGCTCCTACGAGACAAACAAAAATTGCGTTCACATCAAATAATGTTGACGTCGCACAAAATGCGATAGTGACATGGACGCAGGTAAAAGACACTACAATTGATCAAGAAGCAGAAGATGCAGCTGTGAAAAAAATCCTGACAGAGCAGAAGAATAACACAGAACAAATAAAAACTGACTTCCTGTATTATGCAAAAGACGGTGATGTGGAGTTTGAGTTATACCCTGTAAGTACAAATACAAACCAGACTCATTTTGTGGGAATTTTCTATTATGATGAGCAGGGTGTTAAGCATGAACAGATAGTATGGGAAAATTTCTCCAGTAGGTGGAATTTCATAGAAACACAATATTGGCCTAAAAAAATGTATACTACAACAGGTTTGAAGGTTACTGTAAAGAAAGGTTATAAGTTTGGCTTCTATTGGAGTGGCAAATACCTTCCTGAAGGTCAGTATAACGATGTAGCTACAACATTTTATAGCTCTACTGCTATGAATCCTGATGGAAAAGCTCACGCAGGTACCTTCGTTCAAAACGGTAAGACATACCTCGGCATGGAGGACTGGACAGACTACGATTATCAGGATATGGTATTCATGTGCAACAAACAACTGTCTACAGTTCCTGCTGACGACATAACACCAACAAACCCTGATAAGCCAAACGTTCCTGATACACCGGCAGAAGACCCTGAGGATCCTGAGATAAAGGCAATGGGTGGTTCAGTAGAGGTGAACCTCGCACTGAATGCAGAGCATGAGAAGGACGACTGGAAGGAGTCACACCTCTCTGTACATGTGCGTGACACTACCGACTTCACTCTCTTCATACCTGTAGAGGCAGAGTACTACTGTCCACAGGACGACATGATGATTGTGCAGAAGCATGACACACAGTACGTTTATAACTCTACCAACGAGACTCTCTCAATGGATATAAACGGCAATACCGTTACACTTGACGTGACATTTGCTGAGAATGGCATCACATTTACTTCACATGGCATCAATGCAGAGGTATTGAAGTATCTGCGTGATACATACGGCGATGGTCTGACATTTGAGGTACGTAACTACTACAACGATGCCCTCAGCCGCGCACAGCTGCAGGAGAAACTCAACAAGAGTACTATCTCTTTCACTAATGCGCCAGACGTATATTACTACGCTTACGGTATTTGGGAGGGTGAGATTGATCCACTCGCTTGCATAGTGAAGCCTACAGACGCTGCTGACCGTGAGCCAGAGAACGTCTTTACTGGTGCTACAAACAGCGCAGTGCTGCACGTATATAAGAAGAAATAAGAGAACAAATTTTGAATAACGAGCCGTGAGGCTCTGCTTAATAAGATTTATTATATAATGAGGGGGTGGGTCACAGAGGTGACTCCTGCCCCTTTTTTATGTAGGTTATATAACCACCCTATAATAACTTCAGAGTACCAGAATCTTAGAATAAACAAGAATAAACAAATATCCCCATATCTCTCCTCTCCCCGTGGGGAGGGTAAGGGAGTGGGGCTGAGTGTTAGTAAACTAAACTTATGGAAAATGACTTCAGAATAAATAAGGTACTAAATTACCTTGACGAACACGGGATAAAATACTCTTGCTACACACATCCCGAAGGAAAGACGATAGAAGAAGCAAGACGATGGTGGAAGGACGATGGCTCAGTACATTGTAAAAACATCTTCCTGCGTAATCATAAAGGCAACAGACACTACCTCGTGTGCTTTGATTGCGACCACGACCTCGCTATACACGACCTTGAGGCTACACTGAAGGCATCGTTACAGGCGCAGGGACTGCCATCGTGCGGCAAACTGTCGTTTGCATCACCAGAACGCATGATGAAATACCTCGGACTGGAACCTGGTAGTGTGTCACCGTTTGGACTAATTAACGATATGGAGAACCACGTACACCTCTTCCTTGATGAGACACTACGCGAGGCAAAGACACTTAGCTTCCATCCTAACGACTGCCGCGCCACCGTTGTGATAGAGAGAGAAGAATTTGAGCGTTACCTTAGTATAATAGGTAATACATACGAATACCTGCAACTGTATGAGCTTTAATTCATAATTCATAATTGGGCTGGCACGCCATTGGTACAACAATGAAACAGCGTGCAGAGTTAGTATGAGGGCGCATTATATATAGGAGGGAAAGTAGTTAGCGTATGCCCTTAAATGTTAAAAATGCCGTATTATACATAAAAAATTACAGAAAAATGTTGTAAATAATAAGTATTATGTGTACCTTTGCAACATAACATATAAAACCAAATACATTTCTGCAAACACTTTAAGGGATTAAGAATTATGAAAACGTTAAAATTAACAAAAGCCCTGATGCTGACAGCATTTGCAGGGCTGGCTTTCACATCGTGCTCTAATAGCGATGATGGCGTTGACGGTAACGTGCCTGGTAACTTAACTAACTATTCATTTAAGCTGGAGAAGACGGCTGCGTTACAGTGTTCTTCTAACGATATCGCACTCGCACAGAACGAGAGCAGATATCAGAAGATACAGGACTTTATAAATGCTGGTGATGACCAGAACCGTGTGAACCATCCTTATTATTTCCTGCATAAGGATAAGTGCCCTGCTGATATCAATAAAATTGACCAGGCAGAGAAGGCCTTTGTCCTTAATTATCTTGCGCAGCATCCTAATGAGGGGTCTACTACATTCAGTCATTACAACTACTATATCCAGAATGTAGGTGGTGCGTATGCATCATACACCACAGCGCCAGACATGAATAACGCTACGCAGTCCGTAACAGGCTCTAACCAAATGGACGATTTAAAGGTGAAAGATCAAAACGGAGAGTGGATACATTTCTTGGACTACAATGCTAATTATGGTCCTGTAGCACTTGTGTTGAATACTCAGATTACTGGTGCGCGTTACCATGATTCATGGGGTAGCAATAATTGGGAGAATAAGTATCGCTTCTACGAGATAGAGTATAACGGACAGAAGAACCTTTACCTCTGCTTCGATTATGCTACGAAGAAGGATGGAAACATTCCAGAGTGCTGCACCGATGGTGTGTATAACGACTGGGTAGTCAAGGTTATTCCTGCTTGTGATGATGAAGACAATGGTGGTGGCACAGTAACACCAGACCCAGATCCTGATCCAGACCCAACCCCAGACCCAACCCCAGACCCGGATCCTGACCCAGTTAAGCCAGATCAGCCAGTGGTAGTAAACAACAACGGTATGGTAGAGGTGAACCTTACAGCACAGGATCATAAAGACGAGGAGTGCTCAAAGCTCTCTGTTCATGTACGTGATACTTGTAACTTCAAGGTCTTTATTCCTGTTCCAGCAACCGCATACTGTGAGGCTGACGATATGTACATCGTAGAGAAACACTACGACAAGATGTCTTACAACGAACAGACTAACGTGATGGAGCGCGTAATCGACGGACAGAAGGTTACTCTCACTGTTACATACGTTGCTGAAGGTATCTACATCGAGTCACAGGGTATCAATGCTAAGGTTCTGCAATACTGCCGCAATACATACGGTGATGGTATAACATTCGAGGTATGGAACTACTTTAACATTGAGAAGCTTACACGTGCACAGCTCATAGAGAAGCTTAACCTGTCTACAATAGAGTTTACGGACAATCAGCCTAAGAAGTATGAGAATACCAAGGTGGACGACAACGTAGATGCTAATGGTAACAAGCTTGATTGCACAGTGACTAAAAAGTAATAAGATAAACGGACGTGAAGCGGCTGCATAGAAGCTGGATTCACTGTCTTGGAGAATAAAAGAGAACTGCATCTGCGCAGTGACGCGGATGCAGTTCTTTCTTTAGAGAGAAGAGAGAATATACTGGTTCTCTTGGGTTTTTCTTTATGCTTGTATCAATAATACACATTTTATATAATATAACAATATGCTGCGCCGATGCAATACTTTTGCATGGGAGCTTTCCTGCGTTTTATGCTGGAACGGTATTTGGCGGTCCTGTAGAGCTGAATAAGTGGGATTTGATAAAGTTCTACCTTCACCTCATAGAGGACTTTTATGCTGATTATCCGTGGCAGGTAGTGACGTCGTACAATATCTCAATAGGTTGTATGATAGCCTTGGTGGTGCTCTTTGTTATGTTCCTCGTAAAAGTGCAGATACAGCAACACCGTGAGAAGAAGGAGGCAAGGTTGTATGCCTACTATTCTGATAAGCTACACACTATTCTTGGTAGCGCAGAGGAGTTGAGTCACGAGCAGATGCTTGAGATACTCGGCAAGACAGATGAGGAGATTAGGGAGAATGACTCATACTACTACGCCAATATGCTGGAGGAGGTACGTATGGATATGTACGAGATAGTATGTCTGCCAAACATGCAGACGCTGGCTTCGGTACTTGGTGTATGTGAGAGATTTGAACTGCAACTGCTAAAGCATACTGACGTGTTCAGAACATTGCAGATGTTGCTGATGTTGCAGATAACGGTGAGCGAAGGCTTGCTCGCCAACTTTGTAAACCACGGAGATAGAGAGATACGAATGATGGCGAGGTTGAACTACATTACATGTTCGCGTAACTCGCCGTATAGATACCTTATTGTAGATTTGGAAGAGGGACAGTCGCTATACAGACCGATGATTCTTAGCTATGTGTTCGGTTGGATGATGTTTCAGGAACGACTGATGCCTAACTTCCTTAATATTGCTGATAGACTGAAGAACGAGGAATCTGCGGCATTTATGGTACACGAGGTGGCGTACTGGGGCAAGGAGAACGAGAAGTTAGAGGTTAAGAATTACTTTCTTGATAGCAGACTGAAGGTGCGCTCTGCCGCTATCGGTGTGGTGGCGTCGTTGGGCGATACCACCGCAGAGGAGAAGCTCGTGCACTCTTACTTCCAACAGCCAGAGCACATACGCCAGGAGGTACTGAAGGCGTTGTTGGCACTGAACTCTGGCGAACAAACCGAATTCTTTAAGAAAGCATATGAGCTAAGCTCATCACGAGAAACACGTCTGGTGGCATTGATGTGCCTGTATCAGTATGGTAACTCTGGTAGACGACTGTTTGAGATAATGAGAAGTGAGGCGGACGATGAGACGCGAACGCTGATAGACCAAGTGGACTCTGCCGTGCTGTTGGAACAGTTGCAGGTGCTTTAAGTGAAACACATAGCTTGATACTCGTATGGCGGTAGCTTATAGAACCGCCTTTACTATATAAAAGAAACAAAATGTGGCAGTTTATTTGTACATTCTACGGATACTTCGTATTCTTCTACTCACTGTTGCTGATAACCAGTTATGTCTTTCTGATTATCATGGCATACAGGTATACGTCGCATTATAAGCGATGGACGCTTGACTATGTGCAGCAGATGGTAGAGACAAGTCCCTTTACACCTGGCGTGTCCATTGTTGCGCCAGCGTATAATGAGGGCGTCAACATCGTGGAGAATGTCAACTCACTGCTGCGACAGAAATACCCTAAGTATGAGGTAATCATCGTTAACGACGGTTCTAAGGACGATACGTTAGAGAAATTGATAGACAACTTCTCGCTGGTAGAGGTGCCTTACGACTATGTTTACCATATAAACTGTAAGCCTTTCAAACGTCTTTTCCGCTCAACAAACTATCGTTTTAAGAACCTTACGGTGGTAGACAAGACCAATGGCGGTACGAAGGCGGATGCTGTAAATGGTGGACTCAACGTGGTGCAATACCCATACTTCATCAATACTGACTCTGACTGTATTCTATCACGTGATGCTATATACCAGTGTATATTCCCTGTATTGCTTAATAACAACATCATCGCAGTGTCAGGAACCATGAGTATGAGTAATGGTTTTGAACTGAAGAATAACGAAATCGTAGAGTTTAAGACGTCAAGCAACCCTCTTGCCGTATTTCAGGATTTGGAATACAAACGCTCTTTCCTTGTAGGTAAGATGGGATGGTCTAACATTAACGCCATGCCTAACGTGTCAGGAGGTTACGGATTGTTCAATACCGAGGTGGTACTTGCCGCTGGTGGCTACGGCTTCGACTCCTTTGCGGAGGATATGGACATGATATGTCGTATGATACGTTACTGCTGCGACTTCGGAAGACCTTACAGAGTGGTGCAGATACCGCACACTTGCTGCTGGACAGAGGGACCGTCAACACTGAAGGTGCTGTACCGTCAGCGTACGCGTTGGGGTAGAGGACTGATACAGTTGATACACCAACACTCAAGAATGATACTCAATCCGAAGTACAGACAGCTCGGAATGATAACGTTGCCATACATCGTACTGTTCGAGTTTCTTGCTCCTATTATTGAGATAATAGGTCTCCTCATGTTTATATACCTTGTGTTGACTGGAGGTGTAAACTGGGATACGTTCTGGATAGTGCTCACCATGCTGTACGTCTTCGCTATCATGCTGTCGCAGTTCGTGATATTTTACGACTATATCCTCGGCAGTTCCTATACCAAAGCCATATCATATTGGCGTCTGTTAGTAGCGGGACTGGTAGAGCCATTTACGTATCACCCTATAATAACATATTGCTCTATAAGGGGATACCTTAATTATATATTCCGTACCAAGGCTTCTTGGGGCGCAATGACACGTAAACGATATAACACAGGTAAGTAAATATCTATATGAAGCGTATTACATACATATTGCTATCAATCGTTGTGCTGCTCTGTTTTACAACGGGGTCGTATGCTATATTCACTAAATTCAGAACGCCAGACTATTATGAGTCTAACGCCCGTGACCACTTTCGGCACAACAGATGGGCTGAAGGTAAGCAGATGCTCGATGATGGTTGGAAAGACTATGGTGACCTTTCGGTGATGAATGAGTTGATGGGTAAGTATTATTACCACTTCAAGTCATACGACAAAGCGCGTTTTTACCTCGTAAGAGCGTTAAGAGACGATGCCAGTAACACGCAGGCAAGAGAGATAATAGTAAACGTAGAGGAGGAGACACACAACTACTCCAGTGCTATCTGTTACATCAACGAGCTGTTGGAACGCAACCCTTACAGCCGTGGTTGGTGGCGCAGAAAGATTAATATCTACCGTAAGATGGGAAACAATGAGGAGGCAGACAGGCTCCTTGTGCGTCTGAACCAGATTTATCCGAATGATGAAGTGGTGAAGAAAGATATTGCTTTCCTGCACGAACAACGTATGATAAAGCAGAAGCGTGCGGGAGATATAGCAGGACAGTTAGAGTCATTGCAAAGCCTTGTGGCTACATTCCCAACCAATCCAGACTACTATCTGCCACTGTGCAATATGCTGTTGCAGACTGGTCGTAACAACGAGGCAGCGGAAGTAGCAGGTAGAGGTGCGAAGCTCACAGGCAGTGTCACGCTGATGAAGAAGCGTGCAGCGATACTTACGGAGCAAGGTATGTATACAGAAGCCATTAACTACCTCAAGGAGTGCATGAGAGCGCACCACATTCCATCACTGCAGAAAGAGATAGACGAGATAGAAAGAACCGCCGCCGTTAATGCGCAGATGAACGATCCGTACACTTCTATGGCGAGAGTGTACGCCAAACAGCATACGGAAGACGCGTTGAACTACCTCCTCAGCACCTCAATGTCGCGAGGATATTATGATGATGCCCTCATGTATATAAAGGAAGCGAAGAAGAGAAGGGGTAATACGCACAAGCTACTCTATATGGAGTTTGTGGTAAACAGACGCCTTGGCAACAAGAGTCAGGCAATGTCGCTGCTCAACAGACTCTACGAGATGAATCCGAAAGATGAGGATGTAAGAGGCTATCTGTCAGAGATGAGATTTGATGCTGCCAAGGACGAGATGCTTAACGGGCTGTATGAAGAGGCGATACCAGAGCTGGAGTTCGTGGAAGCCAATGCGGTAGAGCCAGAAATGAGGCGTGGAGCGATGATGAGGCTGTATAATTGCTATTTAGAGATGAAGCAATATGCCAAAGCCAGCACCGTGCTCGACAAGTTGAAGGATAAGTATAACTACGACCATTACGTGCTACAAAAGGCAGCACTGTATAAGGCAGAGGGTAGGATAGAGGCAGCATTGTCGCTCCTTGCAGACGCATACGAGAAAGAGACAGACGAGAAAATGTCGCAACTGATAGCATATCAGTACGAGGAATATGCTCTACCTTACGTCAAGGACATGATACAGCGCGGCATGATACGCAGTGCTAACAAAGTTGTAAAGAACGCGTTGTTAGTCTGTCCTACGTCAAACGAGCTGTTGCATCAGGCCATTACCACCTCTGACATTCTTGGCAATAAGGCGGATTATGCCGATATGGTAGAGGCAGGAAGAAGCAAATACCCTGACGACCCATTCTTTATCGTTAAGGAAGCGGGCATCATTGATGCGTCGGGCGACCATGCTAAGGCTGTGGAACTGTTGCGTCCACAGGTAGATATATACCTTGGCGACTCAGTAATGGTCAACGCTTTCACCTCGTTTAGTCAGAACCTCGCCTTAGACCAAGCAAAGGCAAAGGCCTATAACAGTGCGATAGCTACGCTCGATACAGCTCTCCTTTACAATCATGGCAATAGAGACCTGCTGTATACCAAGGGCTTGGTATACGAGTCTATGCACGAATACGACTCGGCATACGTTTATCAGAAGTACTATAAGCCAACGTTAATGGACTTCCGTGAGCACAGCAGGCACTTAGAGGAGCTGCAGGGACAGAGCTTTGACAACGAAGTCACGATAACATACCAACAGGCTCGTCCTGGTAGCGAAGACATTATCTCCGCCAATGCCTATGCCTCTTATCTGCGAAAAGGCAAGCGTAACGACTATACCTTTAGCCTTGCTTATGCAGGTAGAGACGGTTCTGCGCCAGAAGACCTCACCAAAGAGGATATGGAGTCAGGCGGAACAGGCGTAATGTTAGGCTTTGACTGGCATCATCGTTTCAGAAACAACTCGCCATGGGCGTACACTGTCGGTGCATCATGGGCAAGCAAGTATTTCCCAGAGATAACACTGAGAGCGACAATAGAGCGAGAGATGTGGGAGACATGGCTGCTCAACGCCCACGGCAGCTTCCGTATGATAAAGGCATATACCAGACGTTACAAGTGGGTAGAGAACACAGAAAAGACCAGTAGCTCCGACCCTGACTATGTATATGTCTCAGATGGCTGGAAACAGAAGAACGAACCGTTGACACAGTTTGGCATAACAGCGCAGCGCACCATACCACAGTTTGTGGTACAAGGAGGCGTTGACGGCTTTATTATGAACAACAAGCTCTACTTCAGTGCCCAGCTCAAAGGGCAGTTCTTCCCACTTGAAGGCAGCAGAACGCACGTCTTCGCAATGGGAGGCGTGGGTACCGCTCCACAGACAGAACTGCTTGACCAGTCAATGCCTGCAGGCTTCAGTAAGCTCAACACCTATGTAGGAGGCGGACTGACATGGTTCTTCAACAAGCACATAGCGGCATCGTTGACAGGAACGTGGTACACCATGTACCGTTCTCAAGAGATACAGACTGGTATGTGGGGATATACAGACTATAGTGTTACCAAGAGTTCGTCAACAGACTATAAGAATATGTACTACGTGCAGGGACAAATAATCGCTACATTCTAAGTGGTGTCGCAATGTGCAGAATGTATTAGTGCCTTCTACACGTCATGAAAACGTAGTCTAATGATACAAAAACGCGACTAAGAATTACAAGACAATGAAACTTATACATATCTTCATAGCAGCGTTACTGTTCATGTCATCATGCGGAGAGGCTGCACAGCCAGTGCGTAAGTCATTTGAGTATAGAGCACTGTGCACACCTACCAATGCCAATCCCAAGGCTTTCGACCTCGATAGCACCAATAATGTAGATTACGACTGGTCGTTGTGGGGACATAACTTGTGGAAAGTAGTGGGCAAAGAAGCTCCCGATGAGGTCTACGCCCTAATCAACGGACAGCGTGACAAGTCACAGTTCTGTTTCTCGTCACCGCGCCTTTACACCATTCTCGACGAGTGGATAATAGACCAGTGGGGTGATAAAGGAGGTCGCTTCACCATAATGCCTGCTGACAACAAAAAGGTATGTCAGTGTGAAAGCTGTCGTAAAGCAGGCAACACCACTGAAAGCGCAACGCCAGCAGTAGCCGCGCTGATGACGAAGTTGGCAAAAAAATACCCTCACCATCAGTTTTTCCTGACAGCATACCATACCACAAAGACACCCCCCAAGGAGCCAATGCCGAAAAATGCCGGCGTCATGCTCTCTACAATGGATATACCTATGCGCTTCGTCTTTGAGCAAAGTGGAGGCTATCACAAGTTTGACATGATGGTAAAGGAGTGGAAAAAAGTCACACCATTGCTCTATGTATGGGAGTACGACCGTAACTTCGACGACTACCTTACGCCATATCCCTGCCTGATGATAATGCAACAACGCCTGAAATACTACTATAAGACAGGAATAACAGGCATCTTCATCAATGGTAGTGGTGATGATTACTCCACCTTCGACGACGTACAGTCATACGTCCTGTCGCGCCTTCTGCTCAATGTCGACGCCGATGTAGAAGCACTTGTGCGCGAGTTCTACGCCAAGTTCTATCCAGTAACAGGCAAATATATAGCCGACTACTATCTCTCTTTAGAGAAGGACCTGCGTCGCAGCAACCACATTATGCCATATTACGGCACTATTGAGGAGACGATAGCATCGTATCTCGACCCAAGAAGCTTCATAGACTTCTGGATAACACTCGACAAGAAGAGCAAGACGGTAGAGGGAGAAGAGCGACAGCTACTCAACCAGATGCTTACAGCAATGGCATACACACGCCTGCAACTGCGACCGACAGAAGAAGAGCGTGCGGAAATGATATTGATATTAAAGGAATATAAAAGCGTTCCACACCTCTTGAACTATAAAGAGACAAAAGGCTCGCTGGAAGAATATCTGAAAGGCAAATGACGGAGACATCGGTAATGGTGCGATAGAGCCTCACCTGTTGCGTAAAACAGTGCCACAAGCCCTCTCACATCGTTACAAAGGAAAAAGAGATACACATGATATTAAGACGAATAACATCACTGACAGTTACGTTGCTTCTGTTGCTCTGTGCATTGTTTACAGGCACATCGTGCAGCAAGCGACTACCTATGACAGACATACTCGTGCAGGACTCCATACGCCACTACTATCCGTTAGTGCAGGGAACAGACCTAATACTGCTCTGGCGTGTGGCGAATGTAGGGCAGACACCGCTCGTCATTACCGACATACAGCCATCATGTGGCTGCATAATAACAGACCCTGACGAGAACAATGTCGTTCCGCCAGGCAAACAAAAGCTACTGAAGTTCACATTCCATAGCGAGAAGAACACTGGTTATGTAAGGCACACTATACGTCTCTTTGGTAACATCGCTCCTAAGGGTATGACCAACCTCGTGTTCGACCTCAACGTGGTAGTACCTGCATTAGGCAGTCCTGACTATGAGGAACAGCACAAAGACCGCAACGAGTTCGACATAGCGGCAGGCATAAAGACACTTGTTGACGGTAACGAAGCGCAGCGTGGATACTGGACAGACAATAATGAGTATTCACGAAACTACAACAGATATTACTGGCATAAAGACAGGTAGCAGGATAAGAGCTATCTTATGGCGTCACGAAAAAGCCCTAATCGCTTCGTGAAAGCAATGTGATAGCGTTGCTATTTGATAGACATAGTTTTATGAAAGATGCTCCCCCTCAGCGTAAGGAAAGTAATATAGCGATACAGTTTTTATAAATATACATACGGGAAATACGAAAAAGCCTCGTCAAACCATAGCGTTTGGCGAGGCTTTTTTTGTATTCTCGGCATGAGCTTAGTAATATAAAAAAAATAACTTGTTCAATTTTTATATTGTTAGAGTAATGTTTTCTTACGCATTTTTATTTCTTCAATATTACTTATTCTAATGGCAGCGCAGAGTAGGTGCGTTTTAATTCTCCCCCTCCTTATGCTTTCCCCATTCTCTTAGCGTACTCCATAGGCGTGGTGCCCTCCACCTTCTTGAATGTAGCGAAGAAGCTGGAACGCTTAAAACCGCAGCTTTCCGCCAGTGCCATAAGCGTGTAATTAGCGTATTTACCGTCGTTAAGACGCTGTTTGAACTCCTCTAATCGGTATTTGTTGACAAAGTCATAGTAGTTTGTCTCGGCATAAACGTTGAACAGTTGCGACAATTTTACGGTAGAAACATCCATGCGAGCCGCTAAGTCAGACAGCTTCAGGTCCTGATTAATGAACGGCTTTTCTTCCTTCATCAACGTTTTCAGCTTCTCGAACAGTGCTTTTTGCTCAGTATCAGAGGTCGTTACACGATTGTATTTACGTTTCGTCTCCTCCAATTCCTGCTGTACAAGCACCATCTCCTTACGCTGTCGTCTGTTAATCCTGCGCAGGTTCAGCATCACTACAGACACTATCAGGAAGTCGAGCACGGCAATAATCTCTATAATCCATATCCATGCAGGCCATACGCTGACATGATATGTTGCACCAGTCTTTTGCCCTGCCAGTCGTACCTGAAGCGTATTGCTGCCAATAGAGAATGCGTCGACGATGTTAGCGCGTTCCCTGTTCTTTAGAATAACCCACTCACCATCGTTCACCTTATATTCGTAACACTGTCCGTCAGGGTCGCTGTAGTTCAGTAACAGAGGCAGGAATGACAGTGACTGCACTCCCCAGTTGTATGAAAGGTTGATGCTTTTGTGTCTTATCAAGTTCTGACGTGTGCGGAAAGGAATGTGTTTTGCGTCCACCTTAACGTCTGACAGTATAATCGGCGTATTTCCCGGTGTATATTTCTGCAGCGTGTCAAGATTAGCATAATACAGACCGTCCACCGTGCCCGTCCATATTCTGTTCTCCTTGTCAATGTATATAGCTCCCGTACTGAACTCCCTTGAGTCCAGTCCCACCTCCTGCGCATACTTAGCAACGTGCTTGAACGAAGTGTCAAAGCGGAACAGTCCTCGCTCTGTTCCTATCCAGTAATAGCGGTGTCGGCGGTCGTAAACCACCTGAGAGATGTATACGTTGCCAATAGTTTGGGTGAGGTCAATCTCTCCGAACGATGTCAGTTCCTCGTTAGTGCGGTACAGCCCATCGATACAAGAGAAGAGCAGGTTCCCGTTATCGCCCATTTCGCCCACCGTCTCATACGCTTTGTTAAAGAATTTCTCCGGGAATCCACTGTTATGTATCGTTTTCTCTATCGGGTCGTAGAGACATATTCCCATTGACGAAGATATCCAGCACCTGCCCTGACTGTCGAAGAAGAGGTTGTTACAATAAGCTCGGTAGAGCTGTGAGTTATGTTCGTCGTAGCTGCGCTCATCGTTGGTAACACAGTTGTAGATGAATATACCATAGTTACCGCCCATCCAAAGCTCGTTGTCAGGCGATACCACCAGTGTGCCGAAGCTACCCCGACGCAGAGCCTCACTCTTTCCGAAACGCGAAGTAGTAAGTGTCTTTGGGTCAATCTTCATAACACCCCCGTTGAATGTACAGCAATAGTACCCATCGCCGTATTTTACGACGTTAGTAACGATGGAACCGCCTAATTCATCTGGTGTGAAGAACTTATGCTTACCAGTAGCTTCATTGATAAGGTAAAGACCGCCACGTGAGCCTAATACTTTTATTTTGCCGTCAAGACAGAAGCTTCTCACGTTGACACCGTGGCTATTAAACCCCTCAGTCTTATAGCAGTGGAACAGTGGTCTGGTGAAATAATTATGGTGAACGCCTCGTCTGAAGTATCCGAAGAAACATACGTTACGTTCGTCTTTAAGGAAAGCGTACACCGTATTGTCTAAAAGGCGTATCTCACTGTTAGCGTCTGTAGAGTATCTTTTTACGATTTTATCGCTTGTAAGAGATATTACAGATAGTCCTGCTCCGTCAGTTCCTACGTACAGGAAATTCTTGTCTTGTGCCAGACACGTTATGACGTTACAGCCAACGTCCGTGTATTTCTCAATACAGTGTTTGCGCATATCGTAGCAGTACATACCACTGTTGTATGTGCCGATGAACACTCTGCCCTTCACCGTCGTCATTCTCTTAAAGTCTCTCGGTGATATAGGCATCTTAGCCAGTCCAACAGGCAGCAGTCGTCCGCTGTTAGCGTCGTAGCGGTACAGCTCATTGCTGCACAGCACCCATACGCTTCCGTCTTTCCGTACCTCTATATCCTCTACGGTATTGTTACGTGATAGATGGTTACTCGTAGCCCATATATGCTTGCTGTGGCCCTTTTGCCTGACGTATAGTCCGTTGGCAGTACCTATAAATAGTGCGTTACCCTTACTTGTAAGCGACGTAATCTTAGTGGTAATATCCTTATCTACTAACCTAAAAACGCCCGTTTCATCGTTCCTTACGTACAGTCCGCTGCTTGCAGCAGCATAAAACTTACCGTTGGCAGTAGTTGTAAAGCCGTTGACAGCGTTCTTTGAACGTCGAGTACTGACATTGAAAGAGGTCATGTTGTAGCCGTCATAGCAGGTGATACCATTTACAGTGCCAAACCATGTCAGTCCATCGGCATCCCTGTAAATGGCATATACAGACTCACCCGCCAACCCTTCGTAAATGGTAAGGCTGCGTGAGTGCTGCGGTATAGCGTGAGTCACCATACTGCTGATAAGTGCGACAAATATAAAAAGACTAAAGCGCAAATGCTTTATCATGTTAGATGAAATAAATAATGAGTTATTGGTAGATGTTTTTACTAAATACAAAGGTACGGAAAAACACGGAAAAGAGCAAGCGAAAGAGCAAGAAAAACGTCCTGATAATCCATTTAATATTAAGCTAAAGAGTCTAAATGGTTTGTATAATTTAGATGGACTGCTCGTAAAGTGTTGAAATATAACAGTATACGAAAACTGTTGTCATTTTGAAATAGAACAGAGGTAGAATAAGAAAAAAAACTTGTAAGAATGTGAGAAAGTAAGTAACTTTGCAACGTCGAAATACAAAAGACATATACTAACTGCTGACTAAAAAATACTAATTTAATGAAGACAAACAAAGACATCATAAGACAAGCATACGAGCAATATCGCCAGATGCTGACAAACTATGCTTCTTCACGCATTAATAATGACATGGAAGCAGAAGACATAGTACAAGATGCATTTGTGCGTCTATTAAATTACGATGTGATAACAGAGGAGACAATAAAGAGCCTTTGCTTCACAGTAGTAAGTAATATAGTAGTAGACCGTATACGTCGTCACTACAAGCGTCAGGAGGTGCAGTCATATATATATGATGAAGAAGTACATGCCTCTGTATTGACACCAGAACAGATAGCCGCCTTCCACGACATAGCTGAGCAGGAACGTTGCCTTATGGCTACCCTCTCGCCGTCAACACGCAAGGTTTACGAGATGACTCGTGTGGAAGGACTAAGCATTTCAGAGATAGCGGAAGAGCTGAACATCAGCAGTCGCACAGTGGAGTGTCATCAGTTCAAGGCACGCAAGGTTGTGAGAGAGCAACTGCGTAAGATTATTTAGATTTTAGGTTTTATGTGATATAATGAGTTAGACAAAAGTTTTAGATTTGATAGTTAGTTCTACAAACGATTAGTTAGTTATTTGGTAGGTAATATTTTTATTGTAAGTGTGGCGTTGTGAAACGCCTCTTACGCGAAACATCGCCGGTGATAGTCGCTGAGACAGTCACTGGCGGTTTTTGTTTTTGTAGGTCGTAGCATGGAGTACAGTGGCAATGAAAGTGCCTTGTAAGCTCGAAAGTATAAGCCCGAAGGCGTCGATAAGTGTTTCTGCTCTTCTGTACGTATAATCATTAGTAAGTAAAGGTTAGGAGAGGAAGTAACAATCACGCTTCCCTGCCAGCCTAAATGAATTAATCAAATTATGAGATATTTATTAAGTATAGTACTGCTACTAACCTCAATGGTAAGCTTTGGTGGCGACTTACGTCCGCGACATCAGTTAAATTATTGTTCACGTCAGGTTAATCGTGCCCTGAAAGAGCTGCGTAAGGCAGACGGCACGTATGATTTCACCATGCTACCACGCAATATCCTTGCTTCCGACCAGCAGAAGGGGTGGAACTGTCGTCCTGCCGTTCCAGAGGAATGGTGTTCTGGTTTCTGGCCAGGCATATTGTGGATGGACTATTGTTACACCCATGACGCTAAGGTAAAAGCCGTTGCTGAGGGCTATACCGCGGCAATGGAGAATATCGTTAACCGACCAGTTTACGACCATGACCTTGGGTTTATAGTCATAAACTCATTCTTGAAAGGATATGAACAGACCCATAAAGAGCATTATCGCCAAAAGGCTCTTACTGCCGCGGCAAAGCTCTCCACCCTGTTTAACTCTAAAGTCGGCACACTGCTCAGTTGGCCTCGCCACGTGAAGGACTTTGGAGGGCATAACACTATCATGGATAATATGATAAACTTAGAGCTGTTATTCTGGGCTGCGGCTAATGGAGGCGACAGCCGTTACCGTGACATTGCGGTCAGTCACGCAGATACTACCATGCGTTATCATTTCCGTCCAGACGGCAGTTGCTATCATGTAGCGGTGTATGACACCCTTACGGGAGCTTTCCTGCGTGGTGTAACGCACCAAGGGTATGCTGATGGCTCTATGTGGTCCCGCGGTCAGTCGTGGGCTATCTATGGTTATACTATGGTGTATCGTTATACACATGAGGCTCGTTTTCTCGCTTTCGCACAAAAGGTAGCAGATGTCTACCTGCAACGTCTACGCTCTACCAGCAACGACTGGGTGCCTTTGTGGGACATGGACGACCCACGTGGTTTATCAGCACCTAAAGACGCCTCTGCCGCTTGCGTGGTATCGTCAGCGTTACTTGAGTTGTCAGCGTATGTAGACGACGCAAAGGCACGCGAGTATAAGTCTGCCGCCATAGCTATGTTGACCGACCTCAGTAGCAAACGTTATCTTAGTGGAAAGCGCAACGTATCGTTTCTTCTACATTCTACAGGTCATCACCCAGCAGGAAGCGAGATAGACGCCAGCATAGTTTATGCAGATTATTATTACATTGAAGCCCTGTTGCGTTTGAAAGAACAGGGCTTGTAGATAAAAAATGAAGAATGTAGAATGAAGAATATAGGTCAATGTGAGGTGGTATAACATGAAGTTACGTTTATTACCCAACACGTACATATATTCTTCATTCTACATTCTTCATTCTTCTTTTTAATATTTAGTTCTCAAACTGCTTCTTGTAGTCGCGCGGACTTTGTCCATACATCTTCTTAAACATGGTAGAGAAGGTCGTAGGACTGTTAAAACCGCACTTCCACATCACCTCACTGATAGGGATATCCTTCTGTTTCAGCATACGTGCCGCAGCCTTAATTCTCAGGTTCTTAATGAAAGCGTGAGGCGTTTGGTTCGTCATCTCCTTCATCTTGCGGTTAAGGTGCACGCGACTGATGCCCACTTTCTCGCAAATCATGTCGATATTGAGGTCAGAATCAAAGAGGTTGTCATTAATAACCTCAATGATACGGTTGATAAGCTCCTTGTCAGCGTTGTCTATTTCGTCCTCATGGCTCTCTATGTTGAGGTCTTCCTTACCCGTAAACTTATTCTGCATCAGCTTGCGCGACGCTATAAGGTTGGCGATATTGCGCTTCAGTATGTCCAGATTGAACGGCTTTGTTACATACAAGTCTGCTCCAGTCTCCAGTCCCTCCATCTTGTCCTCGTCGCGCGTTTTGGCAGTTGTGAGGATAATAGGGATGTGATTAGTGTTCACATTAGCCCTAATCTTGGTGCAAAGCGTGTATCCGTCCATGTTAGGCATCATCACATCGCTGATGACAAGTTGTGGTATTTCCCTCAGAATGGCCGGCAATGCCTCCGCGCCATTGTTGTAACACATCACGCGGTAGGTAGATGACAGCTCCGTCATGAGGTAGTTACGTATCTCGTCATCGTCCTCCACGATGACGATTTTTGCCTTTTTCGAGTTGCTTGGGTATGTAGGTGTCTTTATCTCTTCCTCCTGTTTCTGTTGTTCGTTCAGTGATGTTATCTCCGAACGCAACATCTCGGTGCTGTGTTCTTCCTCTTTCCATGGTGCAATCTCTTCTTCCTTGAGATGCTCTTTGCCCAAAGGCAGCGTTACGTAGAATGCCACTCCGTTCTCGCGATTGGCTGCGCTGATGGCACCATGATGCAGTGTCACGATGGAGCGTGCGAGGTCAAGGCCTACGCCAGTGCCCGTTTTGTACTGGAATGAGGCTGACGACACTTGGTAGAAGCGTTCAAAAATCTTAGTCAGACTGCTTTCTGGTATCTTCTCCCCAGTATTGAAAACGGTAAGAGTGACATATCCCTCCGTCTCGCCATTGCCTGATTGTAGTGGTATATTATTATTAATGTTGCCGTCTTGCGGTGTGTACGTCTTGCTGACAGATAGCGATACCTCTATCTCTCCGCCGGGAGCGGTGTATTTTACTGCGTTAGACATAAGGTTAATAAGCACCTTGTCGAACTGCATACGGTCTATCCACACCTTCTGTTCGTCAATGCCTTCGTGGTTATAGGTGATGTCTATCTGTTTGTTAGTGGCTTGTATGTGGAACATATCCACCACGTCTCTGACAAAGTTCACGATGTTTGTCTCCGCCATCTTCATCGTCATCTGTCCCTTGTCAATCTTCCTTATGTCCATAATCTGATTAACGAGGTGCAGTATTCGTTCCGCATTACGCCTTATGATGTCGTATGTCGCCTTGCGATGTGAGTCAGTATCCTCCTTCATCAGTTGCAACAGCGGTGTCAGTATCAGTGTCATTGGGGTACGTATCTCATGGCTTAGGTTGATGAACGAGCGCAGCTTCTGTTCGTTCAGCTCCTCTGCGTGGATGTGTTCCTGTAGTTTTAGCTTCTCCGTGTTCCTTATTTTTGTCAGGCGTATATAATAGTAGCCTATCGCTATCACGATAAGCAGGTATATAAGCCTTGCGAACGGAGTGAAATACCATGGGTTGTGTATTACCACCTTTATCTCTTTTTTCGCTGCCACCACTCCGTTATTAAGTGCTTCTATGCGGAATGTATAGTCACCAGCTGGCATTCTGCTCATTGTCAGCTCGTTCTGCCCAGCAGGAAGCATAATCCATTTATCTCCGTTGATGCTGTATCTGTATCTGATATTTTTCAGTCCATAGTATGTCAGAGTAGAGAATCGGAGCGTGATGGTATTGTCTTGATGGCAGAAGTCAAAGCGTGAAGCCTCTGTAATGGTAGTGTCACAAACCTCAAACCAGCCAGACTTGTCGCCAGGTGTTATCACTTCGCCTCCTACCAGTATCTCTGTCAGCGTTAAATTAAGTTTTCTGTTCTCCTGTTTTATCTTTGATGGGTTGAAATATGATAATCCTTGTGTGCCACCAAAGTACATAGTGCCTGTCATATCCTTGTATGACACGCCCCATACATATTCGTTAGGCACCATTCCGTCGCTGCCATAGTAGCTTCTTGCCTTTCCCGTCTGCGGATTAAGGCAGCACAATCCTTTAGTTGTACTTACCCATACCATTTTGTTTTGGTCAATCTCTATAGCCTGAATGTGGTTATCGTTCAGTCCGTTTGCTATGGTGTAGTGCTTTATAGTAAACTCTTTCGGTTTTCCAGGCTTAAACTTTATGTTATACAGTCCGTTGGCATTTCCCGCCCATAGCCCTGTGCTCTTGTCGTATCTCAGTGCCCCCAGTGCAGAGCCACTAAGCAAATTGTTTTTGTTAACTATTCTGTCCCATCTCCCTGATTTGATGTCAAAGCACGACAGACCAGTAGTAGTGCCCACGAAGAGGTATTTTCCCTCACCGTCAATTTCCATTTGCTGTATGAAGTTGTTGGCAAGACAGTTAGAGTAGTCAGGCTGGCCGTTGTGCCATTCTTTTATTTCGCCAGTAATAAGGTCCAATCGTTTCAGTCCGTCGCCTAAAGTACCTATCCACAGGTCGTTGTGCCGTCCCATTCTTAGGTCCAGCACACTCATGCTTTGTCCGTAACTGAAAGCTGTGCGGTGGTATTCGCCCGTAGCGGTGTTTAACCACCCGCATCCGTTGAGGAACGATCCTATCCACAGTCTGCCGAAGTCATCCTCCGTCATGGTCATTATTGTGCCAGGCACACTTGTAGGTACTGCGGCATCGTGAATGTAATGCTTCAAGAGTTTGCCGTTATCGTCCAGTGCATACAGGCCGTCTTGGTCTGTAGCGACCCACAGAGTGCCGTTACGTTGCTTGAATACAGCCATTACGCACTGTTCCCCTATTGGGTTTGTTGGTCCTTGGCTTCGTCCAATGTAGTGCATGTACGAGCTGTGGGGTGGTTGCACGAACACACCCTTTTGTAGCAGTCCGAGCCATAAGTTGCCAGTATGGTCTTCCAGTATAGAGTATACCTTTACGTTGTTCATGTTCACGTCGTTGCTAAACAGCTGGTTGGCGTAGAGGTATCCCGTTTTACCGTCGAGCACTTGCAGTCCCGATCCGTTAGTTCCCACAAAGATATTGCCATCCTTTCTTGCCTTAAGTGAGGTGACAGAAGCATTAGCCGTAGATGGAATCAGGTGAAACGCTCGTTTCGTGGCGTCAGTCTTGTATACACCACCGTTGACGAATCCGACGTAGACGTTATCGTGTATGTCTGTGATAATGATAGAGTAGTTAGTCGTCTCCTTCAGACGAAACCTTCTTATTTTATTTCCTTTGACGGCAAATACGCCATTGGTATTAGTTGTTATCCACAGTGTTCCGCTCTTGTCAAACGTAAAGTTCTGCGCAAAAGCGATGTTCTGCACATTAGGAAAAGCCTTTTCCACAGTTCTGTCGGGGTTTATGCGCCATAATCCTCTACCAGAAGTGCCGACATATAGTAGTTTGTCAGGTCCCTCACAGAATGACGTTACGTAAGCCTCAAAAGGTCTGATACCGTTATCTTCCTTAATACCAACGGGCAGAATACGGTTGTTATGCATTACGCTTAGTCCGTTTGTGGTACCTATGTATATGTCGTTATATTTATCTTGGCATACAGCGTTCACGTTGTCAGAGCAGAGACCGTTGTTCACGTTATAGTTTATGAACCTGTAACCGTCGTATCTGTCCAGTCCGTTCTCACTGCAAATCCATATAAAACCCTGTTTATCTTGGTATACACTGTGTACCATGCTGCTGCTCAACTGGTCATTGCCAGAGTATAATCTGCCCCGCAATGCGAAAGAGTTGATGGTGAATAGTAGCGTGATAAAGGTTAGAAATATTCTTATGCGTTTGATGTAAGATGTAGTCATTGTGGTTAGTTATTTGTAAAAAACATTGCAAAAGTAGTAAAAAAAAACAAAATATCGGCAAAAATACAGTCATTTTCTTAAATAAATAATGTTGAAAAAATAACTTACGCTTTTTTTCAACATTACTAAAGCAAAATACTCAATGCATTAAGTTATTTAACTTAGCGCGTTGAGTATTTTCTCTTGTGTGTTCACAGTTATGGAAACGTGATTTCTGTTTCACCCCCACAAATTCAACATTATAAGCGTGGTACTACGATGTACCCTCATTATGTCGCAGCGATAAGTAAGTGTTCGCCATTACTTATGTATCAAATCGCATTGCGAAAGGGGCGTTATTGTATCGTGATATGGGTGTAATCGTATCATGATTAGATAGTGATAGTATTGCGATGTTATTTTTTCAAAAGTTTATGTTACTTTTTCAAAAGTTTCAGAGGAGTGAAGCCTTATTATGAAACGAAATAAAAAGTATGCGTTACTTTTCGAAATATAAAGAATATTAAAAAGTACTACCTTTGCAACAGTTATTATTTCGAAAAAACCTAAAAAATATAACTGACCAAAATGAAAACAAAAAAAGAAATGCTAAAGTCGGGATGGCGCAGTGTTGCTGCCGCCGTAGCACTGTCAGCGTGCCTTGTCAACTTCACGGCATGCGACAAGTATGACTTGGATCAGAACGACCCTGCAGGTTGGGGCGCGAGTATCTACAGCTATCTGGCAGAAGATGGTCACTACACAAACACGGTGCGTCTCATCGATGACCTCGGACTGAAGGAGACACTTGCCAAGACTGGCTCGAAAACTATGTTCGTGGCTGACGATGATGCCTATGCAAGATTCTACGAAAACAACAAGTGGGGCGTGCGAAGCTACGACCAACTGTCGCTGAGTCAGAAGAAACTGTTACTCATGGGCTCCATGGTGAACAGTAGCTATCAGGTAGACGACCTCTCAAGCCTTGAAGGACCAATAGAGGGTAAGTGCATGAGACGACTCAGCTCGTTGACCACCTTCGACACCGTAGCGGTAGTAAAGACGCAGGACCTACCTAACATGACACCAGAGGCACAGGTGTGGAACAAGACATGGAAGAAGTTTGAGAACAGAAACAGCGTGATGCTCATGAACGACATGACCGTTACGCCAATGCTGCATTTCATCGAGAGAATGATGACTAACAACAAAATCACCAACGATGACTACAACTTCCTCTACAACTACACCACAGACAGACAGCCAGGCGATGCCAGCGTGAACGGAGTGAAAATGGTACAGCAGAACATCAAGTGCTCTAATGGCTTCATACACAAAATGGCTGACGTAGTGTTGCCACTCGACAACATGGCACAGATAGTGAACACGAAGCCTCAGTGCTCTATCTACTGCAAGCTGCTCGAAAGATTCTCTGCACCTTATTATATAGGTAAAGCAAACGTTGACTTTTATAACGATATGTATAAGACCAACGTTGACTCTATCTTCCAGAAGAGATACTTCTCTACATGGAGCCAGGGAGGAAAGGCACTCATTTCCGACGATGACAACGGACTGCACGGTTCAGAGCAGTTAACGTTCGACCCAGGCTGGAATACCTACTGCACGTCATCAGAGGTAACCACAGCTTCACCATTAGAGGTGGCACTTCAGCGCAACATGGGCGTCATGATGGTACCTTCTGACGCTGCCATGAACGAGTACTGGAATAACGGTCCTGGCATAGTATTGAAGAACCAGTATGGCACATGGGACAACGTTCCGACAAAGGTCGTTAAGGAACTTATCAACAATAATATGCAGACGGACTTCATCAACACCTGCGTGCCAAGCAAGTTTAGCAGCATACTTAACGACGCCAACGACCCTATGGGAGTGACCAAGGCCGACATCGACAGCGTCTGGCTCGCCAACAACGGAGCAGTGTTCCTTACTAACACCGTATTCTCGCCAACAAGCTTCGTCAGTGTGCTCTATCCAGCAGTGGTTAATGAGACTATGCGTATCATAGATTGGGCGGTAACACAATGTCAGTATAATGTGTACCTTAACTCACTCAACTCATATTACAGCTTCTTTATACCTACCAACAACGCCCTGTTGAGCTATATTGACCCTACATCCTTCGGTAAGAGCGAGACAGAGATGTGGAGATTCCATTACGATGATAAGGCAGATCAAAACAGTGCGGTATGGGCTGGCATATATACCTATAACTTAGATACAGGCGAAGTAGGCGACAGCATTGGTGAGGTGCGTGACTATAACCGAATAAAAGACCGCCTAAAGGATGTACTTGACAACCATATCGTCATCGGTAACGTTGAAGACGGACACAAATACTATAAAACTAAAGGTGGGCAGGAAATTAAAGTCAACAACGTTAGCGCAGGAACAAACGGCATGACAGTAGAAGGCAGCTACCAGATCAATGACTCTCACGACAAGGCTCGTGTGACATACATCTACGACCAAACAGAGAAAGGTAACGGTAAGTGTTACGTGCTCGATAGAGAACCTATCATGACAACACGCAAGAGCACCATTGATATGCTGCGTGAACACGAAGAGATGAGTGCCTTCACAGAGCTTCTTGAAGGCTCTTCACTACTTGAGGTCATGCACGACAAGAAGTACGGCTGCGTGAGCGACAATATCTCAACCTTCAATACCTATAACTACACGGTATATGTTCCAACCAACGAGTCTATACGTGCACTGCAACAGGCAGGTAAGTTACCTACATGGGAGAAGGTAGCAGAAGAAGCTGAGGCAGGACAGCTACAGGCTAAGACTGCCGACTCGCTCGCTATCGAGAACTTCTTGCAGTATCATATACAAGACGGAGCACTCTTTATCGGTGCTACACCACAAGCTCAGGACGGCTATGAGACAGCACTCATAGGCAAAAACAATAAGTTTGCCAAGGTATACCCAACGCTGACAGCCGACCAGATATATATCAAGACAACAGAAAGCGACAACAATCCCGCCAAGGTAGTGAAGGGCGACGGCACTTACAACATCATGGCTCGTGAGTACATCGTGAACGCTGAGGACAAGCTTAATGCCTCAAGCCTCTACACTTCTTCAACAGCGGTGATACACTTGATAGACAAACCTCTTATATATAAATAATGGTAGTAGGTTCAAGGCTTGGTGTAATAGGTAATACATCATCAACAATATACAACAAACCTTGAACCATCAACCTCCTAAACAATAAAACAAGCATGAAACTATTATTGACAGATAATAACGGACGCATACGGCGCACAGCATTACTCTGCGCGCTTCAGCTGTCGCTTATGGGCGGAACGACATACGCTCAGAGTGCTGGTGAGGTGGTATCAGGTACCGTGTCAGATACTTTCGGCCCTATCATGATGGCTAATGTCGTCGAGATAGACAAGGCTAACCGTATCGTCAGCTCTACGCAAACAGATATGAACGGTAACTTCTCGTTCAAAATCAAAGACCCGAAGAACAAGATTCGCTTCAGTTACGTAGGTTGTAAGTCGCAGACTGTAGCTATCAACGCCACTACTTTCAACATAACCCTTGAGGACAAGACAGCCCTTAGCGAGGTAACCGTGGTAAGTAAGCGTCGCGGAGCAGGCTCAGGACTCGCCATACCTCAAGACGAAATGTCTACATCTAACCAGTCTATCAGCACCAAAGAGTTTGAAGGACTGTCCTTAACAACCATCGACGAGGCATTGCAGGGACGTATCGCAGGTCTTGATATCGTAGCAAACAGCGGTAACCTCGGCTCAGGAACGTCAATGCGTCTGCGTGGTGTCAGCTCCATCAACGCCAGCTCAGAGCCACTTATCGTAGTCGACGGCAACGTATGGGAGAACGATCTCGGCAACAACATAGACTTCTCGTCTGCCAACGACGAAAAGTTCGCCGAACTGCTTAACGTAAACCCTGAAGACATCGAGAGCATCAGTGTGCTCAAAGACGCTGCGGCCACAGCCATCTGGGGTTCACAAGGTGCTAACGGTGTTATCGAGATAAAGACCAAACGTGGCTCAAGAGGCAAGACACAGGTAACATATAGCTACCGCCTCACAGGAACATGGCAGCCTAAGGGCTACCAGATGCTGACAGGTGATGAGTATACCATGCTCATGAAAGAAGCCTACTTCAACCCTAAGTTGAGTAGTGACGCCAGCAATATCATAGAGTTCAACTATGATACCAGTAACCCTAACGGTTGGAACAACTTTAATAAGAACACCGACTGGATTGACGCCGTAGAGCAAACAGGTTGGCGTCAGAACCACTACTTATCCCTTCAGGGTGGTGGCGAGAAAGCAAACTTCCGCATAGGTGCAGGATATGACCATGAGACAGGTTCTATTATCAAGCAGCAGTTAGATCGACTTTCATCACGTGTGGCACTCGATTACTTCGTCAGCGACCGCATAAAGATTGTCACAAACCTCTCGTTCACATACACAAAGAACGATAAAAACTACTCAGACCTGCTCTCGCAGGCGTACAGACGTATGCCAAACATACCGATATACGAGTATGATAGCGATAATAACAACACAGGTTATTACTACAATCTGCCTACTACCATCTCTACAGAACTACAGGAACAGGTAGAGGAAAACGGTCAAAAGTTCTACAACCCAGTAGCACTTGCCAACCTCGCTACCAACAAGGAGACTACATATAAGATTTCTCCAGAGTTCAAGATAGAGTATAACCTGCTTGGAATAGGTGAGGGTCATACACAGCTCAAGTACGAAGGAAAGGTCATCTTCGATATCTTTAATAAGTATAACGACACCTTCCTGCCTTCAGAACTTAACGTAAAGACATGGAATGACGGCAGCGTCAACAAGTCAACAGCCGACAACTACAAGAGCCTTGGCATCACAACGACCCATACGCTCACCTTCATTCCGCATTTCAAGAATGAGGATCACAGCATGATGATGATGCTTCGTGGCCAGATGACCGATGGTAGCAGTAACCGACAGGCAACAGGTGTCTACGGCTTACCTACGGGAAGCATCATCAGTACCGGTGCAGAAGGTATCATAGACGCTGGCACTTTCTTGAGCCAAGTAGGTGAATGGCGCAGTATGTACTTTACGTATTCATTGCACTATGCTTACAAGTCACGCTACATGTTAGACTTCTCAGTACGTAGAGACGGTAGCACCAAGTTCGGACCAGATAACCGTTGGGGTACCTTCCCAGCATTGTCACTGCGCTGGAATATCAACCGTGAGCCATGGATGCAGCGATTCTCTAAGTGGCTCTCTATGCTCTCTGTACGTCCAGGTTGGGGTATCGTAGGTCAACAGCCAAGTTCTGAGTATCTTTATTTCAGTAAGTACAGCAATGGTAAGGGCTATCTCGGTGAGACAACAACCTATCCTTCTAACATCAGACTGAGCAAACTGAAGTGGGAACAGAAGAAAACCTGGAACCTTGGCTTCGACTTCGGATTCTTTAATGATAAAGTTACTGGTAACCTTGAGCTGTACAAGCAGTATACTTCAGACCTCTTGATGAGAAACAACAAGATTCCTACCTCTTCAGGTTTCAATAAAATGGAGTACTGTAACGTAGGTAAGATGGAGAACTCGGGTTGGGAATTCAACATCAACACCAACAACCTTGTGAAGGTAGGCAACCTCGGAATAGACTTCAACGTAACGTTTGCCAACAACAAGAACGTGCTTACGGAGATGGAAGAGACCTGCCTGAAGATGCTTAACGCAGGTGCTGACGATAGACCAAACAACGGTAAGTACCTCTCTCGCGTAGAACTCGACAAACCATTTGGTAGCATTTACGGTTTCCGTTATAAGGGAACATACCAGTATTCTGAATACAGCGACGAGGAAGTAGCAGGTGTCAGCGGACCTAACGCACCAGTAGTACGCGATGAGAACGGAGCTGTCGTTAAAGACAACAAGGGACACACCAAGCCAATGATGTTCTGTTACGGTACGACATCAGAGTATGAGTTCAAGGGAGGCGACGCAGTTTATGAGGATATAAACCACGATGGTAACATCAACGAGCTTGACATCGTGTATCTTGGCTCATCACTTCCTAAGTTTACAGGCGGTTTTGGCGTGAAGTTCAAGTGGGGACGCTGGTCTTGGAACAACCAGTTCAACTTCCGATATGGTAACAAAATCATCAACGGAAACAGAATGAACGCCGAGTCAATGTATAACAATAACAACCAGAGTCGTGCCGTTAACCACCGTTGGCGTGTAGAGGGCGACATAGCAAGCATACCAAGAGCTCTTCATAAGTCAGGTTACAACTACCTTGGTAGCGACAGATTCGTAGAAGACGGTTCATTCCTTCGTCTTAACTACTCACAGATAAGCTACGCCTTCCCTACCAAGCTGATAAAGAAATGGGGACTCAGTCAGCTCAGCTTCTCTATCTCTGCCAATAACCTCTTCTGCATAACGAAGTACTCTGGCGCAGATCCTGAGGTGTCATACGGTAGCTATGGCGTTGTTACCGACAATGCACAGACACCGAGAGCCAAGTCTGTTACGGGAGGTATAACCGTTCAGTTCTAAGAAACGACATAACGATTTAACAACAAGATTACGATGAATAACATTATATATAAATATAAGCGTGCTGCCAAGGCTATGGTAATGAGCCTTGCTATCCCCGCCGCTGTGGTGACAATGTCGGGATGTAGCGACTACCTCGACAGACAACCGCTGAACGATGTGATTCTTGAGAACTACTGGACACAGAAGGCTGACGTGAAGAGTGTCCTCTTCAGCTGTTACGAGTCTCTTGAATCAGAGGAGAGTGTACGTCGCATGGGCGTATGGGGAGAGCTACGTTCTGATAACTTCAAGGCTGGACGAGACGCCAGTTACGATGTTCAGGAGATGCTGAAAGAGAACCTTCTCCCTACTAACGGATACACTAAGTGGGAGGTAATGTATCAGACCATAAACCGTTGTAACACCGTGTGTCACTACGCACCGCAGGTACAGCAGCGTGATCCTAACTACTCTTATGCTGAGATGAAGGCTAACATAGCCGAGGCTACATTCTTGCGCGACCTTTGTTACTTCTACCTCATACGCACATTCAGAGATGTCCCTATGACCTTTGAACCGAGTATCGACGACCAGACTGACTACCGCATCGAGCCAACGCCTATGAAGGAAGCTCTCAGCATACTGATAAAAGACCTTGAGGCAGTACAGAACGACGCCGTAAAACGTTATGTTGACGACAGCAGACTGACCAACTCGCAGGCTGCTACAGATGCAAAGGAGAACTGCTCACGCGTTACACGTGTTGCTATCTACGCGCTTATCGCTGACATCTGCCTGTGGTCAGGCGACTATGACAAGTGTGTAGAATACTGCGACAAGGTGATAGCCTTCAAGCAAGACCAGTATAAGCAGAAGGTAGCTACCCTTGGCGACCTCAATGACATGACGGAGCTATACGGCATACCGCTCATTCGCGAGAAGGAAGAAGGCAGCACCACCTGCGGCAACGCCTACAAGGAAATATTTGGTGATGGCTGTAGCTTCGAGAGTCTGTTTGAGCTTTACTTCAAGGACAACCAAAGCGTGAAGAATACATACGTAAGTCAGTTCTACTCTTCATCAAATCACAACATAGGTAACTTTACCGTGCCTTCAATATTGTGTAAAGATGCCGCCCTCGGCAACTGCAAACTGTTTGCCAAGAACGACTGCCGCGTGTATGAAAACACCGAGTTAACCAGTGGCACTTACGCTGTAAGAAAGTATGCTTACTCTTCTGTCTCACTTGACAACACAAACGTTACAGACGAGAGAAGCCTGAGGTTGAGCCACTCTATGAAGGGTAACGAGTACTCTAACTGGATAGTCTACAGACTCACCGATGTGCTGTTGATGAAGGCTGAGGCTCTTGTGATGAAAGGCGAAGAGAACTACGAGACCGCTTTCTGCATGGTAAACGCCGTGAATAAGAGAGCCTGCAACCTCATAGACGCTTCCGCACGCGATACGTTAAAGTTCGCAGACTACAAGTCAAGCCGTGAGAAGATGGAACAACTGGTGCTTGACGAGCGTCACAGAGAGCTGATGTTCGAGGGCAAGAGATGGTATGACCTTGTGCGTATGGCACTGCGTGACGGTGACAACCAGCGACTTATCACCGAGGCTACGGTGAAGTACGAGGACAACCTCAGTGCGATAAAGATTCGTTTGGCAGACCCTAACATTCTCTTCTTCCCGTATAACCGAGACGAGCTGAAGCTTAACACCTATCTCCATCAGAACTCCGCTTACGGTAATACAGACGATTACACTAACTAAAGGGTGGTTCTATAAATTACCACCGTAAAATATATATAATATAATGAGGGTGACGTTTTGTCATCTTTCGAACTCTTTTCGTCTCAAGGCGTAAGCTCGTTCAGTCGTTATGCCCGCATAACTCCATCACTCACTTACGCTTTGACCTCGAAAATAGCCTCGAAATATGAAAAAAGCTAATTTATAGAACCACCCTAAAGTATAGTGGTTAACAACCCAATAAACCATAAAACTATGAACAACAAGAAATGCAAGACATTGATGAGAGGCTTGATGTACCTCTTCATCCTTTCACTTAGCATATCAGGTATTGTGGCTTGTGTGGACAATGACTTTGACGACACAAACTATTATACCGCCACCAAGCGTACCGCAGCGCAGCTTATAGAGGACGAACCGGACAGATACAGCCAGTTTCAGGCACTTCTTGAGCGTGCGGGATATTTCCACCTGCTCAGTACTTACGGCACTTTCACCGTCTTCGCACCAGACAATAACGCGGTCAACACGTACCTCGCCGAATCTGGTTACGGCAGCATAGACAACATACCGCTTGCTACCTGCGACACTATAGCGCGCACACACATTGTCAATAAGGGCGCTTTCTTCACCACAGACTATAGCGACGGTGCACTGCCCGAAATGAATATGGACGACCGTTACCTCGTGCTCTCAAGCGATAGCGACGTGAACAACAACAACGCCCTGATACTCTACGTGAACAAACGCTCACGTATCGTACAGAAAGACGACTCTGTTACCAACGGTGTAGTACACACTATCAACCGTGTTCTTGCCGCAAGTAACCTCTTCCTGCCTGACCTTATGGAGAGCGACTCTACCATAACCCTCTTCACACAGGCAATGAATCTCACCAACATGACCGACTCGTTGACAAAGTTCATGGACCTTTCATACTTCTGTAACGACGACTCTGTCACTGATGGTAAGATAGTACACTACGGTGGACGCGATATGCTAGCATACTGGCCAGAAAAACGTTTCTACAAGTTTACGGCGTTTGTGGAGCCTGACAGCGTATATCACAAGCACGGCATCTACACCCTTGACGACCTGAAAGCATACGCCAAGCGCATCTATGACGCCTCTTTCCCACAGGACGCAGGTCTTTATGACGACGATTACACTAACAGAAAGAACCCGCTAAACCGCTTTGTCAGCTACCACTTGATGGATCGCCTTGGCAACTACGGTGACTGGGCACCTTCAGGAACCATCCTTGAGCAGTGCTGTCGCACAGAGATTGCCGACCCAGAAGATTTCTGGCAGACGATGTGTCCTGACGCAATGTTACGTTTCTGCCGTGCCAACGGTGTGCTCTATGCCAACAGAAAGGGTCTGAAAGGTAACTACAAGCCAGGATGTAAAGGCGTGAAAGTACTCTCTGCATCAGAGAGCGGAAAGCACGACCAGAATGCTATCAACGGTACATACCATTATCTTGACGATATATTGCAGTATGATACCAACGTAAGAGACAATGTGCTCAACTGCCGTATGCGTATTGACGCAACAACACTGAGCCCAGATTTTATGAACCAGGGTGCCCGTGGACACTGCGGTTATCAGAAAGAATACGTGTCAGCATTCAAAAATGGATATATAGCAAACTGGAAGACGAGCCCTGAAACCTTTATCGCCGTGCACCCCGACGATGTTTGGTGGAGTTCATACTTAGGCAACGCTATCTGCGTTAAGGGACAGTACGACGTGCAAATAAAACTGCCTACACCTCCTCCAGGACTTTACGAGGTACGTCTTGGTTATGTAGCAGGTGCCGATCGTGGCGTGGTTCAGGTATATCTCAATAACGAGCCATGCGGCATCCCTGTTGACCTCCGTGTAGGAGCGTGGGGAACTGACGTAGGCTACGAGGCAGACACCGAGGACGAAGAGCACAACGCGGCTAACGATAAGGCAATGCGTAACCGCGGATTCATGAAAGGCATGGACTCTTACGGTAAGCCTGGAGCCACAAACTTCCGTGTAGACTCACCAGAACATATGCGCAGAATCCTCACAACGGCACAGTTTAAGGCTGGTCAAGAGTATTGGTTGCGCTTCCGTCAGGTAATGGATGGCGACGTGGAGTGGTCGTTCGACTACATCGAGCTGTGCCCTAAGAGTGTATATGCAAGTCCTGAAGGTGAAGACAGACACTAAGGACAAGTCACAACATCATGTCTACTTACAATCTGAAAGCAGCCAAAACGCTTCGTGAAAGCATAGTGATTGTAAGGCGATTAGCATCATATTACAACACAATAACGCACATATCGCCTAACCAGCATTATCGTTATCGAAACTGTAAGACAAAGACCACAGTTAAATAACAAATTGTAAGTAAAACCTCTAACAAACAACTATTGTCAACATGAATAAAATTAGAGAAAACATAACCCTTCAGTCCCGCCTTCTTCTAAAGAGGGTGGGCGAGGGATTGCTTCATAAGGCTCCGTTGGTAGCAGCTCTCGTTGCCACCGCTGGCATAGCGTCATGCTCCGACTGGGACGACCACTATGACGGCTCAAATATTGAGGGTAGCAACACCACGCTATGGGAGCAGATAAACGCTAACCCAGAGCTGAGCGACTTTGCCGAGGTATTGCAAAACACCATGGTATTCCGTCATCACAAGAAGACGCCAGTGTCTTACGCACAGGTTCTCGATGGAGGACGCTCACTGACGGTCCTCGCGCCTGTTAACGGCACCTTCAACAAGGATTCGCTCATCAACCTCACGCAGACAGCGCAGGGCGACTCGTGCGTGGAGATGTTCTTCGTAAAGAATCACCTCGCCACTACGCTGCGTTCTGCGTCAGACACCACACAGACTGTCCGCCTGATGAACGGCAAACGTATCGTTATCAACAGCGACAACATCAACGGCGTGTCAATAAAGGAAGGAAATCTGCACGGAAAGAATGGTGTGATGCACATCATGCAGACGCAGATGCCTTACAAGTATACCGTATATGAGGCACTCACCAACGTGCCTGACTTCTTGCTCTCAGGAGATAAGATAAAGGGATATAACGAAGATTACTTCGACGAAAACGCCAGTGTGAGCAGCGGTCTCGTTGACGGTATACCAGTATATGTAGACTCTGTAATCAACGAGCGCAACATACTGCTCAACGCTATCGGACAGCTCAACGCAGAAGACTCAGTGTTCTCTGTTGCCATACCTACCAACAACGGTTGGCAGAAGGCGTGGGACAAAGCAGCAGCGCACTTCAACTTCCCTTCCTCAATGGAGAAACGCGACTCCTTGCAGAACTACTGGACGTGCCGAGCACTGTTCGACGACGCTGTCTTCAGTAAGACGATACAGTCAAGCCCTAACGACAGCGTGATATCATACCACTACTCTACAAGCAATCCAGAGTATCATGTGTTCTACAAACCATACGCCGCTGATGGTCTCTTCGGTAAGGCTAAGGGCGTAAGAGAGTGCAGTAACGGTAATCTCTACTACTACGACGAGTGGCCGTTTACACCAGAACAGACTTACTTCAGGAAGATAGAGCAGGAGGCAGAGCAGTCATGGATGATAAAAGACTATAAACTTTGCAAGTATAACACACGCTCAGCAGCGGGCGACAGCATCTCAAAAGGGCAGTTCATGGTTATCACTCCTAACACAGGTACATCAAACTGGTCTATCACCTACAAACTGAACGGAACACTCGCTGGAGCCTATGACTTCTGCGTAGTGCTGCTCCCGAAGAATGTGGACAATCCGAAGAACGTGCTGAGACCTTACAAGTTTAAGGCTACCATAAACTATATTGACGAAGAAGGAAAGGCACAAGAGTACAAGTGTAATAACGGCAAGGCGATAATAAGCCGTGCCAATGTGGTAGACACGGTAGTTGTAGCGCAAGGCTTCAAGCTTCCTGCCTGCAACTATAGCCAAAACAACGATAAGATTAGCCTTACAATCACCTGCGACATCAGCAGAACGGAGAACCTGAAATACTGGCGTGAGATGTACCTTGACTGCATATTCCTCCGTCCTAACGAAACGCAAGAGTCACAGAACAACTAAAACACGGCAACTATGAATAACAAGAAAAACAAAATATTAAGCTTTGTATCTCCTGCAGGAGGCAGCCTTAAAGGGGCAGCGGTGCTCCTCTCGCTGGGGCTTTCCATGCTGGCGTGTGACGCGGTGGCTAAGGATATCAAAGGTACTGTAACCAATGCGTCCACTGGCGAGCCACTTGCTGGTGTGCGAGTACAGGCTTATGGTGACAATGCATACAGCGCGCTGACCAACGATAAGGGTCAGTACACACTCAAACTGCCCGATTATGTCAGCAGCGTGTATATGACACTGGAGGGACAGCAAAGCCAACAGGTAGCGATAGGTCAGGACCTGAACAATGTAAACGCACAGCTCTATTCTTCTGACTACAGTGCAGTTTACGGCAATACCACCTCTGGACTGTTACGTGCAAAGGCTACTGGCTTTGAGAACAACGTGGAAGCAAGCGTTGATCCACTGCTAAAGCAGCAACTTGCGGCAGACGTCAGAATGGTAAGCCGTGGCGGAAACGACGGCTTAGGCAACGTGATGTTCGTCAACGGACTCAACAGTCTTAGTGCAAATGCACAGCCACTCATCGTCGTCGACGGCGTAATCATGGATATGCAGTACGACCGTACCATGCTGCATGACGGTTATTACAACAACATCCTCGCCAATATAGACGTCAATGACATTGACAAGGTAGAGGTAATGAAGAACGGTACCGCCCTGTATGGTGCCAAGGGAGCTAACGGAGTCATACTTGTCACCACCAAGCGTAATCGCAGTATGGCGACGAAGATTGACGTAACGATAGGCGGTAAGTTCATGACGGAACCAAGAACACCACAGATGTTAGGAGCGGAAGAGTACCGCACGTACGCGTCAGAGATGTTAGCAACGCAGATGAGCGATATCAGTAGCATGAAGTTCCTCATCTCAGACCCTTCTTACTACTACTATCCTATGTACCATAACAATACGGACTGGAAGAAGGAAGTATACCGCTCATCATTCGCTCAGAGCTATGGCATCAACGTACAGGGTGGTGACGACGTGGCAAGCTATAACCTCAGCGTAGGCTATACCAGTGCCGACGCTACGTTGAAGGGTAACGACTACTCACGCTTCAATATGAGAATGAACACCGACATCAACGTGCTGAAAGACCTCAGCGTGAGATTCGATGCCTCATTCAGCGATGTAAGCCGTGACTTACGCGACATCGGCGTGTCTGAAAACGTAGAGGAGAACACCATAACATCTACCAACTTCCTCGCGCTCATCAAGTCACCATTCCTCTCACCTTACGCTTACGACTTCAATGGTAATATGAGTAACTATCTCGCTGAGGCTGATGACTACCTGCAAGGAGCTATAACCACCAGCGATAGAAGCCTCGCTAACCCTGTCAGCATACTCGACAATGGCGACGGACGTAACCGTAACGACTTCGGTAACCGTCTCGTTACCTTCTCTATTACACCGAAGTACCAGTTCAATAAGCACCTCAGCGTGCAGGAGTTCTTCAACTTCTCACTGGTCAACACCAACGAGAACTACTATCTCCCTATCACAGGCGTACCACAGTTCCGTGTACCTGGCATCACCAACCGTGTATATGTAGACAACATAGTACAGTCACTCACCGCACGTCAGAACTCAATACAGAGCGACACACGTGTAGATTGGCAGAACCGTTACGGAGCACACAGCATCAAAGCCTTTGGAGGCATACGCTATATCAGCAACAGTTATAAGCTAAATGTACAGAAAGGCTACAACACTGGTAATGATAAGACACCGAATATGTCAGGCTCTCTCGCCTACAAGTCAACCGATGGTGCCGACGATAAGTACAGCGACATCACGTGGTATGCTTCTGGTGACTATAACTATGCAGAGAAATACTACCTCACAGGTACCCTCTCAGCACAGGCATCATCACGCTTCGGTAAGGACGCCGACGGCTTAAAGGCGTTCGGAGTAGTATGGGGCATATTCCCAAGTCTGCAAGCTTCATGGGTAATGAGCAATGAGAAGTGGCTCGCTGACGTAAAACCCGTCAACTATCTCCGCGTAAACCTTGGCTACGATGTCTCTGGTAACGACGATATAGACTACACAGCGTCACGCACATACTTTATCTCTAAGACCCTTCTTGGTACAAACGCAGCAGGCAAACTGCTCGGAAACGTGGGCAACAGCACACTGAAATGGGAGACGACACGTCGCCTTAGCGGTGGAGTAGAAGGCAACTTCTTCAACAATAAGCTCCATGCAGGTATCAACATTTATAAGTCTTGGACTAACAACCTGCTCACATTGCGCCAGATGGCGTGGACAAGTGGTCTCAATGAAAACTGGTGTAACGATGGTAAACTGACCAATGCGGGCTTCGACATCAATGTAGGCGTCAAGGCATACGACTCAAAGTCATGGCACTGGGAGGTCGGTGCAACACTCGGTCACTACAGCAATGAGGTGACAGCACTGGGCACTGACAACAAGAGTATGGAGACAAGCATCTACGGAGCTACCGTACTTACATCTGTAGGCAACCCCGTTGGTCTCTTCTACGGCTATCGCACCAATGGCGTTTACGCCACATCCGCAGAGGCAAATGAGGCTGGTCTCTATCAACTTGATGAGTCAGGAACGGAGGTTTACTTCCAAGCTGGCGACATGAAGTTCGTTGATAAGGATGGTAACAAGTGCATCGACGCTGCCGATCGCGAAGTCATTGGCGACCCTAACCCATCAGTTTACGGCAACATCTATAGCCGTCTGAGCTGGAAAAACTGGTCACTTGACGTGACATTCAATTACTGTCTGGGCAACGACATATACAACTACGAGCGCAGCATACTTGAGAGTGGTAAGTACTTCTACAACCAAACCACCGCGATGAACGCCCGTTGGATGGCAGAAGGACAGATTACCAATATGCCACGCCTTAGTTATCAGGACCCTCATGGTAACGCTCGCTTCAGCGATCGCTGGATAGAAGACGGCAGTTATCTGCGTCTTAGCAACGTGACCCTCAGCTATGCGCTGCCTATTAACAGCACATTCCTTCAGGGACTCACCATTTGGGGCTCAGTACAAAACCTCTTTACCATCACGAAATACCTCGGCAGCAATCCTGATTGCGCACTCTCAGGAAGCGTACTCTCACAGGGTATCGACCGCGGATTGCTCGGATTGGGTCGCTCATTCGCTATGGGCGTGAAGATAAACCTGTAGTATTTTAGTCGTTTAGTTGTTTAGTTATTTAGTGGTTTAGGCGTTAAGTTGATGCGATTGCTGGTTTTCTATCGAGCAAAGGCACAGTCAACAAAACCTCAAAACAACTAAATAACGAAACAACTAAAACCACAAAACCACAAAAATAACCAACAACTATGAAACTATACAAGCAAATAATAATGGGTCTCTGCTGCCTTGCGTCATTAGCCTCATGCTCTGATATGCTTGATACCAAGTCTGATATGGTGGAATTTGAGGAAGATAACCACATCAACACACCGCAAGACTCGCTTTATAGCGTTATGGGCATCATACGACAGATGCAGGTTGTGGCAGACCGCACGCTGCTTCTCGGCGAGGTTCGCTCAGACCTTGTCAGCCCAACGGCAAAGGCTACTACCGCTATTAAGAACATGGCGGCAAATAATTTCAGCGATGATAATGAGTATAACCGCATCAGCGACTACTATGCCGTTATCAATAACTGTAACTATTTCCTCGCTCACGTAGACACAACACTGTCACGTCTTGGCAAAAAGGTATTTGAAAAGGAGTATCCTGCTGTTAAAGCGTACCGCGCTTGGACATATCTTCAGATGGCAAAGATATACGGTGAGGTGCCACTCGTTACAGTTCCTGTTATGACAGAGGCTGACGCACAGCGCGAGATGGAGAAGACACCGTCGGACATCAACGCTATCTGTGACTATTTCATCAACGATCTCGCACCGTATGTAGACAGAGAACAGCCTAACTACAACCAGGTCAATGGCTTCAACTCAAGTAAGTTCTTCATCCCTATGCGTGTCTTGTTAGGCGAAATGTGCCTGTGGACAGGGCGATATAATGAAGCTTGCCAGTACTTCTATCAGTATCTCGCCAAGAAAGATGATATGCACTACACCAACACCAATCGTGTGAAGTGGAATGTAGGTGCTTCTGCCGACTTCATTAATGCCAGTACGAATAACTCTTACACTTCATCTGTTGTAGCAAAAAATGAGGCTGAGGTACTGTGTCTTATCCCGCTTGAGCCGTCAGAGTTTAATGGTATACGCGGTAAACTACAGGAAGTGTTCAGCTCTACGGACAACAATTACTACTATTATCAGGTAACTCCGTCGTCAGCACTCTATAATATCTCTCGGGCTCAGGACTATGTGTTCGAGAATAAGATAACAGATGCAGACCGTGACACGGTTTATGCTCCAAAGACAGGTTTCCAGAGATCTTACTATGCAGGTGACCTTCGTCTCTCTGGTGCTTATAAGTATGATGTAGAGAATCGTGACGAGTCAAGCCGTTACAACAGTATCAAGCAGACAGTAAGCACCGTCTCTTCAGACTTCGTCACCATCTATCGTGTGCAGCAAGTCTACCTGATGTATGCAGAAGCTCTTAATCGCGCAGGTTATCCAGAGAGTGCGTTCAACATTCTGAAGTATGGACTGTATGAAAACTCTATCCTTAAGAACATCTCAGAGAAGGAACGTGAGCGTGCTGGTGAGCTGTTGAACTTCCAATCACAGTTCTTTACAGAGAATAACACACAGGGAATCCACGCTCGTGGCTGTGGAGATGTGCGCTGTGACAATCAATACGCGCTGCCACAACCGCCAGAAGCCCTTGCCACATACGAGGACACGCTGAACTATCAGATACCTCTCGTAGAGGACATGATAGTAACCGAGAACGCCTTAGAGTTCGCTTTTGAGGGCCATCGATACTACGACCTCATGCGAGTAGCTATGCGTCGTAACGACCCTTCATATCTTGCGCTACCTATAGCAAGCCGTAATGGGGTGAGAGATGAGTCAGTCTATACCCGTATGATGGACAAGCAGAACTGGTATCTTCCTAAGAAATAGGAGTAACAGCAAGTTGATAAGCAAAAGCATGGCAGTCACTACGGGTGGCGGCTGTGCTTTTTGCTGTTTATATTCAGAAGGGAAAGCGATTCAGCAATTTATGTCTAACAGAGTAGTTATAGCCATTCTATTAGTTCTATGTACTACTAACAATAAAAGATAAATCAACAATGAGAAAGAAAATAACAGTCGTTGTCGCGGCTTTGCTGTGCAGCCTTGCCAGTCATGCCGTTACGTTGCCCCAGATGTTTCAGTCTGGCATGGTGTTACAACGTCAGCAACCGTTGCCAGTATGGGGCATGGCACAACCAGGCGAGGCAGTCACCGTGACCTTCCGTGGCAAGAGATACACCACCAATGCAGATGCTAATGGACAGTGGCGCGTAGTGCTTCCGAAGCAAAAGCCAGGCGGACCATTCACCATGCAGATAGCAGAGCAGACGCTGACAGACGTCATGGTGGGCGACGTATGGTTGGTATCAGGACAGTCTAACGTAGATACCAACATCGAACGCGTATATCCTCAGTATGCTGCCGATATTGATGCATACAGCAATGACAACATACGCCTGTTCCAAGTGCAGACAGATTACTCCACGGAGCGCAAGAACGATGTTAAGAAAACATCGTGGAAACACCTCAGTAAGGACAATGCGTGGAAGTTTTCAGCTCTCGGTTACTTCCTCGGACAGAAGATGTACAACGACACAAAGGTACCACAGGGTGTCATACAGTCAAGCCTTGGCGGTAGTCCTGTGCAGGCATGGGTGGACATTGACTCCCTGAAGAGTTATCCATACTATAGAGATTACATGCTGTATACCGATGCCGACTACGTGAAGTATCAGACCTTGGCAAACAATCGTGCCAATGACGTGTGGTTCAAACTGATGAACGACACCGACCCAGGCAACGGAAAGTATGAGAAAAGCGATTATGATGACGCATCGTGGCAGACGTATGACCAGTATGACAACAACGCCTGGGCTAAGCACGAGGGACGCCCCATCATCGGCTCTATGTGGTTGCGCCAGCACATCACAGTCGACGCAGCCCATGCGGGCAAGGCAGCGACACTGCTCCTTGGCACGCTTCACGACATGGACTACACCTTCGTCAACGGCAGGCAGGTAGGCGTGACATACTATCAGTATCCCCCTCGTCGCTACAGTATACCAGCAGGACTGCTGCGTGAGGGCGACAACGTCATAGCAGTGCGCATTATCTGTAAGAGTGGTATGGCTAATTTCTATCGCAACAAGCCCCATGAGATAGTCTATGAAGACGGAAGCAAGCAGCAGATATCTACCAAATGGCTAACCCATAAAGGCTCCCTCCTTATGGAAGGTCCACTCGGTGGCAAGGTGAACACGCAGAACCAAGCCTCCGTACTCTATAATGGCATGATACACCCGTTAGCCCCTTACGCCCTCTCAGGCATGGTGTGGTATCAGGGAGAGTCAAACACAGGCAAGCCAAACGAGTATGGTGACCTGCTGACTAAGCTCACAGGCAACTGGCGCACGCTGTGGCAGCGTCCTGACATGCCCTTCTGCGTAGTGCAACTCGCCAACCACATGGAGCCTACCGATCAGCCCCAGGAGAGCGGTTGGGCAGCCCTGCGTGAGCAGCAACGCCTTGTTGGTATTGCCAATCCTCACAACACCCTTGCCGTTGCCATAGACCTTGGTGAGGCGGCAGACATACACCCTCTGCGCAAGCGTGAGGTAGCGGAGCGTTGCGCCCTTGCCCTCGCCAACCAAGTGTATGGCAAGAAGAACCTCCTCTCACCGCAACCACTTTCTGTTACGCTACAGCCAGAAGGCGTAGTCGTTACCATGGACCAGCCGTTGCGCCCATGTGACGACGTGAAGGAGTTTGAACTCAAAGGTAATGACGGCAAGTTCCGTAACGCCACGGCACGTGTAGACGGCACAAAGGTTATACTCAGTGTTCCCGAAGGCACTGTGCCCACCGCTGTACGCTTTGGTTGGAAGAACAACCCAGCACGTCTTAACCTCTACGGTAAGAACGCCTTGCCAGCAAGCCCATTCCAGATGGAGGTGAAATAAAGTTACCACAACTTGCTTTTGCAGAAGCAAAGAAACGTAAAAAGAAAGAAAATAGAAGCCTGTTATGTGACTATTCCTAATAGAAAGAAGTCACTTAACAGGCTTTTTGGTATGTTAAGAGATACATTATTACTTTGGATTTTTACCGAAAGATGCAAAATTATTTGTTTGGATATTTTCAAAAAGTATAGATTTATTTATTGGGATAATTTCTCTTTGTTAACTTCATGTTCTGATAATCAATAGAATAGTAAACCATGTATTATGAGAGAACAATAGACAAGTAGATATTTGTCCTCTATATGCTATCTCTATGTTACCGCAGATATGCCAGTGATAAACCACCCAGTAATTCCTGTAGCATACATTCAGTAATAACACCCTTTTGCAATCACGCCCAAATCATAAAACGAAAGCACCCAAATCGCATTGCGAAAGGGTACTAATCGCATTGTGATTTGGGCGTAATCGTAAAACGCCCCGCATCAGCGAGGCGTTTCGTTAAAATTGTATGGTCAAAGGACTAAATATCGTCCTCATCGTCGTAGTCGATAAAGTTCACCCTATTGTGCCTTGAGTCACCGTGTGCGCCATTTTCGCCGTAGTCACCGCCACTAATGGCAGCCTGCATGATGTTGTTGTCAATGCGTATTATTCCTATCTCTGGAGCATTATACTTCTTTTTCATTTTTCGTTCCTTCCTGTTTATTTGATTATTACACTAATATTCTTTCCGTTAGCGAAACGAACGATGTTCAGTCCCTTCTTTATGCCGTTTTGCTTTACGCCAGCAGCGTTATATACAGCCTCAATGCCGTTATTGTTAATCTCCTCAATGCTGTTTACGCCAGTAGCGTTGTTACCAGTGCTGATAGTGTACATCTTTGCGCCAGCAGTAGCGGCATCGTCAGCAGTGAAGTAAGCACGGAAGGCGTCGCAGAAGAAGTGTGGGTCAGTCTCAGCGTTAGAGCGACGGTAGAACTTGTTGGCAGAGATGAAGTAGCCGTTAGCGTCAGTAACCTTCATGTCTTGTGTGTAAGAGCCGTGCATGGTCACCGTGCCGTTAGTCTCGTTGATAGCGTTGCTAACAGCCACATTCTCAGCGTTAACAGTCACCTTGTCGCCTTTCTTCATCATGATAGCAGGAGTGCCAGCAGTGAGAGTCTCCACCTCAGAGAGCACAATGGCGTTGTCGGTCTTGTCAGAGACGGTATAGAACTGTACGGTCTCGTTAGACTTAGCATTGAAAGGCAGTGTGATAGTGCCGAAGTCGTTAGTCATCTCACGCTCATACTGCGCCTTTGTCGCTGTAATGCCATCAGTTGTACCGAAAGAGTATCCGTCAGTCAGTGTGAGGTTAGCTATAGTTCCGTTAACGGCAACGTTGTTCTCGTTGTTGAGAGCACCCTCTTTAGCGGTAAAGATACAGTTAGGGTTGGCTGCGTTGAGAGTAATAGGAGTGGTGTTGGTAAGCCCTGTAGCGTCGATGTTAACAGTATTCTTGCTATCCAATACCGCCTGAGCCTTTGCAGATATTATGCCACTACCAGTGAGGACATACTGTGCGGCAGACGATTTCTTGTAAACAGTAACGTCGGTAATGTATGTGGTGTATGAGCCTCCTTGCCATGAAGGAAGATTTTTAATACCCATCAGCAGCACCTTGCCGTCGTATTTAGGCAGTGCGTTAATATCAATAACAAAGCACTTCTCGCTGTCGTCCCATGTAGAATATTTGGAGTCGTCTGTACGTATCTGTGTAGCCTGGTCACCATCTCCCACGAGGAACAGGCGTACTGTTTCGTTTGTAGGTTTGTAGATATACAGCTTCTCATATTCAGTTATGTCGCTATATGTAGCAGTTGCTTTCGCACCCTCGCCAGTACCGTAAATAGTTTCCGCATATTGGTTTATTACCCATACAGGTGTAGCGTCCGAATTGTCAGACAGTTTCTTGTAAGGCAAGGTCTGAATACTAATCTCTCCGCCTTTAGTACAGTTAATGGTGCTTGCCTTTAATTGTATTCCATTGATGGTGAAAGAGGTAGATTCGCCTTTAATGTTATAGAGAAGGTGTGTGATACCATTCACTTTACGCTCCGATGCAAGGTTAAGGTTGTCCTTAGAGCCCCACCAGCCTCCAATATTTTTATCACCTTGTTGCAGTTGTGTGTTGTCTAAGTATGCGTAACTTGAGAAGTTGTTGTATATGGTGTTGACGTAAGTGAAATCCGTAGTGCCCAAATCCGCTTTCAGAGTACCGCTACCGTTCTCAGGTATAGTGACAACGCCCGTTGTGGCGTCATACGTAATGTTACCACTAACAACGCTGATGTCGCCAAGCGGAATGTTGTAAACGCCTTCAGCGTTGAATGTAACAGCGGTAGGTTTCTCAAGATATACGTTCTCTACCTTTATGCTGCCGCTTGCAGAGTTGCCTCCAAAGGCAATATGAGTAACCTTGCTAAGGTCGAGATTTTTGGTTTCGCTTCTTTCCGCAAACACCAAGTCCTTCTGACCTGCAGAGTAGAAATTGATAGTAGCTATGGCTGTTGACCCCTGCATAAAACATACACGGTATGAGTCAACGTAGCCGCTCGTAGTGAGGTGTAATGAGGTGTACTCTTGCAAGTTAGAGGGAGTTTGGAAGATCGTTGCCAAATTGTTCCAGCCGGCAGTCCAAGTGTAAGTAGCGTTTTCTGCGTCCCATGCGCCGTTAGGAGCTGGCGTCTCCCATGAAGCATAGGTTTTACTCGCAAAAGCATTGCCCCCCCCTATCAGCAGGAAGAGAGACAAAAAGAGTAATAGTTTTTGTTTCATTGTTTAGTTAAATTTAGATTGTACTTAATATAAAAATGGTTAGTCATGCAAATGTTATGAAATGGTGAATATAGGTTATCTTATTTCGTACGCAAAGGTAGTGGTTTTATATAAGAAAAACTTTCGTAAAAATGTCAGAAAGTTATGTTTTTATACCATAGTAGACGTGTCGGTGCGGTAGTAAAGCAAAATACAAAAAAATCCCCTCCTTTACATCATCTTGCGTATGAGTAAAGGAGGGGAGAACGTAATGTAGTGTTCCTTATTCGTTACAAACCACGAAGCCGCCGTTTTGCGGAATCGTTACGGTGAGTTCCTGCTTCTTTGACACCTTCAGAGCCTTTACGTTGCCCTTCAGGTTAGCGTCGTCGCTGTAAAGGTTAACGGTAGTTCCGGCAGGTAACATATTGAGAGAAATCTTTTTCTTCAGTGGTGTCTTCTCAGCGTTGATGCCTGCGATGTACCACTTAGTGCCCGTTCTGCGAGCGAGTATGACATACTTGCCAGGATAACCGTCAATGTATCTGACCTCGTCCCAGGTGGTAGGCACCTTCTTCATGAACTCAACCGCCCATGCAGGAGCGTCGGTCAGGTTTCCTGGAGCCATGGCAAAGTGCTGTACTGCGCTTTGGAAGAGAATGGCGGTAGAGAGGGCGAAGACGTCGGAAGTGATGCGATGGCCGCCACCGAAACCCTTTGCGTTCTTGTCATTGTAGTACCAGTTGAGCGTGCTGCCACCGAAGTCCATGCTGCCCACGGTGTTGCGGATGAAAGGAAGGAAGGTAGCGTCCATAGCCTCACGGTCGCACTCGCCTTGACCGAAGCGTAGATTCTCGCTGGCACGCACAGCCTCGCTTGCAACGTAGTTAGGGTACATACGCTCCCAACCACGTGGAAGTGTGCAGCCATGGAATATAACGAGCAGTCCGAAGTCTTGCGCATCGCGCATAATGTCTTCGTAAAGCTGCATAGTGCATTGCTTGTCGCCACCAAAGAAGTCTACCTTTATGCCTCTGATGCCGATGCTCTTCATCCACGCCATCTCAGCACGGCGAGCGTGAGGAGTGTCCATGCAGTTGCGAGGAGTCTGCGGAGCGTCGTTCCATTTACCGTTACTGTTGTACCATAGATAGAGGTTAACGCCCTTTGTCTTGCCGTAACGCGCCAGTTCAGCAATGCGTTGGCGACCTATTTGTTTGTCCCACTGAGCGTCGATGAGCAGAGATTCCCAACCCATGGCGGCACTAAAATCTATGTATTGCTTCTGAGTGTCGAAGTTACAACTCTTGTCGTCAGCGATAATCCATGACCAACTGCCCCTGCCGTACATCTTGGCGGCAGCCTCACGAGCCTCTGATTCGTGCTTCTTGTCGGTCTTACAGTCTACCATATCCCATGCCACGGTAGTGTTAACGATAGGGTCGAGCGTCTCGCCAACGGTGATAGTGCGCCAAGGGGTAGATGATGGCAGCAGTGCCTGCACCGTATTAGAGCCATAACCGTTATTTTCCTTCATGCTTGGGAAAGAGACAACGTATGTATTCCCGCCCTTGTTCTCAATCTTAGAGGCACAGTAGTTGCCGTCAACACCAGTCTCAGAGATGAGAGCCCAGTACTGCTTAGCCTTGTCGCCCTGCTTTGCAGGCACCTTGAAGAGGCAAGGGAAGGTGTAGCCTTGTCCCCAACCGTTTTTGCCCATAGGCTCGTCTGCGGTGTAGTGAGTCTCGTAACTCGGAGCAGTACGTGCAAAGCCCGTCATGTAACCCATCTGTGGGCAGAGGAAGGTGGTGGTGCCTTCAGGCAGGGAGAACGCCGTAGCCTCGTTGTTGACGACGCAACATTTCTTGTCTTTGTTAGCCAAGAGGTTGTATGAGAACGCCACATTGTTGTTGCTAACAGCCACGGTTACAGAGAGCATCTCTTTACCATTCTGCGCGAAAGTAGTGGTTTGTGTGTTCATTTCCTTCTCAACCTTGCTCACCTTTATGTTAGGCAGAGAGTAAGAGACGTTCTTTTTCTCCACCTCAGAGGTTTTGGCGATGGTGAGATTCTGCGTAAAGTCGCCCACGTTAGTGTTCAGTCCGAGGGCAGAAGGCTCTATTACCGTAACGCCGTTGTACGTCACGGTGTAGGCAGGCTTGCCCTGATTGCAGGTAATCTCCACGGCAGTCTTGCCGTCGGGACTGCATAATGGGGCTGCGTTAGCACTCAAAGCAGCCGCGAAAGCAATTAATGAAAGTGTTGTTTTGGTCATATTGTTTAAGTTGAAAATTTCTTTTTAAGTTGAAAGTTAAAAGCTTTTCTCTAAGTGAAAAAATAAAAGTTAAGAATTAGAAATAGTGATAACCATTGTCGTTATTTATCAATATTCAGATACGAAGTATGATAAGAAACGACGTACAAAGGTAATCATAATTTTTAATTCTTAACTTTTAACTCTTAATTTTTAAATATAAAACTGTCGAAATCAGCCCAACCGCCTACTTGTTTGGTAGCGTAGCAATAGAGGGCGAACTTCGTTCCCATGAAGAAGCGACGGTAGTCGAACACCATCTTAAATGGTTTGCCTATTGACTTGAACGTTTTGCCATCGGTGCTGTAAGCGAAGGTGGCGAGGTCCTTGCTCAGGTTGAAGTCGCCATGAACACGAAGCCATACCTTATCGCCCTTAAACGGTACGCTCTCAACGACCTCCTTCTTCACGTTCGTTACCTTTTTGCCAGGGTCTTGCAGTGAAACGCTCTCGAATGTCAACTGAAGAGTGCGCTTCTTGCCCTGCTGTACTATCGAGAGTAGGGCAGCATCACCGTTAAAGGCAGACAGTCCGCAGACGTCACCGTCTCTCAGTGCCGAGAGGTCTATGCAGGTAGTAGCCTCACACTCAGGACCTGTCATGCGCTGAGTCAGCGTGTTGGGCGCGAGGAATATGTTGTCGGTGATGCGTGAAGTCTTCAACCTCAACCAGCCCGGACGCTCCGTTAGCGACCACATAGCGTTGATAGGGTTATGGTTCCACTGCCATTCGTTGCCCAATTTCGTTGCGCTGAAGTCATCGCTGCCAACAATTCCCGTCTTGGTAGGGCATGGAGCAAGAGGCACGTTGAATCTCTGTGGGATACGACCATTCTCATCACCTATCATAGGCCAGCCATTCTTCCAGTGGCATGGCTCAAGAGTCAGCACACGACCAACGCCGCCACGGTCCTGGAAGATGATGCCATACCAGTTGCCGTTGACGTCGTCAACGATAGTGCCCTGACCAACATAGCCGAAGCCGTTGAAGTTATCGAGCAGCACCACTTCCTTTTCGTAAGGTCCCGCGATGCTGTCGGCACGGTAGCACACCTCACGACGCTTGCCACCCTGAGGCCATGAGATCATGAGCATATAGTATTTACCGTCCTTCTTAATCACGCGGCTGCCCTCAAGCAGTCCTGTTTCGGTAGCGTCACGCTTGAAGAGAGTCTTGCGTAAACCACCTTCCTTGATACCAGAAAAGTCTTTGTTGAGTTCTACCACCTGTCCAGTGCCGTAGAATATGTATGGACGGTCATCGTCGTCAATAAAGAGTGAGGCGTCATGGAAATGGTCTGTCCGCAGACGCAGAGTCCATTCGCCGGCAGGATCCTTGGCTGTATAGATATAACAACGCCATGGTTGGTCGTTAGGCGAGAAGAGAAGGTAGAACGTTCCCTTGTGGTAACGAATGCTTGTTGCCCACTGTCCTCTGCCGTATACGGTGCCTCCCTCAAGGTCGTAGAGCGAGTTGTCTGAGAGTTTGTCGTACACGTAACTAATGGTCTCCCAGTGAACAAGGTCGCGAGAGTGCATGACTGGAACGCCAGGCATGAGGTGCATGGTGGTAGAGACCATGTAATAGTCGCTACCTACGCGTATAACGTCAGGGTCGGGAACGTCAGCCCACAGCACAGGGTTGACACATTCGGTAGTGCCTTGCGACGTTGGGATGGCGGAAGTAGGCGTTATTGCCGTTAGCAAGAGGGCAAGAGCGAGAAATAATTTCTTCATGTTTACTGTGGATATGATTACTTAAAAATGTTGGGTACAAACTCCTTGAGGCACCTTCTCCATGTAAGCCACTCATGATGAGTGCCAGGTGATACATAAAGATGAGAGTTGATGCCCATCTTCTGTAGGTCTTCGTGCATCTTCTGGGCACCGAAGTTTTCCTCAGAACCTATGCCGAGGAAGAGATAATGCACCTGATTGTTAAACTTCTTGGCGTCTTTGAACACGCCATTGTAGCAAGTGTTTAGGTCGACACCGAAGAGAGCACCACTGAAAGTGCCTATGTATGAGAACATATCGAGGTGAGATAGGGTAGCGTCGTAAGTCTGTTTTCCGCCCCATGATAGTCCTGCCATGGCACGATGCTCACGGTCTGTGTAGCAACGGAAAGTAGATTGTACCCAAGGAATGAGGTCACCAAACAGTACCTTTTGGAAAGATGCACCGTAGAGGCTGCGCTCTGCTTCCACATCGTAACCCTTACGAGGACGGAAACCAGCACGAACGTCACCGCTCTCCATAACAACAATCATGGGCTTTGCCTTGCCTGAGGCAATGAGGTTGTCCATGATGTTCTGCATATAGCCCTGAGAAGACCAGCCTGTCTCGTCTTCTCCCATGCCGTGTTGCAGATAGAGCACTGGGTATTTCTTCTTGGTGTTCTTCTCATATTCGGCAGGTGTGTAGACCATTGCGTGTCGCCACTCGCCCGTTGAGGCAGCATAATACTGGCAAGAGCGTACCTGTCCCTTGGCGATACCAGCCTGCGGACGGTAGTAGTCACCCTCTTTGCCCTCTGGAATCTCTATTCCTCCTGCCATGCGGCTGCAGCCAAAGTACGTCTTAGTGTTAGGATCAATGACCGAAAGACCGTCAACGAGGATGAAATAGTAATGGAATCCCTTAACGAGTGGGTCGGTAGTAACCGTCCATACACCGTCTTTGTCGCGGTTCATGTCGTATTTTTTGCCACAGATGTCTACCTGCATACGCCATGCATGAGGTGCGTTGATACGGAAGTATGCCCTTCCTTCGTTATCCACCTTAGGGAAATCCTGCCCGTCAATAGTTGTCTCTGCCTTCTTGACACCGTGTAGGAGGTCGAGCATCTGGGCAGCGTAGCGACGTCCGAGAATACGGTAACCTTCGGCAGTAAAGTGCAGTTTGTCCTTTGCACCAGGGCAACCGAGTGATGGAATAGGGTAGGCGGTAGGGATAGTCTGCTGTATGTTGTCGATAATGGCATTGTGAGCGTAGCAGCATCCGCCGTCTTCCTTAGTCATAAGTTCACCGACGAGTAGCGGAACGTCATTGGCATTGAGGTTCAGTTCCTTCAAAATACGGTCGTAAACGAGTTTCACACGCTGTGGCCAGTCCTTCTGACCGTTGTCGGTGCAGCCCTGATGTAGCAATATTCCCTTAATGACACCGACCTTTTGTGCCTTCTTTGCCATAGCGATGAGTCGTGCGTAAGGGTCGTTGTCGTAGTCCTTACAGAAATTCTTGAACCAGTCTTGCGACTTGGCGATTAGGGCGTCCTTCTTGTCTTCGTCAAAGAGGTCGATGCTACAACCACCTACTGCCACGTTGATTACGCCCACCTTGATGCTGTCAGGCAACTGTTCTACGAGTGTTCTGCCGAAGTAATCGGCTGGTGTAAGGCCCGTCCAAGCACGGCAGAGCGGTGGTACGGCGGCATACCATTGCCCCATTTTGCGCCCAGTATTGTCCATATTAACCGCTGCCATCATGCGGAAGCGGGTGTTGATGCCCTTGCGGTCTTGCGCTTCAATCTTGGCATTACCCTCCATGTTAGACTGTCCGAAGCAGAGATAGATATGGAAGTTAGGGTCGAAGGTGGTAGGTTGAGGTATCTCGCCAGCCGCTTTGTCGCCATCACTATAGTTGAGCACGGTGTTCTGTTCATAAAACTGTGCTACACCTTGCGCCCTACCGATGAGTGAGGTGAGGACGAGAAGGAAAGTGAAGAGATGTTTCATTGTTCTGGATAGTTAAATATATGTATGTCTATAATTACTTTACTTGCCACCAGTCGAGGTTAAATAGTTTTCCGCCCTTCTGGTCTTTATAAGCCTTAAAGACAAGGTACACATCGTGTTTGCCGTTAACCTGTGTGGTAACAGGTGCGGAAAACTCCTGCCATTCTTCCCAACCGCCCGTAGGCTTTACGTCGATGGAGGCGATGAGTGTGCCGTCTTCCTTGTCAAGTCGATATTCTATCGTGCCGCCCATGAGTGGCGATGCTGCCATGGCTGTGATGCTCTTAGCACCCTGAGAGAAGTCTACCTCACGAACCTTTATCCAGTCACCGTGATGAATATCGCTTACCCAGACGCGCTGGTTCTTCCTGTTCCATTCTGATTTCACGCCCTTACTGAATGCCATTGTCTCGCCTTCCACTCGGTTATAGGGGTTGAGTGTGGCGATAGGACTAACGCCTTCGTGGGTTGGTTTTATCTCAGGCAAGGTGCCGTCCTCGTTCCATTTGAACTCCTCTACACATGCACTACGACCGAAACCACCGCCACCAGGTAGCCATCCTGTGTGGTAGAAGAAATAGTCGTGACCCTTGAAGTTGATGATGCCACTGTGGTTGGTAAACGACTTTGTATCGTTGGTTTGCTTCATTACCTCTCCTGCGTATTTCCAAGGACCTTGAGGCTTCTTGGAAGTGCTGTAAGCTATGCACTCAGGCACACCGCCTGCCGCATACATCATGATGTATTTGTTCTTCTTTACTTTATGAATCCATGGTCCTTCTGTATAGCGTTCCACTGTAGTGTCGCACTTAACCTCTGAGGCAAAGCTTATCATGTCTTCATTAAGTTTCGCAGAATAGAGACGTGGGTTACCCCAATAGAGATATGCCTGCCCATCGTCATCAATCATCACCGTAGGGTCTATGTGATCCCATTTGCCGTCTTCGTAGAGTGGTTTACCTATAGCGTCCTTATATGGACCTTCAGGTTTGTCTGCTACTGCCACGCCAATAGCCATGCCTTTGCTAATGGTGGAGTGAAGCGGAACGTACATATAGTATTTGCCGTTGCGTTCAATGCACTGTGGTGCCCATGCTCTGCTGTCCGCCCAACTGAAGTCGCGGATGTTGAGTGGGCTGCCATGGTCTTGCCAGTTTACCATATCGGTGGTAGAGAAGATGCGCCACTCGTTCATCCAGAAGAAGTCCGCACCGTCTTCGTCATGACCTGTGAAGACGTAAAGGCGGTCACCGCTCACCATGGGCGCAGGGTCAGTGGAGAAGCAGGTCTGTGCTATAGGGTTCTGTGCCAGTGTGAAGGCACATGGAGTGAGTGCCGCAACTATGGCGGTAGTGAGTGATTTTATGTTCATTGTTTAGTTTAGTATGAAATTTTCTTACCGTTAACGATATAGATATTACCTTTTTGTGGTGTGTTGACGGTTTGTCCGTTTATGTTGTATATATTGTTTTTTTTCTCAGTAGTGTTAGTTGCTACACTATTGACGGATGTGGCGTTGTCAACGGTAAATGTAATTTTTGTTGTTCCTTTATAGCCTTTGTCGTCAACAGCCTGCACAATCAGTGTGTGCGTTCCATCGGAAATATTCTTTATGTCACAGGTGTAAGGGGCTTCTGTTGCTACGCCTTTGTTTAGATTGTCAACGTAGAATGTAACCTTTGTTACTGTACCATCTTTATCTGTTACATCTGCGGCAGCGGTAAAGTTACGTGCTGTGGGGCTATTTTGTTTAGGATAAGTGATGTTTACAACAGGTCCTTTTTGTTCCAATGTGTAGTTCTTACAGAATTTCCATATTTCGTCGCCTGTGTAAAGCCCGTCGTTGCTTACCCAGTGCCCTTTGTTAGCCAGTTCCATCAATACTATTTTTACACCGTTTGTACCGCCAGACCATTCCTTGCGTGTGATATGGCTGTAGCCACCATAGTTCTTCGTAACGGTAGGAGTGGTGGAACAGTTGTCGCGTTTTATCCATCCATCGAGTATTGGTTGCACTTTACTATAAACGCATACGTCGTCGCCAGTACCATGAGTGTGAATGATAGGTATTGGTCGTTTACTGGTGAACGTCATTCCGTATATAGGGTAACCGCTGATAGGAGCAAAGGCTGCAATCTTGTCGGCAATCTTTGTCATGGCGTGATATGTAAGCATTCCGCCCATAGAGAAGCCAGAGAGGTAGACGCGGTTGCGGTCTATTTTGTAGTCAGTGACCATTTTGTCGATAAGGGCGAGGATAAAGTTGATGTCACGGTCACCGGATATATCCCAGACTTTGTTTATTCCATTAGGAAAGACAGTGACGAATTTCTCTTTGTCTGCGATGTTCTCTATCTTTAGCATATTCTTTTGATATGCGGCGTCTTGATTCATGCCATGGCATGAGATGAGAAGAGCACGGTTAGTGCCAAGGTTAGAAGGTACGTACTCAAGGTAGTTGCGGGTAGTACCGTCCACTACGATAGTCTTTTGAGCGTTGCCGAGAAGTGCTACGATGGCAAACAAAAATGAAAAGAGAAGTCTCATAGGTAGTGTAATTGTTTAGATTTTATATATGTGTGGCTCCTTATTGAATCACACATATACGTGCAGTTGTGGAAGTTGCCTTTAGGTTCTTATCTATAGGTATGTGACAGCAAGCATACATCGCTTGCTGTCACAAATATAATGTTATGCGTTGCTATTGTGCAACAGTCTTACGACCATTGATAATATAAATCTGTCCTTTGTTCATATTCTTCACACGCTGTCCCTGTAGGTTATAGATAGCGTTGGTAGCATTCTCCTTTTGATTAGCCTCTACGCCTTCAATGGCTGTGGCAAACTTGTTATTGGTAAGGAATACGCTCTTAATGCGGACAGGTTTATTACCTGTAGTCCAGAAGCCAGCGATGTAGATATGCTTGAGGTTCAGGGATGTACCGTTCTTCTTAAGTGTAGAAAGTTCTATAACCTTTCTTGTAGCGGTACCGATGTCAACCATAGCGGCACCAGACCAGTAATTGTTCTCGTCAAACAAACGGAATGAGGCACTGGCGTTTTGTTTCTCGTATAACTCTACTACGATATATTTCCAGTTACTGATGTCGAGTCCACCGCTGTATTTCCAACCTCCGAAACCATATTGACCAGTAATGAGTGTGCCTGTGGTCTCATCGAATGTTCCTGACGTGTAAATGGTAGCGTCGAAATCTTCGTTTGTTAAAGGGAATGAAGTCGCGGTAAGTGTAACTTGTGCCGTCTTGCTTGTGCCGAACTCATCAGTAACGGTAATGTTTACATCGGTAGTGCCATCGCTCAGTATTTTGATTACGCTGCCATCCATCTCTACAATGTCAGGATTGCTGAACGTATATTGGGCTGTAGCCGTAACGCAGGCTCTATGTCCATCAGCGTATATGGCGTCAATGGGAATTGTAGCGATGCCACCTGTCAGTGCTGTGATGTTAGCATCGCAGCCTAATTCGAGGCTAACGAGTTGCTTTGACTCCTCAGTTCGGTCGGCAGGCCATTCCGCTGCATAGTCTTTGAACCAGCGGTAGATAGGCCTGGGGCATGCTTCGGGGTCAGTAAGGAAAGTGTTACCGTCGTCAGCGGTATCGCTGTATTTTGCCATTAGTTCAGGACCAGTGAACAACATCCAACTGACGTTGCCTGTAAGGTCGCACATATACTTGAAGTTGGCACCGAAGCCTCTGCCGCATCGTGTACCAGTAGTGGCTTTACCCCATGAGTTACCATATGTTTTTGGTGCCCAGTCCATCTCTGTTACAAGTACGGGTGCGAACTTAGCAACACACATTACACGGTCGTACCACCCATTAAGGAATCCTTTGTAACCTCCGCCTGCGATGTCGCCAGTAGCCTCTGCACTCTCTTGCTCTGCGTCACTGCCGTACCATCCAGGGTAAGCGTGAACAGCATAGCCTATGTTATCGCCCTTGATAGGGTTTGTAGCGTAGGCTGTGTAATTGCTCTGGTAGCCAGAACCTGGTACCCAAAGAATGTTGTTGCAACCTTTTGCACGTATAGCGTCAACTACCTCTTGGAAGAATTTTGTTATACTTCCATTTACATTGACAGGTTCGTTAGCGAGTTCGAACATAAATGTAGTATTGCCTTGAGCCACCATTTGCTCTGCAACGTAACTCCATACCTGTATGAGGTATTTCTGGTAAGCATCTCCAGGAGTGATGTCTTTAGGGCAAACGCCAGGTGGACGCATTACCACATATAGTCCTTTACCCTCGGCATACTTGGCCATAGGCAGGAAGACTTTGGCAAAGTAAGTCTTAAAACGCTCCATGTCGAAGGCGGAGATGTCGTTCTCGCCAGTGGTGCTTACGCCGGGAGTGTTGCTCCAATAGGGATCCATGTGTATGCGAATCCAGTTGGCTTTCCATCCTTTCTGAAGCAGTTGGTTTATCTTAGTCTTGTTATAGTACAGGCATTGGCTTACGTTATAGTTTGTCCATTGCGTTCCTTGCTCGTTAAACCAAGGGCTGTATGTCTGACCAAAACCGTGAAGGTTAACCTTATTGCCGTTTTCATCCATAAGGTATTTACCCTCAATGTGTAGTTTCGGCATTGTCATTTTGTTCCATGCAAGCGCAGAAGACGCCTGCAGGAACAATAATGCGAATAATATTACTGTCAGTTTCTTTATCATCTGAGTATTGCTTTACCTTTCTTAATGTATACGTTACCTTTCGTCATGCTGCTGACACGTTGACCGCTGATGTTGTATATGGCATCGTCTCCATCGTTCTTCTTACCGTTACCAGCAACAGTGTTAATGCCTGTAGGTGCGTAGGTAACGCCATTAAATGTAATGTCATCGAGTATAAACCCGTTACCCAGTGCGTCCAGTCCCCATGCAATCTGTGTAGCACCCTGCTTTATTGCTGTTGCGGTGTTGTCAACGGTCTGTGCTGCTTGAGTCCAGTTCACTCCGTCCGTAGAGTATTCCAGTGTTAGTGTCACCATAGGGTATCCCTTAACTGATGCTCTGTACCATGTAGCAGTGCCTACTTCAGGGCTAAGGCTTGAACCTTGGCTTGTCAGAGAGTTGAGCGATGTGGCAGCAGTAGAACGATAGATGCGGAAGTTAGTGCCACCTGATGCCATGTTGTTGACAATAAACAGATAACCATCGCGGAAGCCGTTGGCGTAACCAGCGGATGATGTTCCAACGATTTTGCCAGCGCGTAGCATCATGCCTACCTTGTATTCACCGCTCTGAGTGTTGTACTGCTTCCAGGTTACGCTATAGTCTGTTGCCTTGCCAGTGAAGTTGCTGAGGTCTAACGCTCCAGAGTTATGACGTCCGCCAGCAGAGTAAATCTTAAGAGCATTATTGCCATTGTATGATACTACGCCAGCAGTAGCGTTACCGTATGTAGGCTTAGCCACTCCCTTTGCAGGAGGATTGCTTGCGTATGTCTTTGCAGCATCATCAGTAAAGTCGTAGATGATAGTAACAGGGGCAGGAGTAACAGTTCCTGTAAGTGTGCAAACATGGTCGATGCAGCCATCGGCATAGAATCTTACGCTACCTTTATATGTGCCCAACTCAGCGATAGGGTTGATACGTACATACACATTCTTGTCCATGATGTCGCCGTTAGCGTCAGGCGTCAGTGCCAGTTCTGTAGTGTATTCTCCGTCTTCCGTCTCACTAACGGTGTATTCTCCTTCAGTAACGATGTTCACGTTGCCTGTTATGCTGCGTGCGTTGAGGATGAGGCACTTGGCTTGTGCTGTGTTCTGGTAAGCATTGTATGTAAGTTCATACTTGTCAACGTTGAGTGCAGTAGGCACTTTGTATTCAGGATCGGTCACAGTAACCTCGTCGAGTAGTACGTTAGACGTGTTACTATATGAGAGAATCTTCAAAGCGTTTTTACCTTCCTTGAAGGTTTGTGCGGTGATAGTATATTCCTTCCATTCGCCTTTGTTAGTCTTTGGCAGTGTGAAGAACTTCTGTTTCGTATTAACCATGAGGCGTAGTCGTGCCGAACCGTCAGTTGACGCATAGCGTATAGTGACGTTATAGTTGCCGGCCTTCTGCACGTTGAAGGTGTCTCTGATAGCAGCGTTGCTGTTAGTTCCAAATTCATGGTATCCCAGTCCGTGGAATCCTTTATTGATTCCGAATGCGTATGGGGCGAGTTTATAGCCGTTTGTGCTCTTGTAGTCGAAGTCCTCGCACTGGTGTGTCACTGGTCCCATGTATACGGCAGGCTTCTCTGGCGTAGTAAGAACACGGTCTGCGGCAGGTGTCTTCTTGCCAGTTTCGTTGCCAGCGCATTTGATGTTGACGTCAACAGGTCCGTTGTGTGCTATGGTGAGAGTATATTTGCCGTCCGTCCACTCTTCGCTGACAATCTTGCTTGCGGTGTGGCTTGCACGGTCTTTCCATGTTATAGAAGGTTTTGCCGTAGCTCCAGTAATTTCAATAACGTCATTTTTCAGTGCTGTTACGTCTGTTCTGTAGTTCGTAAGGTACAGTTTCAGTTCATCAGTCTGTTCGTTCATGAGGCAGGTAGTGTACTGCGACATGTTGAATTTAATACTCTTACATGTATTGTATTGCAGTGGAATGTCAGCAGTAGCATTTTCTCCAGTCTTCAGAGGGTTATAGATAAGCCATCTGTTTGCCACGTGTGCAGCAAAACCGTTGCCAGTATATTCTTCAGGGAAAATCTTGTTGAATTCCTCTACCTTCTTGGCTTGTGTGCCCCATCGGGTGTTATATTTAGAACGCAGCACTTGGTTAGGAATAGAGTTAGCCAGTCCGTCGGTTAGTTCTGATACGATAGGTATGGTAGGGTATCGTCCAGTTTTCTTAAACCAGTCGGTCTGAGTGTGGTAATACGCCCCCTCTTGTGTGCTGTATAAACCATCGTAGAGATCGTTTGGTGCGCCATATACAAGACCGTTATCACCAGTAGCAACGTCATTAACAATTACGAGTTTGTGTCTGTCTATTACTTCTTCGCGTGTTGGTATGCGTATTGTTCCGTCAAGAATTTTGCGATAGAGGTCAATGCTAACGTTATCGAACTGTGAGAAACGCTTAAACGCACGATATGTGTATCCGTCAGAGAGGTTTTTGTTTCCGTCTCCATAGAAATCCTGCTGCCATATCAACTCAGGACCATCGTTCACGGTGCCACCAGTCAGCAGCCAGTTGTTCAATACCGGTGCTGCCCCTGCAGCGGCAGGCATCTTATCTTTCTCGCTGTCGAGTGCAGCGTTCCATCCACATTGGTCGAAGCGAATGCCATAGTTGTTAGTGAATCCTGCAACGAAGGTACCGAAGTTGCATGACTCATATTCGTAGAACATAGAAGAACACGTGTACTTGTCGCAGATGATAAGATTCTGCGGTGCTTCTTTCGCTTCCTTTGCCAGTGCTGCGTTACGCTTCATCATGGCGAGAGGATTAAGGGCAATGCTCCAATAATTGCCGCAGAAACTGATACAGGTGTAGCCACCATATTTACGTGCCAGTTTCATAAGATCAGCAAAGTGTGACAATCGCTCATCGAAAGAGCATGTATAAGGTTCGTCGAAGCCCCAGAACTGCTCGGCATAGTTCCAACCGAGGAAGTTAGGGTATTCGCGATAAAACTCCTCGTATATGCGGAGGTCATCCTCAGGAAAGTGGCTGTGTCCGCCACTGGCGCACTGAACCATAGCCCATACGTTGTTCTCAGCGCAAGCGCGTAGCCATGAGCGCGCTGTGCTGTAGCCATCGGGCACGCGGTTGAACTCATGGGTTGTCTCGTCGCGCGATGCGGACATGGAGATGTTGAAGATTACGTAAGGCTTTATATCTTCAGGTATGAGGTCTATAATCTTCTGTGGGTCAGCATCGTTCCAGTTGTCAATATGTATGAACCATGCAGGTTGGTTGACGTTGATAGGGCGTCTTAGTGGTGCATCTGCAAACGATATGACGCTGCAGAGCAGGGCGAGTAGGGTTAAATATATTTTTTTCATAGTTGTTTAGTTGTTTAGTCGTTTGGTGGTTTAGTTGTTTAGTTGTTTAGTGGTTTGGTGGTTTAGTTGTATGGTTATTGGTGATGAATTCCTATCAATTAACGAAATCACGAAACAACCAAACAACTAAACCACCCAATAACAGACCTTATCTCCTTCTGCTTTCCTTGCCAAAGAGGTACTGTTTGGTATAGCCACCGAAGTCAACGATAATCTTTTCGAGCACTATGGCAGGGTCATTCGGTGTGAATGTCAGCGTGTGTGTGCCACCATCAGCATTACCAAGGTCGATGGTTATGACTTTTTCAATAACGCGACGCGCAATGGTGGGGTAGTATTTGTCGTAGATATTCTCAGGCAACTCGTTCATGTCGCTGTTGAAGTTCACCGTCTCCGCCTTGCCGTTGTCAAGAGAAACAGAGTATGTCATGCCGCCTTTGTTAAGGAAGTCAAGCGTAGACTTAGTCACGATGTGCACTTTTACGTTCTTTGGCGCGTCCTTAGGAGCCTCGAATTTATATGTAAGGCTTGCGCCTTTCACATCAGCAGTCTGTGGCATCAATGTCATTGCGCTTTCAGTTCTACCCATGAATGGTATGACAGTCCACTTGGCTTGCGCTGCATCCGTTTTGCTGTTGTAGTGTTCCGCCTCCATGGCGATGTAGCCTTTACCGTCAGCATCAAAGATGTTCTGAGTGTTATTCATGCGCTCCACCTTAGGCATTATGTCGTGTTTGAAGCCATCGTTCCATGAAGTATAGCCTATATGCTTCTGTGTCATCATGCCGTTCCACTTGCCTCCAGCTATCTCCTTATTATATTTAGCCATCAACTCGCCGTCGCGCTTAAAGCATTTCTCGCACAGGTCAGCCCAGTAGTTCATGGCAGCATCGCCCTTCTTCGCAAGCATCTGGTTCATAGCCTGAGCGTAATACATCTGGTGTAGGTTAGCCATGAGTTGCACAGGGAAGAGTATAGCCTCGAAGTAAGCGTCCTTATACTCTGTGGGTAGAGTAGAATATTGGCGCAATGCCGCTATCTCAAGGTCCTTGTATTCGTCAACTACAGCCTGCCATTCGCCAGACTCCACATTGTAAACGCTTGCATCGAGCATCTCCGCCGTGCTTCGACCGTTGAGTTTACAGGTCATGTTGAGTATTCGAGCCGCCTCGTCAGCCTGGTCTTCTCCAAACTGTTCAGCGCAGAAGTTGCGAGTATGCTGCGTAAGTGCAGAGACAACGTTATTGTTATCCACCTTAAACTCGTCAGCATTAGGATTCCACGCCATATCCATAAATAGCTGGATAGGATATTCCATAGGCTTAAGGTCGCCCACGTTGAGAATCCACAGCCTATCAATGCCGTAGTTGTATGCCAGGGTCAACTGTTCCCACATATTCTGAGTAGGCGTAACGTTCAGCAGTTTCGTGTTGCGTGGCGCACCCACATAGTCTACGTGATAGTATAGTCCCCATCCGCCTTTGCGCTGGCGTTCCTTTGCAGTAGGTACACGTCGCACGTTGCCCCAGTTGTCATCGCACAGCAACATAGTCACATCCTCGGGCACACGCATACCATCGTCATAATAGTCCATCACCTCTTTATACAGTGCCCATAGCTGTGGCACCTCCTTTGCTGGCTTTCCGTGTGCCTTGCTGATGAGTTTACGTTGGTTAGCCACAACGCTTTCGAGCAATTTGACATTGCGTTCCTCACTCATAGCCATGTCGCCGTCGCCACGCATACCTATGGTGATGATGTCCTCAGTGTTCTTATTACGCTCTACACCTCCAAGCCAGAAGCGGTCCAGATTTTCTTTATTAGTGGCATAATCCCATTTGCCTCCAGCCTCTCTGCGGCTCTTCAGGTCTTGTGCATCAGCGTTAGGGTTGTCAGAATGACCGTGCCACTCCTTTTGTGAGCGTGCCATTGGCTCATGGTGACTTGTGCCTACCATAATGCCCATGTCATCAGCAGTCTTAGAGTTCAGTGGGTCATCAGCATAAAAAGCCCATCCCCACATGGCAGGCCAAATGTAATTGCCCTTCAGGCGCAATACAAGTTCAAACACTTTAGCGTAGAAATCATGTCCACCGTAATTTGTTCCAAACGTGTTTTTTACCCAAGAGGTGAGGCATGGAGCCTCGTCGTTAAGGAATATACCACGATAACGCACTGCAGGTTCACCGTCAGTGTAAGTACCCTTAGTGACAAAGATATTCTGTTGTGCCTTTACCGGCGTGTCCATCCAGTAATACCATGGTGAGACGCCAATCTGTCGACTTAACTCGTAAATACCGTAAACCGTACCGCGTCTGTCGCTACCTATTATATATATGGTGTTATCGCCGTTAGTAGTTATAATAAACTTCTCCGTCTTACCCTTAAGTGCTTTAGCGTCAAAGATACCTTTCTTTGCCAATTCGTTAGCGATAGCACTACCAACTGTAGCCACCACAACGCGACATCCATCCGTCTTATTAGCTATGCTGACATTGTTGTGGCATACTTTGGCGAAGTCTGTAGCGAGATTCTTAGCAGCCAGTTTAACAGCCACGTTGTCACCATCGCCCACGCAGATAGAAAACGCCTCGCCAGATGAACACAATTTGAAGTCACCTTTGTCAAAGCTTACGAACTTGTCAGCTGCAAAGCCGTTGCATGCCAATGCCACGGCAGTGATGAAGAGAGAGATAAATCGTTTAGGTCTATTCATATTTTCTTTGTTTAATCTATAATTTCACGTTGCAAAGTTAATAAATAGACACTGGAAATACTTTCCAAATAGTTTCATTTACTTTTTCAATTATTTCAAAAAGCCTGCTCTATACTGTCTATTCCTATATATAAGGAACAGAAAGGTTATAAAAACCGTGTTTTTCATAGTCAACTGCAAAGATAATACAATGAAAAAGCAAATGCAAGAAAAAGGTCAAAAAAAACGATGAAAATATACGAAGGGGGCGCACCTCCGAAGAGATGCGCCCCCGACATTAGTTTGTAGTAAAATAGAAACTACTCTATTACTTAATAAGAACCTTTGAAACCTTAACGTAACCGTTAGCGTATGTAGCTACCTTGATAGTTATACCGCTTGGTGTTGTTGTCATAGCACCGTTGAGGTCGTAATAAACAACAGCGACAGGCTCGCCTTCAGGAGCAGCAGCTTCCGCGTTGCTGATACCAGTCTCAATGTCCTTCTCCAGTGCGGCAGCGGCAGCGGCATAATCGAAGCCTGCAACCTTGCCCGTCATGGTGATAGTAGCGTCGTCAACGTTACCGAAACCACCCTTAACGTTCATGTGTGCACCGAGGAGAATAGCGCCGAGGTTACCGTCAACGGTAGGAGTAATGCCAGTGAATACCTTGTTGTTAGCGTCCGTGTTGTTATCACGAGAAACAGTAACCGTGCCGTCATCAGCTGTTGTACCTTCGTACTTCTGAACCTGCTGTGCGTCGCCTTCGCCAACGTAAGCGTATGCTTCGTGTTCAGCAGTGCCGTCTTCACCAATCTTGATAGACAGGTCGTAGTTGGCAACAGGGATGTTATTGATGAGCTGTTTAACGTCATACTCGTGAGTACCCCATCCAGTCTTAACGGCGCAGTTAGCGATAGGACATGTAGGTGTTGTCCAGTCCTTGCCGGCAGTGCCGCCCCATGCAGTAGTGAAGATTGGGTTGATGTTACCCTGCAGTACCTCGATAGTCCATCCTGGGAAGTCAGTGGTAGCAGCTACAACGTTCTCCTTACCAGTAGGTACGATGGCAGTAGTGTAGAACTGTGGGTTCTGTATGAGGAAGGAAGCAGGTATAGTAACCTCTTGTTCGCTCTCAGAGATTTCATCAAACTCCTTGAAGTCGTATCCGTCAGCAATCTTCTTGTAAAGTTTAGCTGCGTACATCTTCTTCAACTGTTCAACAAGCTGCTGGTCGTCAGTGATAGCGTCGGCAGCAGCAAGTACTGTCTCGTTCTCACCATCAGTCATGTCTGCGTTGAGGTTAACGATAGCAGCAGCGAGGTCAGTAATCTGCTGTGTGAGGATAGGTACACACTTCTCAACCATGTTAGAGAGCAATGTACCGTTGTCACCCATAGTATTGACAGCCTCCTGCAGTTCATCGTCGCTCATAGCGATGTAGTCAACGTCCTTGTAGTCGTTGTAAGCCTTCTCAACTATTGGGAACTGAGGCAACTTCTCATACTTAGTACCAGCAGCGGCTTCAAGACCAGCCTTTACACCATCAAGGCATGATGGGTACTTGTCGATGTTAGAGCGACGTGTAGAAGACTTCTTGACAAGTCTGTCGAGGTTAGCAAATGCCGCTGTATATTCATCAACAGTGTGGAAGTCAGGGTTGGTGTAATCATTGATAGTCTGCTCCAACTCGTTGCGTGTAGCACCCTGATACTTATCGTCGGCCTTAGCGGCAGCAAGTTCCTCACGTGCGGTGTCAAGGTTCTTGTTCATCATGGTAGCGTAAGTTACTGCGAGAGAAGATGTAGTCTCTACCGTAACGTTACCTATGCAGCACTCATCAGCGGCGGTGAACTTAAGGATATATTTACCAGCTGCAGGAGCATTCCAGAAGAAGTTAACCTTCTGTGCCTCAGGTGAAGAGTTATTACCGCTTTCGCATGATTCAGAAACAGCGTCGGTACGAGTGTAAACAGGTGTGCCTGTGATACCCTCTTCCTGTCTGAAGACTTCAAGTTTCATGTTGATAGGCGTACCAGGCTTCTTCCAATTGATGATGTAGTATGTGAACTGGTACTTGCTTGCCTTGAGGTCAAGAGTCTTCTCTTCCTTAGCGTCAGCAATGGTGCCGCCATGATCAGTCTCAAGGAGATATTCACCGTAAGTAGCGTAAGCGTTTCCTGCAAGGTAGATAGCACCACCGTTCATACCCTTATTGCCAAGAGTCTTAACACGTGGACCGCCGCCGCCAGTCCAGTCGTCACCGCCCCATCCGCAGTTTGCGCCTGGGTCACGCATATTGCCGTTGTCACGATAAATCTTCCAGCCAGTGCCGTGTGCAGGAGCGTATTCGCCTTGTGTGCTTGCGAAGTCGCCCTTAGCGATAATCTCTGTCTCTGCCTTTTCGCCCTCTGTCTCTTTTACAGAGTAGAAGTCGAATCCACCAACGAACATACCGTTGTAGCCTGTGGTGAGAAGAGTATATTTAACGTGGTAGTTTCCGCCTGCAGAAGTGAAACTGATAGGGCACTCATCAAACTTAAAGCCATCGGTATTTCTGTCCTTTTCACCAGCTACAGATGGAGAGAAGTTCTTGGTTGCAACAACTTCGTTTGCGCTGTTAAGAATGTCTACCTGTATGTTAGAAGCGTTAGACCAGTAAGCGAGCAGTGAACGAAGTTCTACATTGCCAGCAGGAATCTCTACCTCGGCAGTAGTAACTGAACCCTCGCCGTTGCTTGCACGAGTGTAGATACCCTTACTTGTCTGTGATGCCTTAGTATCGAATGTACGACCGCCAGAGCCGTATGAAGTTCCGCCAGGGCGTTCTTCACCGTCAGAGTAAACAGTCCAGCCTTCAGGAATAGCACCTGCTGCTGCGTCAGGGAATATGCATGAACCCAGTTTTGTGTAAATAGTCTCGGCAACCTGCACCTTACCTACCTCGAATGTAGTGGTAAAGTCTGTGTCGAACGCCTGAATACCCACAGCCGATGTTACGTCAGATACGCTAACCTTGTATGAACCCTTTGTGAATACCTTACCATCCTTACGTCTGAATGTGAGGGTCTCGCTGCCCTCGTCAGATGCCTCGGTAACTATTTCGAGTTCTTCATCGTCGTTGAGCTTAGCTACCAGCGGTGTGCCATTAGGATCTGTGGTGAGCACCTTTCTGTCGAAGGTGAACGATACCTCGTTGCCGCCTTCTGCAAGGTTGAATGATCCGTCAGCAGGAAGTGTAGAAACCAATGCAGGGTCTCTATATTCAAAAGATACATTCTCGCCAACTCCTGACAGGTATGATGCGGTCTCGTCTACGAAGTCCTGTACTGCGCCCTCTGGAGCGAGGTCACCCTTGTACTGTACCTGGTGCTGCTCGTCAGTAGGGTTATGGAAAGCTACCTCCAACTTAGCGTCTTCGCCATCAATAGCATAGTCGTCAGAGATGAAGATATACATAAAGCCGTCGTCGCGCAGCTCTACGCTCACGATAGGCACTTCCTCTCCGTTAATCTTAACAGTGGCTGTACCTTCTGGCATAAGGAGTGTGCCTGTGGTACGACTTGCGGCAACGAGGTCTTTCACGTTAGTGCCATAACCGAAGTCTACACGTATAACGCTGCCCTCATAGCCAATACCAGCGATGCCACTCTCTACGAGGTCCACTTCGTCGAGGTAGAACATACCAGGGTTATATACATTGAATGTAGCAAAGTACTTATCCTCCAGTGGGTCTCTGTCTGGGTGATTCTTGGCGTATGTATCCTTTTGCAGCTGATTGCTTGCGAAGTAGAACATCTTAGTGTACTTCTCATAGTTCTCAGGGTTGAAGTAAGATACGTCGTATCTGAACTCATTTCCGTTAGCGTCGAGCAGTGGAATGTCAGCGTTCTCACCACCTTGCATGAGAGCGACACTCATCTTACACTTTTGGTCTGCGCTACCATCGTTCCATGTGTTAGAACCTTTGAAACGCCAAGAGAGGCGATAGCTCTTACCCTCTTCAAGCGGAAGGTTACGGAATTTTACGGCACGCATCCACCAGTTGTTGTGCTGTGACAAGTCGGAGTTGCCTTCAGAGTCGTTGCCAGGACTAACGTTCATCATGCTGAGGCTACCAGCACCAACAGCAGGGTCTTCGTCTGTTACGCCAAATTCGTCAGAACCGTTATCGTTTGTGATTTGGTTGATGTACTCGTAGTACGCCTTTTCGTCTGCGCCTTTTGTTTGGGCAGCATCGAAACCTTCGTGGAACACTTGCGTCTGAGCGTTGGCACTAAGTCCGGCTGCGAGCATCATACTTAGGTTAAGTAAGTTTTTTTGTTTCATAACTGAATGTTGGTTTTAGTGAATATAATTCATTTTCTTGTTTTGGCTTTTGTAGAACGAGAGATAGATTTCATTAAACGGAAAACGTTGTTAGAACTGTATTCTTCGTTTCTTCTGCTGCAAAATTATATATAATGTAAAGAAAGAATTTGTTATTTTGTTTCAAAAAGTTTTTCGTTTGTACCAAAATAACCTAAAAAACCTCTTTTGGTATTAATGAAAACATAAATGAAACGAAAAAGAAAGTGATAATGGAGGGAAATTGCTAATTTTGCAACGTAGTTAGAAAAAAGATGTTTTTAGAATAAAGTTAGTAGTTAGTATTAGTTAGTTAATAACGGTTGCTGTTGAAGCAATTAGTGATTAGTAAACATCCAACGGTATTAATCCAAAGGCGTTTGGATTGCGTTGGATGTTTTTTTCTAATCTCTTCAGAAGCCGACAGCGTGCTGATGACTGATATTCAAGAACACTATCTTTATTATATATATAAGGTATAACCCAAAATCAAAATATGAAAAAAATATTATTTCTACTAATCTGCGCAATGCAGACGATTGCGTCGCTCGCAGAGAACAATGCCACCTTCCGTTATTTTAATTACGAAGGCAAAGACGCAAGGTTCAATAAGACCTATGACCCTGCGCGCCAGTATCTCAATCCGGTAATAGCAGGCTTTGCTCCTGACCCGTCAATATGCCGCAAGGGAGATACCTACTATCTCGTAAACTCATCATTCAGCTTCTTCCCAGGTGTGCCTATCTACAAGAGTAAGGACCTTGTAAACTGGCAGAGCATAGGTCATGTGCTCGACAGAGAGAGCCAACTGCCTTTAGGTAAGCAGAAGGTAAGTGGTGGTATCTTTGCGCCAGCCATATCATATAATGAGAAGAACAAGACGTTCTATATGATAACGACTAACGTTGGGGCAGGAAACTTCTATGTTAAGAGTAAAGACCCAGAGAAGGGCTGGAGCGACCCTATCTATTTAAGAAAGGTGGGAGGCATAGACCCCTCCTTCTTCTTTGATAAAGACGGTAAGGGCTATATTGTGAACAACGATGCCCCTGTGGGCGGTCCAGACTATAACGGTCAGCGTAGCATCATGTGTCATCGTTTCAGTGTGGAGGGCGACAGCGTCGTTGGCGACCAGGTAGAGATACTGCGTGGTGGTACTCACGTACAGAAGAATCCTATATGGATAGAAGGACCGCATATGTTCCGCGTAGGTAAATACTACTATCTCATGTGTGCCGAAGGTGGTACGGGCGAGTGGCACAGCGAGGTCATACTGCGTTCTAAAAGTCCTATGGGACCATTTGAGGAGTATTCTGGCAACCCTATCCTGACACAGCGCACAGGACTTGACCCTAACAGAGCAGACTACGTGTCAAGTGCTGGTCACGCTGACATCGTTCAGACACCGAAGGGCGACTGGTGGGCAGTGTTCCTCGCTTGCAGACCATACGACAATGATAAGTATTACAACACGGGTCGCGATACATATATGCTACCTGTGACATGGAAAGACGGATGGCCTGTAATATTAGAAAAAGGTAAGGCAATACCTACCGTAGTAGATTATAAGGGTGGTACCATCGCGCCAAAGACCGATGAAACCGCACATTTAACAGGAAATTTCGCTTATACAGATGACTTCAAGGGCGAGAAACTGCATCACCGCTGGCTCACACTACGCAATACGCAAGCTGGTGTTTACGCATTGACAGCAGAGGGCGTGAAGATAAAGGCACTGCCTGTGAACATTACGCAGAGAGAAAGACTTTCTGCCATCTTCACACCACAGCAGCACACCACTTTCAGCGCAGAGACACAGGTAGCGTTCACACCATCGTCTGATAAAGAGATGGCAGGATTGGCACTATTACAAAACGAGGACTACAACTTCACCTTCGGCAAGACAATGCTCAAGGGCGGAAAGATAGCCGTGGTGCTGACACGCATGGAGAAGACGCCAGTGGCGGTGTCAACCGTGGTGCTCAATGAGAACGATGCCAAGAAACCATTGAAACTGAAAATTGAAGGCGATGGCGGACTCTACGACTTCTCTTATTCCGTAGATGGAAAGACATGGTGTCTTATGGCGAAAGGAGTAGATGCTACTAACCTTACAACTAACAAAAGTGGCGGTTTCATCGGTGCCTGCATCGGACTTTATGCCACATCTAACAAGTAGTACATTACATGTGCAGTGCAATCACTATGCTTTCGCATCGCAATAACACCCAAATCGCAAGTCGAAAGCATAGTGATGGCAATACGATTTGGACGTGATTGCATTTCTACTTTGAAAACCTGACAAAGGAAAGCAAAATGAATAGAATCATACTTTTTTTCTTCATAATGTTGCCTCTGCTTCCTGTCAACGCGCGAACACTATCGTTTGACAGGGGGTGGAGTTTCTGTCTGTGCAAGGATTCTGAGGAATTGCTTACCGTGTTGCGTTCTGTTGGCGTGACAGACAATCCGCTACTTAGCGCAAATGCGTCTGTGCAGAAGACAAAGGTGACGGTAGATACCGAACCCGAACAGGCTAAAGCACCCGACGCTGAGGCTGCAAGGCAAGTGCGTGATGTTACGGATAATGGTAGGTTTCGCTCTGTAGAGATACCCCATGACTGGAGTATCGAACTGCCGTTCGACCCCAAAGAAGGCGGTTCGGCAGGTTATCTGCCAGGCGGACAGGGCGTGTACGTAAAGAATTTTACCCTGCCAAAGGGCTGTACAGGCAAGAACAAGAAGTACATCGTGCAGTTCGACGGTGTTTATCACCGTGCTACGGTATGGGTAAATGGTCATAAGTTAGGTCACCATGTATATGGTTACACTGGCTTTGAGTATGACATGACACCCTATCTGAACATAAATGGAGAAAATACCATAGTGGTTCACGTCAACCGTATGGAGCAGTCACGCTGGTACACTGGTTCGGGTATCTACCGCCATGTGTGGGTGAAGGCGGTCAACGCTACCCACTTGAAGAGCAACGGTATCTCTGTCGTTCCAACGCTCAATGCTGACGGTACCGCTACCGTAAGCGTAACGGCAGACATTGACGTGGCAGAGAAGGACAAAGAACAGCGTTTTACCGTCACTAATATAATATTAGGTGGAAAGAAAAGCAAGGACTTTACGGAAAAAACAGTAATAAACAATCCTCGCCTGTGGTCTACCGCTGACCCTTACCGCTATACCGTGCGCACCCAACTGCGCGATGCTAAGGGCAGGGTAGTAGATGAGGTAGATACACACTTCGGCATACGTACAGTGCGTTTCGATGCCGACAAAGGTTTCTTTCTCAACGGGAAGAGCATGAAGCTGCGCGGAATGTGCCTGCATCAAGACATGGGCAGCCTCGGAGTAGCAGTACCTGACCAAGCGTGGGAACGCAGACTGAAGGCGATGAAGAACATAGGCTGCAACGCAGTGCGCTGTTCTCATAATCCGCCATCACCGGAATTTCTCGAAATATGCGACACTCTCGGACTGTTAGTACTCGACGAAGCCTTCGATAAGTGGAAGTCTGGCTACTACGCACCATTCTTCGACGACTGCGCTAAGCAAGATATCACCGATATGGTGCTGCGCGATCGCAACCACCCCTCTGTAATAGTATGGAGCATAGGCAACGAAGTTTCTGAGGCATGGCTCGCCACCAATGAGGGAGTGGAGCGTGCCCGTATGCTCAACGCTGTGGTAAAGAGTCTTGATACCACACGCCCAACGATGGTAGCGTGTCAACAAGGGTTTCAAGACAAGTTCGGCGAGGTGACAGACCTTGTGGGCTACAACTACCTTGAGCCACGAATGATAGCCGACCATAAACGTCATCCCGACAGAAAAATGTTTGTATCAGAGGCTTTCCCGTATTATTCCGGACTGCGAGAGGATGTAGTTCGTGATTACGTAGAGCGCAATCCGTGGCATTTCGTAGAAGAAAACGACTTCATTGCAGGTTCGTTCCTGTGGGCAGGTGTAGACTATCTCGGTGAGTCGTCACCGTGGCCAGCCAAGGGGTGGTGCTCATGCCCATTCGATATGACCCTTAAGGAACGCCCACAGGCAGCGTTCTATCACCCCGCATGGCAGCCAGAGAAGGACTATCTGAAACTGATGGTGCGCGACAACGGCTTTGACCAGGCTATGGGAACAGACCATTGGCAGTACCCGCCTATGGCTGATACATGGGACTTGCCGTATAAAGATGCACGTATCGTAGAGGTAAGATGTTACACTACGTGCGACTCCGTGCAGTTCTATTTCCCTACATGGAACAATCCACAGCAGCCTCTGAAGATGAGAGTGACGAAGGACTATCCTGATAACTGCATAAAAGTGATGCTGTCATCACGTGAGGGTAAGATACTTGCTGTGGGATATAAGAATGGAAAGCCTATAATGCGTGACTCGTTAGAGAACCATGGCGACGTGGCTGATGTGAAGTTCGAGATTGACAACACCACCTTGACGGTGCAACAGCCAGACTTCTGTGAGGTGAAGACCAACAAACCGCAGTTGGCGAACGTAAGATTTACACTCGTAGACAAAGACGGTCGCACGCAGCAGATGCAGCCACGAAAGTTCAATGTGACCACGGAAGGTCCGATAAGATTGTTAGGCGTGGAGACGGGAGACATGAGACGTATGGACTCTTGGCGCACCACGGAACTCACAACATACTTCGGTGAAGGCTTCATCAGACTGCAATCTACCGACGAGGTGGGCACCGCTAAGGTGATAGTAAACGTGGAAGGCTTTGATAAACCGTTTGTAAAGGAAATAAGAATTAATGATAATAAAACGAAGAACTAATCAGAAGTATTAACGAAAGATTAATGCTTGATTAGTGAACGTTAATGTTTTAGAAAGAAAAAGTAACGTATGAGAAAAATTATAACACTGATATTGCTGTGCTGCATGGTTACTCTTAATGCGAAAACCGTTAAGGGAGGCAGCGGATTATGGCTGAAACCTACCGACGAGGTGGAGATAGGCAAGCCCGTTGATAGCCCCTTCACGCTGCGACTGCTTGACCATTGGGATAATCCCAACGGAACAATAGAGCGTGGTTTTGCTGGCCACAGCATCTTCTGGAAGCCTGATGGCATGGCAAACCTTGACGTGGTGCGCAACTATGCCATTCATTGCGCCTCAGTAGGCATCAATGGTGCTGTGCTCAACAATGTCAACGCCAAGCCGCTTATGCTTTCGACAGCTAAGTTAAAAGAGACAAAACGCATTGCCGACGTGCTGCGCCAGTATGGCATAAAGACCTATCTCTCCGTCAATTTCGGTTCGCCTAAGGCACTCGGAGGACTGGCAACAGCCGACCCTTTAGACAAGAAAGTAGTGGCATGGTGGCATAAAAAGGCTAAGGAAATATACAAACTGATACCCGATTTCGGTGGGTTCCTCGTTAAAGCCAATTCTGAAGGCGAGCCAGGACCTATGGATTACGGCAGAACACACGTGGACGGAGCCAATATGTTGGCTGATGCGCTGAAGCCATACGGCGGAATAGTGATGTGGAGAGCGTTTGTATATAACGCGAAAGCAAGCGACAGAGCGTCACAAGCGTATGAGGAATTTGTGAGATATGATGGACAATTCCGTGACAACGTTATCATTCAGATAAAGAATGGACCAGTAGATTTTCAGCCAAGAGAACCTCTCTCTCCGTTGTTCTTTGCCTTGAAGAAGACGAAGATGATGCTTGAGGTACAGGTAACGCAGGAATATACTGGTGAGAGCATACACACTTGCTTCATGCCTTTCTATGACTGTCGCGCGCTGTACGACATGAATTATCGTACTGTTAACGCCAATATCGGTCTTGAAGTAAAGAACCTTGTGGGCATAGCGGGCGTATCTAACGTTGGTGACACACCCACAATGTGCGGCTCTGTCATGGCACAAGCCAACTGGTACGGCTTCGGCATGATGGCATCACATCCATATATGGACAAGAAAGAGATAGCGGAGAGATGGCTGAAAGCTACTTTTACGGCAGATACGGCTTTTGTTAACCCTATGACACGTGTGCTGATGGCGAGCCATGAGGCTGTGGTAAAGTACATGATGCCACTTGGTCTACATCATATCTTTGCTGGAGAACATCACTATGGACCAGAACCTTGGTACAGTCCAGAGGGATGTCGCGAGGATTGGTTGCCGCGTTACTATCATAAGGCGGCAAAAGACGGCATAGGGTTTGACCGTACAGACAATGGAGGGTCTGGCAACACAAGGCAGTATCCCGACACCTTATATAATATATATAATGATGTTGACCGTTGTCCGGAGCAGTTATTGCTATGGTTTCACCACCTGCCGTGGACACACAGGCTACATTCTGGTGAAACCTTGTGGGACGGATTGTGTCATAAGTATGATGAAGGCGTAAGAGAAGCAGAAGCCTTTGCGGAAGTATGGCGTCAGATGAAGCCATACGTAAGGACTGATGTTCATGCGGCACAGCAACGCCTTTTCGACCGTCAAGCGAAGGATGCATGGTGGTGGAGAGACGCTTGTCTGCTCTATTTTCAGCAGTTCTCTGGGCTACCGCTACCACTTGGCTCGCCAATGCCGAGACATACGCTGAAGCAGTTGATGGACTTCCACCTCGATATGGATATCTATACTACGGCGGACATTGAAAAACTCGTAAATTAAAAATTTAAAAATAAGAATTTAAAATTATGATTACGTTACAATGTTAAGGAATAGTCATAACACGAACTCCATAGAAGCAGAATAAGGTAATCATAATTCTTAACTTTTAATTCTTAATTTCTAATTCTTAAGTCAGTCTGCATGTAATCATAATTCTTAAACTTTAATTGTTAACTCTTAATGTAATACATATGCAAACATCATCACAAGAATCTAAAGGCTTCTACAAATTGTCATGGCTTCAGCGCATAGGCTTTGGCTCAGGAGACCTTGCTCAGAACCTAATCTTTCAGGTTACGTGTATGTACCTGCTGTTTTTCTACACCGACATCTATGGACTTAACGAGGTTGACGTGTCGGTTATGTTCCTCGTAGGTAACATTGCCAACGTCGTTTGGGACCCTATCGTGGGCACACTCATCGACAAGAGCAATCCGAAACTTGGTAAATATCGCTCATATCTCGTCTATGTGGGCGTGCCACTCTCTGGTTTCGCCATACTATGTTTCTATGATGGCTTTGCGCCTTCATTGCTTTACGCCTACGTAACGTACATAGCCATGACGCTGCTCTATACGTTTATCAACGTGCCTTACGGTGCTTTGAACTCTGCTCTGACCCGTGACACGGACGAAATAACCATACTTACCTCTGTGAGAATGTTCATGGCGAACTGTGGTGGACTGGCTGTAGGCTCTGGTTTGCCTCTACTCATAGCGCATTTCTCTGACAGTGGCACGGAAGGACTGCCAAAAGATCCTAAGGCATGGTTCATAACGATGGCTATTTACGGCACGGTAGGACTGCTGTTGCTGTTCTTCTGCTTCTCACAGTGTAAGGAACGTGTGGTGATGGACGCCAAAGAGAGCGAGGATGTGAAGGTGTCAGACCTCGTAACAGAGTTTGTGCGCAACCGACCGCTACGTGTTATCGCCCTGTTCTTTATCACAGCGTTTGCCATGATGTCAATAGGCAATGCGGCAGGAGCATACTTCGTGAACAGTAATCTGCACGGTACGCCCGAGCAACTGTCGCTATTCATGGGCTTAGGCTCTGCGCCAGCGTTCATATTCATGCCACTTGTGCCTGCAATCAAGAAGGCAATAGGCAAGAAAAATATGTTCTTCGCCTTCCTGGGCATAGCTATTCTGGGCATGGCGGCACTGTATGTGATAGCGAAGATGGAGCATCCGAACATGACACTCATCTATATTGCGCAGTTTGTTAAGTCTACTGGCGTCATTGTCGCTACTGGATACATGTGGGCACTCGTACCAGAGGTAATCTCTTACGGTGAGTATACAAGCGGAAAGCGTATCGCTGGCATCGTGAATGCTTTGACAGGACTCTTCTTCAAGGCTGGTATGACGCTCGGAAGTGTTGTCGCTCCTGCGGTATTGGCATACGTTTGCTACAACAAACAGGTGGTGGAACAGACACCATTGGCACAGGAAGGCATACTGTGGTTAGTATGTGTGATACCTGCAGCACTGCTTTTACTCGCCATGGTCATTATCTCAAGATATGAATTAACCGACGAACGCATTGATGAGATAAATAAAGCGATAGAGGCAAGACACCAAAGCGCAGAATAAAAAGTACCAAATAAACATACAACAACAATATGAACATGAAGAAAATATCATTAGCTCTATTAGCCATGCAGGCGGTTTTCCTCTCGTGCAACGCACAAGGCTTGGGCGAGGCATATAAGGATTACTGGCGTACTGGCGTGAGTGTTAACCAATGGGAGGTAGCGGTAGACTCACCAAAGCCAGGAGAACATGGCGTGACAGGTTTTACGGGAAGAGACCAAACTGCTAATTTCCCGCTGATAGTAGATAATTTTAACTGGCTCGTAGCTGAAAATTCCATGAAGATGGAGAGCGTACACCCACAGGAAGGTATTTACGATTTTACAGATGCCGATAAGTTTGTAGACAAGGCTTTGGCAAGTGGAGTGAACGTAGTGGGCCACTGTCTGATATGGCATTCACAATGTCCGGCTTGGTTCTTCCTCGATTCAGAGGGCAAACAGGTAACCCCGGAGGTGCTAAGAAAGCGTATGAAGGAGCACATCTACACCGTGGTGAGCCACTTTAAGGGCAGAGTGAAGGCATGGGATGTAGTAAATGAGGCGTTTGAAGACGACGGAAGTCTGCGCAAAAGCAAGTTCTATGAGATATTAGGTGAGGACTTTATACCGTTAGCTTTCCAGTATGCGTATGAGGCAGACCCATCAATGGAACTGTATTATAACGACTTCTCCATGAACAAGTCCACGAAAGCGCGTGGCGTAGTAAACTTCTTCAAGCCGCTGATGGCAAAAGGTCTGCACGTTACCGCTATCGGATTGCAGGGGCATATGATTCTTGATTCGGACGATTACGTAAGCCAATATGCCAAGACCATAGACCTAATAAAGAGCGAATTGGGCTTGCCGTCACAGTTTACAGAACTCGATCTATCTGTACTGCCTAACCCCTTCGGCTTCTCTGGAGCCAATATAGCAGCAAACTTCAAGTACAGTGAGAAGATGGATCCATACAAGAAAGGAATTCCTGCCAACGTACAGAAGAAGGTAGACGACTTCTGGGTGGCGTTCTACAAGATGCTTCTTGAACGTAAGGAGAACGTGTTGCGCGTAGGATTCTGGTGCTTTAACGATGCTAACACATGGCGAAACAACTGGCCTATTAACGGAAGAACGGACTACCCAACGCTGTTTGACCGCAACAGTCAGCCTAAACCAACGATAAAAAAGTTGATAGAACTCGTAAAAAAATAATAAAAACACACGATACTATGGAAGGAAAAGCATATCTTTGGCCATCAGATTACATGGCAGACCCGTCGGTTCACGTATGGAACGGCAGGCTTTATATCTACCCCTCACATGACTGGGACGCTGGAGTGGGCGACGATGACAGTGGTGCAGAATACGAAATGAAAGACTATCACGTATTCTCTACCGACGACCTTGAAGCAGTTTGCAGAGGAGAGAAGCAACTCGTGGACCACGGTTGCATACTGAAAGTAGAGGATATACCGTGGGCGAGCCACCAACTGTGGGACAATGACGTGCAGGAGAAGGACGGAAAGTACTACATGTACTTCCCAGCTAAAGACAAAAATGAAATTTTCCGCACGGGAGTAGCTGTGGCTGACCGCCCAGAAGGACCTTTCACACCGCTCAATGACCCTATACACGGCTCATATTCTATAGACTATGCCGCTATGAAGGATGATGACGGAGAGACATACTTCTACTTCGGCGGCATCTGGGGTGGACAGTTGCAGTGGTATAAGGACAACAAACTCTGCTTTAACGAGTCAGGCATCGCTGCGCCACCTCCAGGAGATACCGAGCCAATCGTTCCTGCCAAGAAGTCAGAGTGCGACGCATTGCCATCACGAGTAGTACGCCTCGCACCAGATATGCTGCACTTCGCAGAGGAGCCAAAGCCTGTAATCATTCTCGGCAAGGATGGAAAACCGCTGAAGGCAGACGACCCTCATCGTTTCTTTGAGGCGTCATGGTGCCACAAGTACAATGGTAAGTATTATTTCTCATACTCTACTGGCGACACCCACATGATATGTTACGCCATCGGTGACAATCCTTACGGGCCGTTTACTTACCAAGGTGTCGTCTTGACTCCAGTAAAAGCAGGTTGGACAACGCACCACTGTATAGTAGAGTTTAAGGGAAAATGGTATCTCTTCCATCACGATTCTGCTCCTTCTGGCGGTGTTAACAGTCTCCGTTCATTGAAAGTTTGTGAACTGCATTATAACGAAGACGGAACCATTCAGACCATAGAAGGATAAGTAATGTAATAAAAAATGACTCTATCAATATTTTTATCGTTAGAGTAACGTTATCTTGTGCAGTTTTTATCTCGTCTTGCCGCATATAGGGAAGACATGAGATGAAAACTGCACAAGTTTTTTTTCAACATTACTAAAGACAAGAAAATATATGATATGTCATAAAAACTATATTGTAAAAAGTGATGAACTCGTTATTTAACAAATCGTTTTTCTATGGATTCCTTATGACATTCAGCCTTACTGTTTCAGCACAGAACGTGAATATAAGTAATGTTCATGCAGCTTTTAATGGTTTGGAATGGCAAAAGGGGAATGGCAAGCTGTTGGTGCAGTTTGTAAAACCAGATGTTGTAAGAGTGCAGTATCAGCCTGAAGGAAAGTTGCTTGGTAATGGAACGGATGTCTGTGTGGCTCGCAAAGATAAGAAAATCAAACTGGTTTATGGCAAAGATGGTCTCTCAATGTCTTCAGATAGTTTGAAGGTTACCATTGATAAAGCATCTGGGGCTATTAGTTATTATGACAATCAGCATCGTTTACTTTTGGCAGAGAACGCAGTAATGCCTCGTATGTCAGAAAGAGTCTATCAAGAGAAGGTTACCTTTAACGAGAAGTCACGTCGTGTGGTGCATACTGCCAATGGTGATGTGGAGACGGTAGATGTCTTGAAACGTGACACCATGGGTTCTTTCTATCGTTATCAGATGAACTTCAGTTGGCAGAAAGGCGAGGCACTCTATGGACTTGGCTCACATATTGAGGACTATATGAACCTACGTGGCAAGAAGATGTATCTCTGTCAGCATAACTTGAAGGCTATGGTGCCCGTGCTAAACTCTACGGCTGGCTATGGGTTGCTGTTTGATGCAGGTTGCGCAATGATATATAATAATGTGAAGGACAGCAGCTATGTGGAGTTAGAAGCGGCACAGCAGATAGACTATTACTTCATGAAAGGACACAACATGGATGCTGTGGTGGCAAACTATCGCCAGCTAACGGGTGAATGTCCGATGATGCCGCAGTATCTCTTCGGTTACACTCAGTCGAAAGAACGCTATTGTAGCTCCGAGGAATTGGAGAGCATCGTCAGGGAATATCGTCGGCGCAAGATTCCACTCGATATGATAGTGCAAGACTGGAGTTATTGGCTTAGTGGACATTGGGGTGAGATGAAGATGGACACGAAGTATTATCCAGACAAGAAGGCGTTGGCAGATTCACTCCATGCAATGCACTGTAAGTTGATGATATCCATCTGGCCGAATGCCCAGTACTGTCCTCAGAACGAGGACTTCAAGAATAGAGGTTGGATATTGCCTGGTGGTTCGGTATATGATGCCTACAATCCGCAATCCCGTTCGCTATATTGGGATTATGCCAACAACGAGTTTTTCAAGAACGGATTTGACGCATGGTGGTGCGATTCCTCAGAACCCGTTGATGGTGACTGGAACAATCCGATGCCAAAGGGATATGGTTACCAGAGCCATGCAGAGCGTTGGAGACTCAATACACAGGCATTGAGCGATGTGTTGGGAGCAGAACGCAGCCAAACCTATTCGCTCTATCATGCCATGGGCATCTATGAGCATCAGCGACAGGTGACAGATGGCAAGCGAGTAGTAAACCTTACACGTTCATCTTATGCAGGTCAGCAGCGTTACTCTACCATTACTTGGAACGGTGACACCTATGCTTCTTGGGAGCGTTTTGCTCAAATGATACCTGCCGGCTTGAACTTCATGGCAACAGGTTGCCCTTATTGGACTATCGACGTGGGTGCTTTCTTCGTAGGTCCAGACAAATGGAATCGCTGGTTCTACAAGGGGGAATATCCAAAGGGATGCAATGACCCCGCCTATCGTGAGCTATACACCAGAATGTTCCAGTATGCCACCTTTCTGCCGATGCTTCGCAGTCATGGTAGCGACACCCCCAGAGAGGTATGGAGATTCGGTAATCCTGGTGAGCCATTCTATGAAAGCATAGTCAGCCACATCAAGTTGCGTTATGAACTTTTGCCATACACGTACTCTCTCGCCTCAAAAGTAACACGAGAAGGCTATACCATGACGAGACCTTTGGCTTTCGATTTCGCGTCAGATACCACAGTATACGACATCAAAGACGAGTTTATGATGGGATCAGCCTTCTTGGTAGCACCCATGACGAAGCCTTTGATGCGATATGGTGAGGCAAATAGAAAGGTTTATCTGCCAAAGGCTGAGGCTGGTTGGTACGATTACTGGACAGGCAAGCATGAGGATGGGGGTAAGTGGATAGATGCTGCTGCTCCTATCGAACACTCTCCTTTGTATGTGAAGGCAGGTAGCATCATACCATTCACCGTTTGTCAACAGTATACAGGTGAACATACGGATGCTCCATATACCGTTAGGATATATCCAGGAGGCGATGCCGACTTCGAGATTTACGAGGATTCTGGCGATGGTTATGCCTATGAGAAGAAAGCTTTTGCCACCTATCGCTTGCATTGGGATGATAAGTCAAACACTTTGAAAGTCGGTGCAAGAAGAGGAAAATTCCCAAACATGGTGATGGAAAGACAACTAAATGTAGAGCTTCAGGACGGAAGCAAGAGGACAGTTGTCTATAAAGGAAAAGGAATAGAGATAGATTTTAAGAATAATAACAATTTCGAATAATGAAAAAGAATATAAACCACGACCTCTATAACATGGCTTATGGTGGTTGCGTGAGCAAAAAAATGCTTGCCGTAACAATTCTCTTGTCAACCTATTTCGTATCGTTTGCGCAGAACTTGCAACAAGCATACAAATCTCCTAATGGTAAGATAGAGTGGAGGACAGAGGGCAATGCAAGCCAAGTGAAGGCATTTGACATCTCTTATCGTGATGACACGAGAGAGAAACAAGTGTTGAACATAACAGGCTATGGCTTGTTAACCCAGGATGGAGGTGGCAGAAGTCTCGTATTGGGGAGCGTTTCAGAGCCAAGACATATCTCTGAAAACTACCAAATGTTGATGGGAAAGAAGAGAGATTGCAAGAATGAGGCAAACGAAATAGTCTATACTTTCGTTGATGACTTACAACGGCCGATGCACATGAGGGTTCGCCTTTATGATGATGGTGTAGCATTCCGTTATGAGTTAGAAGGGTTGCAGCATACTGCCATCACAGAAGACATGACCACTTATCATATCTCAGAGGGAACACGTCGCTGGTTCCAACAGTGGAATGAGGCGTATGAGGACTTCTTCCCAATGAGTGTAACGGGAAAAGGAGGAAAACAGCATTGGGGATACCCATGCCTGTTGCAAGAGGATTATGTGTTTGCCCTGATTACAGAGGCAGGTATAGAGCGTTACAATAGTGCCTCGTCTTTGAAAAACGAACAGAATCCTGAGGACTATCACGTGTCCTTGGACGAGAATACCCAGCATTATTCTGGTGCTTGGAATACGCCTTGGCGAGTTATCATCATAGGCAAGAAACAAGATTTGGTGTCATCTACCTTGGTGACGGATGTTAGTGCGCCTTGTCGACTGAATGATACTTCTTGGATTCATCCAGGAAGTGTGAGCTGGATATACTGGGCTTACAATCATGGTAGTAACGACCTTAATATCATCAAGGAATATGTGGATATGGCGAAGACCTTGAAGTTGCCATACGTAATGATTGATGCAGAATGGGATGAGATGAAGAATGGAGCTACCATCGAAGAGGCTTTGCAATATGCCAAGGACAATGGCGTCAAGCCTTTGCTATGGTATAATTCTTCAACAGCATGGATAAAGGCGTGGGGTGCGCCAGGTCCTCACAACAAACTGAATGCTCCTGAGAAGAGAGAGAAAGAGTTTGCATGGTTAGAGAAGATGGGCGTGGCAGGAGTGAAGATAGACTTCTTCGCAGGTGACAAACAGGAAACGATGGAGTATTGTATAGACCTCTTGGAGTGTGCGGCACGCCATCATCTCACAGTCAACTTTCATGGTGCTACCATTCCTCGTGGCTGGCAGCGCACTTACCCTAATCTTCTCTCCACCGAAGCCGTATATGGTGCGGAATGGTATAACAATAAACCCGATTTGACCAATAGGGCAGCTTGTCACAACGCCACCTTACCATTTACAAGAGGTATCATTGGCTCGATGGATTACACCCCTTGTACATTCTCCGATTCTCAGCATCCTCATATTACGACTCATGCTCATGAGTTAGCTTTGCCTGTGCTTTTCGAGTCGGCGTTAATGCATTGGGCGGACAAGCCAGAGAGTTATCTCGCTCAACCCAAGGAGGTGCAGAACTTTATCACTAACCTGCCTACGACATGGGACGAAACCCGTTTGTTAAGTGGGTATCCTGGTGAAAGCGTTGTTATGGCTCGTCGTAAGGGAAGTGTCTGGTATGTGGCAGGCATCAATGGTAAGGATGAGCCTCAAAAAGTTGCAGTGGATATCTCTCCTCTTGCAGAAGGTAACGCTAAGGTCATGTTATTTGAGGATAGCGGAAAGGCATACCGCCCTTGGAAAATATCAAGCCGAAAGGTTTCGGTATTGAATAACTCGATGCTGTTGCAGCCACGTGGCGGTTTTGTGATGGTAATAAGAAAATGGTAAATTTGGGAAATAACGTAAAAGAGCCTTTATTGCATCGCAATAAAGGCTCTTTTGCATTGTAAACACTATGTTATTGCAGCATGAAAAGGCAGAGATTACAGTGTGAAGTCAACCATATAGGTCTGCGAAATGAGTATATCGTTGTAAATTAGACGATTATGCGGTCAGGGGAATAGGTAGAGCGAAAATGGTAAATTTGGGAAATAAAAAAAGCAGCTACGATGAAATCGTAACTGCTTTTTAATGTGGGCCATCTAGGGCTTGAACCTAGGACCTCCAGATTATGAGTCTGTTGCTCTAACCAACTGAGCTAAAAGCCCG
>CAKQDQ010000002.1 GCA_934229335.1 uncultured Prevotella sp.
TATTTTATAGGGGTTAGTGCATGCTAACCCCTATAAAATTATGTAATTTAGAACTCAGCGTTGTTAGGAGTACGTGGGAAAGGAATCACGTCACGTATATTCTGCATACCAGTAACGAACAGTATGAGACGCTCAAAGCCCAAGCCGAAGCCAGCGTGAGGGCATGAACCATACTTACGTGTGTCGAGATACCACGTCATATCCTTCATAGGAATGTTGCGGTCCTCAATTTCCTTCATCAGTTTATCATAGCTCTCTTCACGTACAGAGCCACCAATAATCTCGCCAATCTGTGGGAACAGCACGTCAGTACCCTGCACAGTCTGTCCGCTCTTGCCGTTGTATCCAGACTCTTTCTCGTCAATCTTCATGTAGAATGCCTTGATAGCCTTAGGATAGTTGGTCATGATGACAGGCTTTTTGAAGTGTTCCTCCACGAGGTAACGCTCGTGCTCAGATGCGAGGTCGTCGCCCCACTCGCATGGGAACTCAAACTTCTTGCCGTTCTTGATAGCCTCTTGCAGTATGCGTATGCCCTCAGTGTAAGGCAGGTGCACGAATTCAGAGTTGAGTACACCCTCAAGACGCTCTATCAAGCCCTTGTCTATCATCTTGTTAAGGAATGCGATGTCGTCCTTACAGTTGTCAAGTGCCCATTTGATACAGAACTTAATGAAGTCCTCTTCCAGCTCCATCAGTTCAGGAAGATCCATGAACGCTACCTCAGGCTCCACCATCCAGAACTCAGCAAGGTGTCGAGGAGTGTTAGAATTTTCTGCGCGGAATGTAGGACCGAAGGTGTAGATAGAACCCAATGCGGTAGCACCCAGTTCGCCTTCCAACTGTCCTGACACTGTAAGAGAGGTCTGTTTTCCGAAGAAGTCGTCAGAATAGTCAATCTTTCCGTCCTCGTCCTTCTTCAGGTCGTAGAGGTTCTTGGTTGTAACCTGGAACATTTGTCCTGCTCCCTCACAGTCGCTGGCAGTAATAAGCGGAGTGTTGAAGTAGAAATATCCATGCTGATGGAAATAAGTGTGTATTGCCATCGCCATGTTATGACGTATTCTCATTACCGCTCCGAATGTGTTGGTGCGCAAGCGGAGGTGAGCGTACTGTCTCATGTATTCGAAGGTCTGTCCCTTCTTCTGCATAGGATAGTCGTTACCGCACAGTCCGTATATCTCGATGTCAGTAGCCTGAATCTCAGAGCTCTGTCCCTTGCCGAGGCTTTCTACCAGTGTGCCCTGTACGTGTATGCAGGCACCAGTAGTAATCTGCTTCAGCATTTCAGCGTCAAACTTATTAGGGTCTACTACAATCTGAATGTTATTGATAGTAGAACCATCGTTAAGGGCGATGAAGTCCACCGCCTTGCTTGAGCGATGGGTACGTACCCATCCTTTTACGTCGATAGCCTTGCCAAAGTCTGTCTGTGCAAGAGCGTCAACAATCTTTGTCCTTTTCATTATTTTTGTGTTGTTTTGTCGTTTAGTTGTTTTGTTGTTTAGTTGTCTGTGTTGTTTTGTAGATTTATTATTTTGTCGTTTCTTCCTTTTCTATTTCTTCTTTAGAAATATCGTAAAACGACCAAAGAGCGTAACTACTAAACAACTCTTCCACAAAACAACTAAACAACAAATCTACGAACTATTCAAATGCGCCCATGCGAAGCATATCCACTTCCTTCTCAGTAAGGAAACGCCAATCGCCGCGGCGCAGGTTCTTCTTAGTGAGTCCAGCGAACTGTACGCGATCGAGCTTAATGACTCTGTAGCCCAGGCTCTCGAATATACGGCGTACAATACGGTTCTTGCCAGAGTGTATCTCTATCCCCACCTGCTTTTTGTCGTTATCGTTAGCGTATTCAATAGCGTCAGCCTTTATCACACCGTCATCAAGTTCTATGCCTTCTGCTATCTGGCGCATATCGTTCATAGTAACGTTCTTGTCAAGGAACACGTGGTATACCTTCTTCTTCAAGAACTTAGGGTGAGTCAGCTTAGAGGCGAGGTCACCGTCGTTAGTAAGCAGAAGCACACCAGTAGTGTTACGGTCAAGGCGTCCTACTGGGTATATGCGCTCAGGACAAGCACCATTAACGAGGTCCATTACGGTCTTGCGCTGCTGTGGGTCGTCGCTGGTAGTAACATAATCCTTTGGCTTGTTGAGCAGAACGTACACCTTCTTCTCCAGTGTAACAGGCTGATCGTGGAACTTCACCTCATCGGTACGCAGAATCTTTGTGCCGAGTTCTGTAACCACCTTGCCGTTAACCGTTACAACACCTGCCTCTATGAAGTCGTCAGCCTCACGGCGGCTGCACACTCCTGCGTTAGCGAGGAACTTGTTAAGACGTACTGGCTGTGTAGGGTCAATGTTCTTTTCGTTATACTCTATACGCTTCTTCATAGAGTACTTAGCGTTCGGGTCATAGTCTGGAGTGCGCTGACGGTATCCGTATCCGCCCTGACGGTTGTTGTTATATCCGCCCTGTCGGTTTCCGTATCCACCGCGCTGCTGGTATCCGCCCTGACGGTTTCCGTAACCGCCGCGCTGCTGATAACCGCCCTGACGGTTGTTGTTGTAACCGCCACGCTGCTGATAACCGCCACGGTTCTGCTGGTATCCTCCCTGCTCCTGACCGTTTTCGCCGTTGTTGTCGTTATTATATTGACGGTAAGGACGTTGCTGGTATCCTCCCTGCTGTCCGTAACCGCCACCGCGCTGCTGGTAACCCCCCTGACGGTTGTTGTTGTAACCACCGCGCTGCTGATAGCCCCCCTGACGGTTGTTGTAGCCACCGCGCTGCTGATATCCGCCCTGTCGGTTGTTGTAACCACCGCGCTGCTGGTATCCGCCTTCCGCGTTGTCAGAGTTTCTTGTGCTACCGAGACCAGAACCGAAGCCCTCTGGCATGAAGCCACCTTCGTTATTGCGGTTGTAAGACTGTCTTGGACGGTCGCCATACTGTGAATGTTCTCCGTAGCCGGCACGTGTTGCAGTTATGCGCACACGCTGTCTTGGCTGTCTTGGCTGCATGTTGCCCTCACGGGTAGAATCGTTGCCATTAGTGGCTGTACCCTGATCCTGAAACTTTTCGTTCTCTGTTTCCATTGAATCTAAATTTTTTTGAGTGATAAATTTTGTTTAATATAGGTTTAATTGTGAAGTGATAGGTGGCCTCACGGCCAAAAAGTTATTAATTAAATTACTTTCTTCTTATCTTCAGCAAAAATCTTCCTTTTCGTTATCTTATTTTTTTTCTGTCCACATACCTTCGCGGTAGCGGACAGAAAAATATATGCTTTGTTGCGTTTTCGACGTTATTAAATAGGTGTTCATTATTATTTTAATATTCTTAATAATGCAAGAACACGAATTTATTTATTTGTAGTAACAATTTTGAATACTTACTTATATGCCAGTATAGTTGCTTGGCGTTATCGCCATCAGCTCTGCCTTAACCGCATCGCTAACCTCTAACGTCTTGATGAAGTCGTGTATTGTCTCCTCGTCCATGTGCTTGTTGGTACGTGTCAGAGCCTTCAGAGCCTCGTAAGGGTGAGGATAAGCCTCACGGCGCAGTATGGTCTGTATAGCCTCTGCTACTACCGCCCATGTGTTGTCGAGGTCTTTCTGTAGAGCTTCCTCATTAAGTATAAGCTTGCGCAGACCCTTCAGTGTGCTCTGTATGGCGATAATACTGTGACCGAGAGGCACACCGATGTTGCGAAGTACGGTAGAGTCGGTAAGGTCACGCTGCAAGCGGCTTACTGGCAACTTCTGAGCGAGGAACTGCAAGATGGCGTTAGCAATGCCGAGGTTACCCTCTGAGTTCTCATAGTCAATAGGATTGACCTTGTGAGGCATTGCGCTTGAGCCTACTTCGCCAGCCTTGATCTTCTGCTTGAAGTATTCCATAGAGATGTACATCCAGAAGTCGCGGTCGAGGTCGATGATTATAGTGTTGATACGGCGCACAGCATCGAAGATAGCTCCGAGGTGGTCGTAGTTTGAAATCTGCGTAGTGTATTGCTCACGCTGCAGACCTAACTTCTCACTTACGAATTTATTGCCAAACTCTCTCCAGTCATACTCTGGGTATGCCACGTGGTGAGCGTTGAAGTTACCTGTAGCTCCACCGAATTTTGCAGTGTATTTGCACTGCTTCAGTAGGTCGAGCTGCTCTTGCAAGCGGTATACAAACACCATGATTTCCTTGCCGAGGCGTGTTGGCGACGCTGGCTGACCGTGAGTCTTCGCGAGCATTGGCACGTCTTTCCATTCCGTAGCGTAGTCGTTAAGCTGCGCTATCAGCTCCTCTACTTGTGGAATAAATACCTCTGCGAGAGCTTCCTTTACAGAGAGAGGCACACTGGTATTGTTGATATCCTGTGAGGTAAGACCAAAGTGTATGAACTCACGGCTACGCTCAAAGTAGCCTTTGCCAAGCTTAGTCTCCTCAAGGGCGTCTAATTTCTCTTTTATGAAATACTCTACAGCCTTGACGTCGTGGTTTGTGACCTTTTCAATGTCCTTCACACGTTGAGCGTCTTCCTCTGAGAAATTTACGTATATGTCACGCAGAGTAGGGAAGAGACTCTTGTCAAAGTCCTTTAATTGTGGGAGTGGTAACTCACACAGGGTGATGAAATATTCAATTTCTACGCGCACCCTGTACTTGATAAGTGCGTATTCAGAGAAGAACTTTGCCAGTTCCTCTGTCTTTCCACGGTAGCGTCCATCAATAGGCGAGATGGCTGTAAGTAAATCAAGATTCATGTTTCTATTATGGTTGATAAATAAAATCGTGGCAAAGGTACAGAAAATAATTGGAATTACCTAATACTATAAGGATTTTTTTAGCTTATTTTTTAATTAGGTGCGATTTGTTGTGTACGAGAACAATGTATGAAGACGATGGAGTAAAAATACTCGCTTTTGCGGTTGGTGGATAAAATCTATTACTGTCCGCTTAAAAATATGGTAGAAATCTTGGCTTAAAGCGGGCTGAAAGCCCAATGAGCGCATAGCCCAGGGCAAGCGTAGCGACACCCTGGGTATTGTGGTATTGTCAGTGATGCGCTCTGAAAGAGCAAAAGTGTTAATCCTTAGTTGTGTGTTCCTTGTTGTAATTACGCCATACGATTCTAAAATATTTCGGTACTCATCTTGAGACGACATTTCCATGTGATGCATATCGTCATTGTTCTCAACGGCTGTGCCATATCTATTACGCTTTTGCTCTTTCAGAGCGTTGATGAGATGGTGCTCGGTTTTCATACCCAGGGTGTCGCTACGCTTGCCCTGGGCTATGTGCTTGTTGGGCCTTCAGCCCGTCTTCGCCAAAAACTGATACTTCAGTAAATCGTGTTTTGTGGACAGTAATAGGTGAAATCGTTAGGTGTATATGAATATCAAGATGAAAGTTAATGAGCCTTCATTTTGACAATATGACAAAATAAAAATGTCGTCTTGATATTGCAAAATAGAGAGGGATAGCTTAGGTAGACTGATACAGAAAGAGCTTTCGTGGAATGGAGAATACGAAAAGGCTGCTTTTGTGGTGCGATTGCAGTGCTTTCGTGGTGCGAAAGCATTGAGATTATGACGCATAAGGGGCTCTTTTGAAGTGTTATAACTATAGGATAATGGGATAAAAAGTGCTTTGTTTTAGAGAAGGAGAAACGTAATCGCTTTATAATTAGTGAGATGTAAAAATGGGCGAGAATAAGGAATACCGTTCGGAAGTTCATCTTGTACGTAAATATCTCGTGCATTTGGCGTTTGAAAAAATCAAAGTGAAATAAAAAAGATGGTAATATTGCGCAAAGTGTCAAAATGCGGAGCGTTGTCATTATTGGGTGTTTTGTACTATTAGAAAGATGCTCGTTGACTGCGTGTACGGAAAGATTTGTGTATTATATGGTATATTTTGAATAAAAAAAATCGGAAATATTTGCATGAATAATTCTTTTTTCTTAACTTTGCACGTGAATATACTTAAAAGCAAAACTAACATAGTAAGATATAATGTTTGCGCACGCACGCAGGTTATTAATTTGATTTTTGAGAACTAAACAATTCTACGAAAAGATAAGTAATTAAATATTAACTCTTAATTAACAAGAACAATGAGAATCATTACAAAATTCATGCTCGCATGTGCGGTTGTCGGTTCTGGGTCTCTTACATCATGTAAGGACTACTCTGAGGAGGATACTATCGATGTACGCATCGATACGCAGAACCAGCTAAAGAAGATGCAGCAGCAGATCAGCGATCTTATCGCGAAGATCGAGGCGTCACAGTGTGGTTGCGACGGTGTGTCTATCGTGAGGAATGCTGACGGTACTTTTACCGTTAAGGATAAGAACGGCACTGCGGTTACTGTTCCTGCCAACGCTATCGACCAACCTAAGACCGATGAAAACGGTACATATATTGAGGGCGCGAACGGAACAAGGATATATATCCCTACAGTTGAGACTGAGGACGACGGTAAGACTTATATCGTTATAGGTGAAAAAAGATACGAGATTCCTGAGCAGGGACCTAAAGCAACTATCAATGGTGATGTGATTACTATCACTAACCCTGACAATACTTCTTGGTCTTTCGATAAGAACTCTATACCTACTGTTCCTAACATCACTGTTAGTGGTGACAACAATAATATTATCACCGTAAAAGATAATGACGGCAAGACTTGGACTTTCGATAAGTCTACTATCGGTACTATACCTGCTGTTCCTGCTATAACTGTTAATGGCGATAAGATTACAATTACAGATACTGGTGGCAATGAATGGGAATTTGATAAGTCAAATACCGGTGGTGCTGGTTGTAACTGTAAGGTGACTATCAATAGTGACAAAACAGTCACTATTACAGATGGTACTACTACTGCTACTGTCCCTACAGGTACTTACACGTTTGATGCAAGTCAGGATAACGAAAAGGTTTATCTCGACCTCAACGGAAAGAAGGTTGAGTTCAGAAAAGTTACATCTGACGTATGGTACGAAACAGACGCTGATGGCAACGAGGTAATCTGTATTCAGAAGTACAATGCTGACGGCACAAAGAAGGGTGAGGTTAAGAAGATAACCGTAAAGGAGCCTACTACAGTTGACCTTACACAGATTAAGGCAGACATAAAGACTGCCCTCACTGAGCTTTACGGTGAAGGCGGTACATCGGCTTCGCCAAAGGCAGGCTCTGTTGCTGACAGACTCAATAAGCTTGAAGACGTGACATCAACCATCTATGGTGATGGCGGAACAGCAGAGAATCCTACACCGACATCTATCTTTGGTCGCTTGAACGCTATCGACTCGCAGCTCGATGAAATCCTTAGCCGTCTCGGAAATCTTGAGGATGCTCGCGCTAAGCAGGTTACAGGCATCATTGTGCAGCAGGTGCACAACCCAGCTTTCGGCTCTTATAACTCTATCATGACTAACGTTCAGACCAATATGCTCGTTGCATACTATGGTCTGGCCAAGAATATCGTAACGTTCCCGTCTAATGATGATGAGAGTATTGAAAAGACTATAATCAGAAATGGTAACCTGATTATGAAGGGTACAGGCAACGCTGGTAATGTATATGTAACAATTAACCCTAACACTGTAGACTTCACAGGCATGGATAACTGTCTGACACTTGTGAACAGTCAGGACGAAGAGTGTGCGGTTAAGCTCGGTGCGGTGCGTAAGACTGACGATATTCTCTCTCTTGGCTACACACGTGCGGTAAACAATGGCTTCTATACCGTTCCTGCCACTATTGATCCAGCAGGTCTTGGTGATCCTAACGTACACATTACTGTAGATAAGAGTGCTATCAAGAATGCTCTGAAGGAACTTGTTAGCGTTAGAGATAAGCAGGGAGCTAAGATTGCTCTGAAGGACTTGGCTAATGTTGCTGTTAACGTTGCTGGTGCTTTGAATATGGAGGCACAGGGCGTTAAGTGTTCTTGGACAGATAAGTATGGTGAGCATAGCGTTTACTCTAACTACAATATCGCAGCTCTCGCTGCTTCTCCACTCGGCTTTACATCTGTTGACGGAGTGTTTGAGAGCAACGGTGCTTACTGGAAGGCTTACGGAAACACTAAGACGCTTGTAACAAAGGCTGCCAAGAAGTTGGGCAAGACGCTTTCAGACCAGATTAACAAGCAGTTCATGCTCGACAAGTTGCATGGTGACATCGCTGACATCCAGGCAAAGTTCAACCACATTGACGAGATTAAGCCTCTCGATGGCAAGATTATCATGGACGCTAATGTAACTGTTGGCCCATTCACTGATATTCCTGTTGGTCCATTTACACAGGATGTTACTGTGACAGTTCCATCACAGAACGTTCCTACTGGCGATATGTCTGTTAGAACAACTGTAATGATTGACGTTCCAGAGTCATACGACCCTGCTACAGGTACATTCACTACACGTCAGGAACCACGTGAGGTAACAGCTGTTATACCATCTACTACTATCGCTGTTCCGGGTCAGACGGTAACCGTTCCTGTTACTATCCCTGTACAGTATGTTACTATTCCTGCTCAGACTGTAAATGTCAAGATGGATATTACTGATCAGGTTAACAGTATCTTCAATAGCATGATTGGTGATGTTAACCAGGGCTTCAAGGACGTTAACGACCTTATTGATGCACTCAACGAGGCTCTTGTTGACGTGAACCTCATGCTCGACAATATCAACAAGCTGCAGAACAAGCTGGAGAGCGGTAGCTATCTCGCTGGTATCTACAAATACATGGACAAGATTGCTAACGGTGTAGCTAAGTATACACCTGAGCTCTTCAAGCCAATATTGCTCGTTAACTCTGCAAACGGTTTCGGTATCTGCGGATTCCAGGGTGCTCCTTCTGTAGTATCAGGCAGCGTTGTTGTTGCTCCTACTACATGGACTGCTGAACTCCTCACTCCTGTATTCAAGAAGTACATTCGTGTTAACGGTGGTAAGGGACAGTATGTCGACGGTTATACTCTTGACATTACTTCACAGCTCAAGCCTGGTGTTAACACTGTTGAGTACCGTGCTCTTGACTATCAGGGCGAAGAGTGGTCAGACACATACCAGATTATCGTTAAGTAATACGAGGAGGTATATTATAAATGTATCGCAGGTTATTATATAATATACCCGTTCTACTGATGAGCTTACTTCTTCTTGCTGCCTGCAATGGTTGCAGCGACAGCAAGAAGAAGGAGCAAAAGGCAGAAGAAAGCCCCATAAACCCTATGGTACAGGAACTGGACGAGACGCCAGACAACGCGGTGTTGGTAACATTAGACCGCTACGACGCTGACTCTATGTATGTCACTCTCGTCAAGAAACACGTAAAGACATCGTACGCTTACGGAGAGGCGATGGCTAACGGATCGTTCCATGGCACGATGAAGAAAGGCAATAACTACTCTGTTCTCGCCACAAAGAGGGGGAGAAACGTGAAGATTGCCGTGAACACTACGGAGCTGAAGGGACGCTGGATCTACGATGAGGCGCAGCATAGGGGGATAGACTTTAATGAAGGAGGAGGTATGTCGAGCATCAACTCGCAGGACATCTGCTTCAGAGAGTGGAAGCTGCTCAACGGAAAGATGTATATATATTATGTGGATATGCAGCAGTTGGCAAGCGACAGACACCAGTATCTGGTGGAGGAAGCTAACATAACGGCACTCGACGAGAACGAATTGATAATACAATTCCGTGGTGACAGACTGTGGTGTAAGCGTCCTTCTAAGCAACCACTCAGGTTCACGGGGCATTAACTGAACGGCAATAGTAACACGATACGATAATAATAATCATATAATAGTTCATATTATGAATATTAAGAAATCACTTTTCATGACACTGCTCACTGGTGTTGCCCTCGGTGCTGCTGCACAGGAGGAAGCCAAGACGGAGTATGTGTTCCAGCCACACGCTTACGTACAGGTGCAGGGCGGTGCCCAGTACACCTTGGGTGAGATAGGCATGGGAGACCTTATTTCTCCTAATGCACAGATAGGTGTAGGCTATAACTTCGGAAAGGTAGTGGGCGCACGCTTCCTTGTCAACGCTTGGCAGAGTAAGGGTGGCTCTGAGATTCAGGGAAATACATACAAGTGGAAGTACAACTATGTTGCTCCTATGTTGAATGTTTCATTCAATCTCTCTAACCTTATATCTGGTGTTAACCCTAATCGCCTTGTTGACGTTACGGCATATATCGGTGGTGGCGCGAACATCGCGTTTAGCAATGGTGAGGCTGTTGACGTGAATACACAGCTTCTTAATACTTACGGACCAGCGATGCAGGTTAGTGAGTATGAGCGTAGCCAGTATTTGCGCAACCTTTGGGACGGTACCAAGGTGCGTGCAGTAGGTAATGTCGCTCTTGCCGCTGACTTTAAGGTGGCTAAGCAGTGGACGGTAGGTGCGGAAGTTTCTGCTAACGTAACTACAGATGCTTACAACTCTAAGAAGGCTGGTAACGCTGACTGGTACTTCAACGCTCTTGTTGGCGTTAAGTACGCATTTGGTGAAACATACAAGGAGAAGAAGGTAGAGCCTGTTGCTCCTAAGATTGTTTACCGCGACCGTATCGTTGAGAAGATTGTTGAGAAGCCTGTAGAGGTGAAGAAGGTTGAGGAGACTGTACAGCCTCTGCGTATTGACGTATTCTTCAATATCGCTGGTTCTAAGCTCTTGGCGAGTGAGGCACAGAAAGTGGGTGAGGTTGCTGAATACATGAAGAAGAATCCTAACTCAAAGGTTACCATTACGGGTCTCGCTGATAAGGGAACAGGTAGCGATAAGGTTAACATACCTCTCTCAAAGAAACGTGCTGACGTTGTAAAGGATATGCTTATCAACAAGTATGGCATCTCTGCTGACCGCATTACCGCTGAGGGTAAGGGATCTTCTGAACAGCCTTACACTATACCTGAGCTTAACCGTGTCAGCATCTGTGTCGCAAAGTAAATTCTAAATGATATTGGCTCCTTATTTATTGTGATGTTATCGTCATTGAGTAAGGAGTAACTTATAGACAAGTTCCGTAAAGAATATGGACGAAAAGTGATGTTCATGTGTCTTTATCGGAACTTGTCACGATTATAACCCTATCCTTAAGTAAGAAGATTTATTGATGAAAAAGTTATTACTCACATTATTCACGTCTGCAATGACATTGGGAGCTGCGGCACAGTTTAACGGTAACGGATATTACCGTGTGTATAATCTTGGACGTAGTGTACTTGATAAGAAAATGTATTATGTCTATGTAGACTACAATAGGACCATAGTAAGTACTTCGGCTGGTACAGGTCAGAATTTCGAGGCTATCGCTTTGTGGCAGGATACAAGGAGATCGCCTATCAGTGACCCCGCATCGGTGGTATATGCAAAGCTAAGTGGTAACACTGTTGACCTGGAAGCGCAGGGCACAAGTGTTTCGCAGATGACGGATAATAAGTTGTATCTAACGCAAAACGGAAAGGCCAACAGCTATATGCTCTCTGCTATCAAGTCGGGTGTAACGTTGTATCTGTGGTCTTCTACAAATTATATTCTATACCATTATATAGCAACTACGACAGAAGCAAAGGGCAAAACCGCTTACAAGTATTGGGCTGTTACTCCAGTTTCAAGTTCTTCGGACAACTATTTTGGTGTTAAGCCAACATTAGCTGCTAACGGTAAGTATTACGCTCCGTTCTATGCTGGCTTCCCATTTAAGTTTGCGTCATCAGGAATGAAGGCATATTATGTTAAGAACTATAACAGCGAGCACTTCGCTCTTGAAGAGATTACGTCAGAGGTTAAGCCAGGCAAGACTCCGATGCTTATAGAGTGTAGCTCTGAGAACCCCTCGGACAACCGTTTAGACCTTCAGTATGGTAACTTCTCTGGTGTTAGTGGCAATAAGCTTAAAGGCACTTACTTCTGTAATGACTTCATGGAAGGGACAGTGTTCCCTGATGCTCGTGTAACGTTCAACCCTAAGACTATGCGTACATGGAATGTAGAGAACGGGCAGTTGGTGCTGTCTACCAACATTGAGTACCTGCATGAGAGTACGTTAGCGGACTATTTCCCAGAGGAGTTAGGAGTTGGGTATATTAACAGTAACGAGTCATACCTCGTGGTTCCTGAGTCAACGAACACGACATTGACGCTTGTTCCTACTGGTGTTAACGAGATAACATCGTATGCTGACGCTGCGGAGCCTGTATCATACAGCACTATTGGTGGCGTGAAGATTGACGCGCCAAAGGCTGGTATGGGCGTTGTTTTGGTTAAATATGCTGACGGTACTGTTCGCAAGGTTAACTATTAATACTATGACGCAGGTCCTTTAATATGATGAAGAATATCTATTAATATGATGAAGAATATCTATTAATATGACGAAGAATATCTATTAATAAGATGTAGAATATCTATTAATAAGATGTAGAATATCTATTAATAAGATGTAGAATATCTATTAATATGATGAAGAATATCTATTAATATGATGTAGAATATCTATTAATATGATGAAGAATATCTATTAATATGATGAAGAATTGTTATTGGGGTTATTATCGATAACCGTTATGACAACAAAAAAAGAGCTTAGGCATAACGCTTAAGCTCTTTTTAATTTATTTCATCGTATTATTGCGACTCTTATTTCTTCTTTACAGGGTCGCAGGTCAGACCTATTCCGAGTTTCTTGAATATCTTATGGTCTACCTCTGACAGCATTACCGTAGAGTGAACCTGACAACCACGCAGTGCAGGAAGCTGCGCAAGAGCCTTGCGACAGTTCTCGTCAGCTTGACTAAGTACTGAAAGTGCTACGAGAACCTCATCGGTATGAAGACGTGGATTGTTGCCACCGAGGTAGTCTATCTTTGTCTTCTGGATAGGTTCTATCATGTTTTGCGGTATAAGGCGCACGTTATGGTCTATGCCAGCGAGATACTTCGTAGCGTTAAGCAGCAGTGCAGCGCTTGGACCAAGGAGGTCTGTTGACTTAGAAGTAATCATAGTGCCGTCGGCAAGTTCTATCGCTGCGCATGGAGTACCTGTCTCATCACGACGCTGTTTGGCAACGGTGGTAACCTTTCGGGTTGCAGTTGTAATCTTAGCTTGATTGAAAAGCATCTGAATCTTCTGTACCTCGCTCTCGTTGTCGGCACCATTGGCAAACTTATTGGTAGCTGCATAGTAGCGGCGTATTATCTCATCTTTTGACGCTTGGCAACAAACCTCATCGTCAGAGATGCAGAAGCCTACCATATTAACGCCCATATCGGTAGGTGACTTGTAAGGGTTGCTGCCATATATGCCTTCGAAGAGAGCGTTAAGAACAGGGAATATCTCTATGTCACGGTTGTAATTGATGGCTATCTTGTTGTAAGCCTCAAGATGGAACGGATCAATCATGTTGACATCGTTAAGATCTGCCGTTGCTGCCTCATACGCAATGTTCACTGGGTGCTTCAAAGGGAGGTTCCAAACAGGGAATGTCTCGAACTTAGCATAGCCTGCCTCTACACCGCGTTTGTGCTCGTTGTAAAGCTGAGAGAGGCATACTGCCATCTTACCAGAGCCAGGTCCTGGTGCGGTAACGATGACAAGAGGACGTTCTGTCTCTACGTAGTCGTTCTTACCGAAGCCTTCATCGCTGGCGATAAGGTCTACATTGTGTGGGTAACCGTCAATAAGGTAGTGTACATAAGACTTTATTCCGAGGCGAGTGAGGCGTTGGCGGAATGCGTCAGCGGAGTGCTGACCGCTGTAATGTGTCAATACCACAGAGCCAACGTAGAATCCGCGCTTGATGAACTCATCGCGAAGGCGCAGCACATCCTCGTCGTATGTAATGCCAAGGTCGGCACGTACCTTGTTCTTTTCAATGTCTTCAGCACTGATAACGATAACAATCTCTATGTGATCGCTCAGTTTGTGGAACATTCTCAGTTTAGAGTCAGGCTGGAAACCAGGCAGTACTCGGCTTGCATGATGGTCGTCGAAGAGCTTGCCTCCAAGTTCAAGATACAGTTTTCCGCTGAACTTGGCGATGCGTTCCTTGATGTGTTCAGACTGAATACGTATGTATTTGTCGTTGTCAAAACCTATCTTCATCGTCTCTTCGTATTAGAAGTTCTTGTTGAGGTTTATCATTTCAATGGCAGATATCATAGCGTCCGCACCCTTATTGCCAGCCTTTGTGCCTGCGCGCTCTACTGCTTGTTCTATGCTGTCGGTAGTAAGGATGCCGTTAAGTACTGGTATTCCGCTCTTCATAGCAGCCTGTGCTATGCCCTTTGCTGACTCGTTGGCAACCATATCGAAGTGAGGTGTTGCGCCACGTATTACCGCTCCGAGACATACTACAGCGTCAAACTTGCCAGACTCAGCCATCTTTTGCGCGGTAAGAGGTATCTCAAATGCACCAGGAACGTATGCAAGGGTGAGGTTGTCAGTATCGCCACCGTGACGAACGAAGCAGTCTTCTGCTCCTGTTATGAGGTGAGAGACGATGAAATCATTGAAACGTGAGGCAACGATGCCTATCTTCTGGCCTTCTGCAACCAGTTTTCCTTCTACTATCTTCATATCGGTTGGTTTGTTGTTGTATCTTTCTTAAATAGTGATTGCGTAACCTTCTATGTGTGTTACTTGTTCTTTGGTTTCTTTACGTGCAGCAGATGACCCATCTTTGCGTACTTGGTGTACATATAAAACTCATCTTTTTCGTTGCAGGTCATCTCAATAGGCTCGCGTGAAACCACCTTTAGTCCGAAGCCATCAATGCCTGAAATCTTCAGAGGATTGTTGGTCATGAGTATCAATTCCTTAATGCCAAGGTCGGCAAGGATGCTTGCTCCTGTGCCATATTCACGTAAGTCTGCCGCAAAACCCAGTGCGATGTTAGCCTCCACGGTGTCCATTCCCTGATCTTGTAGGTGATAAGCACGCAGTTTATTGATAAGACCAATACCGCGACCTTCCTGTCGTAAGTATAGCAGGACGCCCCTTCCGCGCTTCTCTATGCGCCTTAACGCTTCCGCAAGCTGTTCTCCGCAGTCGCAACGAAGGCTTCCGAAGGCATCGCCAGTGAGACATTCGGAGTGTACACGGCACAAAACAGGCTCAGGAGTAGTAACATCTCCCTTTACCAGTGCTACGTGATGTTCGCCCGTTATCTTGTTGATAAAGCCTACAGCGCGGAATGTTCCGTACTTAGTTGGTAGCTCCGCGTCCGTCACTCTCTCTATAAGTTTCTCTGTGCGGCGGCGGTATTCTACGAGAGACTTTACGGTAATGCACACTAAGTTGTGTTCTTTTGCCAACTCCTTCAGTTCCTTTGTGCGCATCATAGTGCCGTCTTCGCGCATCACTTCGCAGCAAAGTCCAGCCTCAACCAGTCCTGCCATGCGGCAGAGGTCAACGGTAGCCTCGGTGTGTCCGGTGCGAACCAGCACGCCACCTTCCCTCGCTTGCAGTGGGAACATATGTCCAGGGCGTCGGAAGTCGATAGGCTTAGAGTTAGGGTCGGCAATAGCACGTGCCGTGATGCCACGCTCAACGGCAGAGATACCCGTCGTTGTAGTGATGTGGTCGACACTCACCGTGAATGCTGTTTGGTGATTATCGCTGTTGTGCATGACCATTTGTGGAAGGTCAAGTTTCTCACATAATGCCTTGCTCATAGGCATACAGATAAGTCCTTTGGCTATGCTTGCCATCATATTGACATTCTCTGTCGTCGCAAACTGTGCCGCACAAATCAGGTCTCCTTCGTTTTCACGGTCTGGATCGTCTATAACGAGAATACACTTTCCGCTTTTAAGAGCTTCAAGAGCCTCGTCAACAGTATTGAACAGAAATTCTTCTTGCATAGTATATCTTTTATTGGCAGGTATGAAACCTTATCTATTACTCATGAAATTGCGGTAGATGCGCATCTTATCAGCCTCACTTTTTGTGGTGGACGCGTTGCGTTCGTCCTGTGAGTCATCGTTGTTGCCAGGCGTCGTTAGTGCTGGCGTAAGCATCTTCTCTACATATTTCGCTACAATATCATTCTCAATGTTCACAATGTCACCCACTTTCGCAGCGTGAAGTGTAGTCGCTCCCTGCGTATGCGGGATAAGAGAAACGGCAAATAACGCTCCTTGAACCTTAGCCACGGTAAGGCTTACTCCTTGAATCGTTACGCTACCTTTCTCTACTATGTACCTCATGATGTTAGGTCTACATTCTATCCACAGCCAGATAGCGTCATCGTCAAGAGTGCGTCGGCGTATAGTGCCAGTGCCATCTACGTGTCCTTGCACTATGTGTCCGCCTAAACGTTTTTGTAAAGTCAATGCCCTCTCAAGGTTAACAGGACTGCCCGGCTTCAGTGAAGACAGTGAAGTACGCGACACGGTCTCAGGCATTACGTCGGCAGTAAAGCCTTTTGGTTGCATGGAGGTGACGGTAAGGCATACCCCGTTGGTAGCGATACTGTCGCCAACGAGAGTGTCTTGCAGTACGATGTCAGCCTCTACTTCCAGTGAAAAACTCTTAGTTCTTCGCTGGATAGCCTTAATTCGTCCTACTTCTTCTATGATTCCTGTGAACATTCCTAATCTTTATGCTTTGTTATCCTCAACATTAATGATGGTGTTATTAACGAGACCACTTATGAGAATATCGTTACCTATAGGTGTAACGAGTTGGTCTGTCAGTGTAATAGCGTCAGCCATCATTTCTATTCCATCACCTTCTACAGGCGTCTTTGCCATCTTTCCGCCAATAATCTTAGGCGCGATGAACGCCATAACTTCGTCAATCAGCCCCTCTTTCAGTAGAGCCTCACTTAGAGTTCCGCCGCTTTCTAAGAGTATACTGTCAATTTTCTCCGCTCCAGCACGTTGTACCAGTTCCTGAAGCGTGTTGCAGTTCCACAGTACTACTCCTGCTTCCCTCAGTAATTGCAGTTTTTCCTCGTCGGCACCGTCAGCATAAGCCACCACTGTTGTTATCTCTCTTGCGGTGCTTACCAGCTGACATTCCATTGGGATACGAGCCTGTCTGTCAGCAACTATGCGTATAGGGTGTCGTACTTCATGCTCCATCAGCCCCATACTCTCTAACACCTCAGGCGCAAGTCGCACGTTAAGCATCGGGTCGTCGGCAATAACCGTACCGATACCACATAGTATCGCTGCGTTGATTCTGCGCACCTTGTGTACGTATTCCCTTGCTTTCTCTCCCGTAACCCATCTGCTGTCTCCCGTCACAGTGGCTATTTTGCCATCAAGAGTCATAGCCCATTTAGCTGTAATCCATGGCTTTCCGGTCGTGATATACTTTAGAAACACCCTGTTTTGTGTTCGTAATTGCCTCACTAACGCGTCCGCTATTGGTTCTCCTTCCATCACGTCAACCTCAATACCGACGTTTCTTAATATAGCGATACCCTTGCCTGCCACCAAAGGATTAGGGTCTTTCAGACCTACAACGACACGAGATATGCCGTGTTCTATGATAGCGTCGGTGCATGGAGGCTGATGTCCCGTGTGGCAACAAGGCTCAAGAGTGACGTACAGAGTAGCTCCTTTACAGTCTATCCCCCTCTCGTCGGCATCCTTAAACGCCATTCTCTCCGCGTGCAGGTCGCCGTATTTGGCGTGGTATCCTTTAGCGATTATGTCATCATCCTTAACCACCAATGCTCCGACTAAGGGATTAGGGTTTACCCATCCTTCTCCTTTCTGTGCCAGAAGCATGGCATCTTGCATTAATAATAAATCGTCGTCTGTAATCATTCTTTGTGTGATTGTGGCAGTTGTTCCACTGTAAAATATAATTTGCAAAGTTAAGTAATTAATCTTAAACGGCAAAATTTCGCTGCTTTTTTTTATTCCATATACCTAAATATAATGTACGTGCAAGTAATAATAATGTCATTTTCTTGTGAGTGTGAAAATAAATAATTACCTTTGCCAAACTATTTTGCGTGATGTTTTTCTTTAGAAAACAACGCTAAGAGTGAGATGTTGCACTGTTGATGCTGTCGTTTAATACTGGCATTAGGTGTGACACCGCTTTGTGTGCTGTTACAGATGTCTTCGTGAAGGTGCTGTTACAGTGATAAATTATAATCCATCACAGAAAAGATACAACAACTATCCAAGATGAAAAAGATAATGACGACACTGTTAGCCCTCGGATTATTCACCGTGGCAATGGCGCAGAGTAACGATACTGTCAATCCGTCTGCGTCGCAGTGTGGTATAACAAAAAATGGGGTCTTTAATCATTTAGACGCTGCTTTTACTATAGGAACTACAGGACTCGGTTTCGAAGTCGCTACACCAGTAACCAATTGGGTACGTCTTCGTGCAGGAGGAACATTTCGTTTGTCAAAGCATTACAGTGCAGTTCTTGATACAGAGATAGCTTCTAACATTTCGGAGGAAGAGCAAAACCGTCGTTTCGAAAAGTTGTCAAGCATGATGGCGTCGTTCATGGGTACAGCTCCTACACGTGAAGTAGAGCTTGAAGGCAATGAGAGAATGAATAACTTTAAGTTTCTTGTCGACATCTTCCCATTTAAGAATAATCGTCATTGGCGTGTGACAGCGGGCTTTTTCTATGGCAACGGTAGCATAGTTAGCGGTCATAACACCGCGGTTAGTGTCAACACCCTTGCCGCGGTAAGCTCTTATAACAGAATGTATGTAGAGGCGCGAAGTGGCGAATTTATGGATATGTCATCGTTAGGTATCGTTATTGACGATGATATGAAGCAGGTAATAGTAAATAAAATCTGTAGTTGGGGACAAACAACAGACGCTAATGGCAATCCTATCTATGCCGAATATGGTATCAGTATGCCTATAGGAACATACGCTCACGACATCGTTGCACAGCAAGACATATACGATTCTAATGGCAATCTGTTACACCGCAAGGGGGAAGTGATGCGTAAAACTGACGAGACAGTAAGACTGGTGCCTGACGAAGACGACATGATACGTGCGGAAGTACACGTAAATAAGTTTAAGCCCTATTTAGGATTGGGTTATGAATTCTTTGCTTCTAAAGACAAACGCAGCAGCATAGGCATAGACGCTGGAGTACTGTTTTGGGGCGGAAGTCCTACCGTAGACTTACTGATGCCAGTGGGAAACGACGCTGATGGCAATGTGATAACACAGAATATCGACCTCGTTCGCGATGTAAACAACATACCAGGTGCCCTTGGCGACCATGTGAAGACAGCTAAGAACTACACCGTCTTCCCAGAGATAAGTGTGAGATTCGCTCGTCGTTTGTGGTAAGTATAGGTTAAATGATATAAAGCAGAAGAAGCAATAACAGAATACCTTATATATATAAGATGAAGAAGAGTATAATAGCCCTTGCGTTGTTAGGACTGTCTGCAATGTCTAAGGCACAAGATACAACGATTCAGAAGAACGGTTGGTTTAACCACTTCGATGTCGCTTTCACAGTAGGCACCAGCGGATTAGGCTTTGATTTGGCAACACCGATGAGCGAATGGACGCGCCTTCGTGTCGGTGGAGTGTTCAGACCACTCTACCGTTATGATGCAAGCTTCAATATGGAGGTAGCCGAAGGACTGTCGAGCGCAGAGCAAGACCGTCGTTTTACAAAACTCTCCGAGACGCTTAAAGCCCTTACTGGCAAGACTCCCAACAGAACTATAGATATGCAAGGCGACTTGAAGATGAACAACTTTAAGGTACTTGTAGACGTCTTTCCATTCAAAAACTTCCGCAAGCTGCATCTTACGCTGGGATTCTATTATGGTAACGACGTGATTGTTGACGTGAAAAATACCCCAGAGAGCGTAAGAAACCTTGAGGCAATCAATGCCTACAACTCTATGTATAAGAAGGCATTGGCAAAGGAAAACCTTATAGACCTCGGTTCACTTGGCATAAGCGACGCTGGCGGAGCTACATTCGAGAGTGCTAATGCACGCTTACGCTATTGGGGAGCACGTGAAAACGGAGTGGTAGAGAAAGGTTATAACGATGGAGACGTACCGAGTGAGGTAAACGAAATATTCGGTATAGACCCGTCAAACAATAGATATTATGCCGAATACGGTATGTCGTTGCCCATCGGAACAATGACAAAAGACATCGTGGCAGAGGAAGATATATACTACGACTACACCGAGAAGTTAGACAATCCCTATTGGGTAGACACGCCAGATGGCGACGTTCGTGAGGTGTTATATCGTACCGACGCCAATGGCAGAGCGAAGGTGAAGGGCGAGTTGCGGTATCGCAAGGGAGAAGTGATACGTAAGGCAGGCGAGACCCTGCGCTTTGTGCCCGACGAGAACAACTCGATAACAGCCGCAGCGACGGTAAACAAGTTCAAACCATACATAGGTCTTGGCTTCGACACCCCGATAACGAAAGACAAACGCACCAGTGTGGCGATAGATGCCGGTGTGATGTTCTGGGGAGGTAAGCCCAGTGTCGACATCAGTACGCCTGTAGGAGTAGACGCAGAAGGTAACAAGGTATATTGCACCGTGAACCTTGTCAACGATGTAACCAACCTCCCGTCAAATGTAGCAAGATACGTTAACTCCGTGAAAAAGTATACCGTGTTCCCAGAGATAAGCCTACGCATTTCGCAACGTCTGTGGTAATATTAGTAACATACATATATGCAACTGAAAAACAACATAATAACAGCACTTGTACTGTTGTGCGCCACCGTCATGGAGACAGCGGCAAAGCCCTTCACGTTGGTAATAGACGCAGGTCATGGTGGGCATGATGCTGGTGCAATAGGTATCTTTTCAAAAGAGAAAGACATCAACCTGCGCACAGCGTTGGCGTTCGGTAGCTATGTAGAGCGAAACTGTCAGGACGTAAACGTTATATACACACGCAAGCGTGACGTCTTCGTGACGTTGCACGATCGTGCAGATATAGCCAACAAAGCTAAGGCAGACCTCTTTATCAGTATTCACACCAACTCCCTTCCAGGTGGCAAAACAGCGCGAGGACTGGAGACTTATACCCTCGGAATGCACCGTGCGGCAGACAATTTCGACATAGCCAAGAGAGAGAACAGCGTTATTCTTGTAGAGAAAGACTACAAGGAGCGTTACCAAGGCTTTGACCCAAACTCCGCCGAGAGCTATATCATCTTCGAACTTATGCAAGACAAGAATATGCACAAGTCCGTAGAGCTTGCCAAGTACGTGCAACAGAACGTGTGCTCTACAGCCTCTCGCCCAAACAAAGGAGTGAAACAAGCTGGCTTCCTCGTGCTTAGAGAGACAGGAATGCCCAGTTGCTTGATAGAGTTAGGCTTCATCTCCACTCCCGATGAAGAGAGAATGTTGAACGATGAGACGCAGGTAGACAACATAGCTAAAGGCATCTACCAAGCCTTCTGTGCCTATAGAGCGAAGTATGACAACACGGCACGTACACCATTTGTTGCCTCTGAGCCTCAAGAGCCAGTGATACCTGACGTGATACCCGAACGGCTACAAACCCGTGCGGTAGTAGAGAAAAACAAGCCAGTGACACCTGCCACTGCACCAGAGCGCAAAACTCAGCAGAAAGAAGAACAGACGAGCAAGGCAGAGAGCAAAACGCAAGTCAATACAGCAGGCGAAGACGACGACAAACCCGTGTTCAAGCTGCAAGTGTTCGTAGCCGAGAGAGTGTTGCGCGAGAGCGATTCACGTTTCAAAGGCGAGAAAGGTATGCAGTATTATAAAGAAGGTGGAATGGTGAAATACACCTTAGGAGCCTCTACAAACTATAATGAGATATATAGACTGCGTAAGTCTAACATCGAGAAATTTCCAGGTTGCTTCATCATAGCCTTCAAGAAAGGCGAGAAAATGAACGTAAACGAGGCGATAAGGGAGTTTAAGGCAAATAGATAAGTAAGCATATTCGATACTTAAAATATACAGCACAATGAAAACATATTTCACAAAAGAAGTAAAAATCGCCCTTGTAGCGATAGCAGGTCTCATAGCCCTGTTCTTCGGAATGAACTTTCTAAAGGGACTCTCACTGTTCAGTAGCGACAACACTTACTATATGACCTTCCCCGACGTAAAGGGACTTGCCAACTCTACCGCCATATATGCCGACGGTTACAAGGTAGGTACCGTGACAGCGATAAACTATGATTACGAGAAAGCAGGCAACATAACCGTTGAGGCTTCTATAGACAAGAACTTGCGTATACCAGCAGGCTCTACGGCAATGATAGAGAGCGACCTCATGGGAAACATGAAGGTGTCGCTGCTACTCGCTACCAATCCACGCGAGCGTATAAACCCTGGCGAGACGATACCAGGCGTAGAAGAGACAGGCTTGATGAGTGGCGTGGCTAACATGATGCCACAGGTAGAAGCCATGCTGCCCAAACTCGACAGCATAGTAACGTCGCTCAATACCTTACTCGCTGACCCCGCCTTGTCAAATATGCTACATAACGTGGAAGATATGTCTGCCAACTTGAAGAAATCTACAGCAGAGCTGAACACTATGATGATAGGCGTAAACAAAACGCTGCCAGGAGTGATGCAACACGCAAGCAACACACTGGCAAATACAGAGGTGCTGACAGACAACCTGACGCAGATAGACCTCAACGGCACAATGGCTAAGGTAAACCGCACACTCGACAACGTAGAGCAGTTAACAAAAACCCTCAACAGCAACGAAGGCTCATTGGGACTGCTGATGCACGACAATACGCTGTATAACAACCTTAACAGTGTAGTGGGAAATGCCGACTCTTTAATGATAGACCTCAAGGCGCATCCGAAACGCTATGTACACTTCTCCGTGTTCGGTAAGAAAGACAAATAAAAACACTCAAACATAAGTAAGTGTTCACACAATTATTTTTATATTTCATATAGGCAATTTTGATGCACTTAGTTTCATTGTTTGAGAGCGCAATGCGAGCATTGTGAACGAAAACATGGGAAGCAATGATCTACAGAGACGGTATTAAATATACCAAGCAATATAAACACATTGACATACTTATTGATAAAAATAATTTTGAATACTTACTAACTAATAAAATTTAATAAAAGAAGGAGTAACGCACTTTGCTACAAGATACCAAGGCACTCTGGATATCGTGCCAAAAATACATACGCGAAAATGTGTCTGACGAGGAATACGCCAGACTGTTCTATTATGTGTCGCTGCAATCATACAAGGTAGCGACCAAAACCCTTATATTAGCGGTTCCCTCATCGTATATCTGCGAGGAGATAGAAAAGAAGTATCTTGACGTGATGCGCGTCGCTATATTCAACACATTCGGCAGAATAAACCTCGACTGGTACATAAAGTTGGTAGACGACCAACCCGACAGCCGCGGCAAGGCTCTGGTAGTAGACAGCAGCGAGAACGTGGAAGTTATGCCAGGAGCCGCTAATGCCACCGTAAGTGGTGGGGCTGAAGCCCCAGGAACAGGCAAGGTGGTAGGACTGCCCCCCATCGATTCGCATCTTGACTCACGCCAAACCTTCGCCACCTTTATAGAAGGAAACAGCAACAAGCTGTCACGCTCCGTGGGATTGTCAATAGCCGAGCATCCACAAGGCACACAGTTTAACCCGATGTTCATCTTCGGACCGTCAGGTTGTGGCAAGACCCACCTCGTCAACGCCATAGGAAACCACTGCAAGAAGATGTATCGCGAGAAACGAGTGCTATATGTCAGCGCGAGAACCTTTCAGGTGCAGTACAGTAATGCCACGAAAGAAGGTAAGATAAACGACTTCATAGGCTTCTATCAAACAATAGATATGCTCATCGTTGATGACGTACAGGAGTGGATATCAGCCAAAGGTACGCAAGACACCTTCTTCCATATCTTCAACCACCTCTTTCGTAACGGCAGGCGTATAATACTCATCAGCGACCGTCCGCCAGTAGAGTTAGAGGGTATGAACAAACGACTGATAACACGTTTCTCATGCGGACTGATGGCAGAGATGGAGAAACCCAATGAGCAGTTGTGCGTCGACATACTGAGGAAGAAGATAGCACGTGACGGACTAAAGGTGCCAGAGGACGTTATACGCTATATAGCGCAGAAGGCAAACGGCTCAGTACGTGACCTTGAGGGAGTGATAAACTCACTCCTTGCATACAGTATAGTATACAACTGTAGCATTGATATGAGGTTAGTAGAGAGGGTGGTGCAGCGTGCTGTGAAGACAGACGGCAGCCCAGTCACCGTCGACGACATACTGGAAAGGGTGTGCCGCCATTACGAAGTGACACCAAACTCCGTAAAGGGACGTTCGCGCAAGAAAGAGTTTATAACACCACGCCAGCTGACAATGTATCTGGCAAAGAAATACACCAATATGCCAGCGTCACGAATAGGGCGCATGATAGGGTCGAGAGACCACAGCACCGTGCTGCACAGCATCGATGCCATAGAAAAGAAACTCAAGAAAGACAAAGAGTTTGAGGCAGAGGTAGAACGCATAATAAAAGCGATGGATTTGAAGCCCGTGGACAACAGTAAAGCTGCTTCAAAGTGATATTTATCATATCCAAAACATAAAGCTTCATAATAGCTATCTAATCGCAATGCGAAAGCTATCTAATCGCAATGCGAAAGCTATCTAATCGTGGCGCAATAGCTATCATATAGCGCGACAACAATGCCGCGACACTAAAAACAACGGAAAACTAACGAGGGGCGAACTGTGACAAATTACAGTTCGCCCATCACCGTATAGTAGTGGAAGATGTAAAAATGTATTAACAAAACGTAAAATAAAACCTTAAAAAAGACTAAATACCCGTGCGTTTGTTAACGTAGAACCGTGAAATGTAAAAAGAGAGTTGCCTATCCCATTTTTTTTTTGTACCTTTGCAACTGAATTTTGTGTAGAACAACTGTTTCGATAAAGTTTGCACTGAGGTGCGGCATTGGAACAATCTAATTAAATAGGAGATACTAACCAATGAGTTTGAAAAAAATACATTTATTATTTACAATCGCGTTATTAACAATAATTTCAGTGCCTGCAATGGCGCAGGACTTGCTTGCTAAGCAGGCACCAGTAGACAGACGTATGAAGATGGTTGACACCTTGATGTTACGTCCGGCAATGGAAAACGAGGAAGCCAGATTAACGGCCAATGCCCTCTACGAAGATTGGAATAATAAATATGCTCATCGCGCTACAGAGTTGCCAGACTCTTTTCGCATTAATCTGAAGCACTTCTGCATGCCAACAACAAGCAGGGTGGTGACAAGTAACTTCGGTGCGCGTTGGGGAAGAGCCCATAAGGGACTTGACATTAAGGTGTATATTGGCGATACCATACGTGCCGCTTTCTCTGGAAAGGTACGCATCGTGAAATATGAGGGAGCTGGATACGGTAAGTATGTAGTGATAAGACATCACAACGGCTTAGAGACTATATACGGTCACATGAGTGACTGGCTCGTTAAGGAAAATGAGAACGTTAAAGCTGGACAGCCAATAGGACTGGGTGGCAACACTGGTCGAAGCACAGGTTCGCACCTTCACTTCGAAACACGTCTCTGTGGCGTAGCCTTGAACCCAGCACTAATGTTCGACTTCCGCAATCAGGACGTGGTAGACGATTACTATATGTTCCGTAAAGATCGTTACGAGCATGAAGGACTTGCAGCAAATGCGCTGAGAGGAAAAATTGGTAACGGCGGTTACGCTGCATCAGATGTTAGAGGTGAGACAGTAAACGGTGGTAAACCTATTCTCACCGCCAAGAAGATGGAAGAGAACAGAGCTGAGATACGTTACCACAAGGTGGCGGCAGGCGAGACACTTTACAGCATAGCAAAGCGCAGAAAGGTTACTGTTGACGACCTTTGCAAACTCAACCACCTCACACGTGACATTAAGGTGCGTCCTGGACAGTTGCTGAGATACAACTAATGGCGACATCAATATATAGCAAACAATAAAAGAATGAAAGAAGTAAAAGGAATGATGTAATGTCAGACTTTTTACTTCTTTTGTTTTATCATGATAACAAAGCGATATGACAACTGTATTGACAATAACGGGTTCTGACAGTACTGGAGGCTCAGGCATACAAGCTGACATACGCACCATAACAGCTTTGGGAGGCTATCCGCTAACTGCCATAACAGCGGTGACGGTGCAAAACAATAGCGGCATACGCAGAATACACAACCTGCCACCCGACTTGGTGACGGAGCAGATAAGCTCTATCATGGAGGATATGCGTCCTGCAGCGGTAAAAATAGGGTTGATGCGCGACGTAGAGGTAATAAAAGCATTGCGTAGCGACATCGTTGGCTGCAACTGCATAGTGTGCGACCCTGGCTTCCTGTCATCACACGGCACGCAACTGGTACCAGATGACGCCATAGAAGCCGTGGTACGCTACCTGATACCAGAGGCAACGCTGCTGATGTTAAGATGCAACGAAGCAGAAAGACTGTTACATTGCACTATCGCAACAGACGATGATATGCGATGCGCGGCACAAAGTCTGACGGAGATGGGAGCAAAGACGGTGCTATTAAGAGGCGGAAGGACAACCGACGGAATGTTGACAGCACTGTTAACAACGCCAGAAGGACAGACGTTTTATACCTCGCGTAACACGGAGGCGTGGCAAAGGCACGGTGTAGGAGGAGCCTTATCTACAGCTGTCGCTACACGGTTAGCGATGGGAGACGATATGAGCACAGCGTTAAAAAAAGCACATGACTATATTCACAGGCAGGTGGCATACTCCGTTACTGCAAGGACAAGGGCGGAGAGACCAGCGGATCTTTATAACAAATTCATGTCGCTCCTGGCACAAAACTACAGAAACGAGCACAGGGTAGTGTTCTATGCTGACGCAATGTCGATAAGTACACGCTACCTCTCGCAGATAACGGAGAGAGTAATGGGACGCACACCGAAACAGATAATAGCCGACTATCTGATGCAGGAGGCAAAAGCCATGCTCGAAACATCTAACTTCGCCATACAGGAAATAGCCTATAAACTCGGCTTCTCGTCGCAGTCGCAATTTTCTAACTTCTTCCATTTTCAACAAAAATGCACACCTAAGGAATACAGAGAAAAGAAATAAGTTTCTATTTTAGGAACAGTATTTTATAAAACGGGAACATATCTTTGCATGGTTCTATATTTGTTCGTACTTTTGCAGCCGTAAGTGACGGTGAAAAAATAAATTGGTATAATTTATGTCATAGATTTTTGAGATAGTTTGGAGACATGAAGATGGAACAATGCGAGCATTGTGACTGATGAATGGCTCCAAAATATCCAAAAAGATGTGACAAGACAACTTTATCTTAGACATTATTTACCTCGTTAAATTGTACCAAGTTATTTTTTTACCGTCACTAAATAGTAAAACAAATAAAAAAAGAAAACGATGGAAGATAGAACAACCCTTAACCGTAACCTGGCGCAGATGCTGAAGGGCGGAGTTATCATGGACGTTACAACACCTGAACAGGCACGCATAGCAGAGGCTGCTGGTGCTTGCGCAGTAATGGCATTAGAGCGTATTCCTGCTGACATACGTGCCGCAGGAGGCGTAAGCCGTATGAGCGACCCAAAGATGATTAAGGGAATTCAGGAAGCGGTGAGCATCCCAGTGATGGCAAAGTGCCGTATAGGTCATTTCGTTGAGGCTCAGATTCTTGAGGCTATAGAGATTGACTACATTGACGAGAGTGAGGTACTGTCACCTGCTGACGATGTTTACCATATTGACAAGCGTAAGTTTAAGGTTCCGTTCGTATGCGGAGCAAAAGACCTTGGAGAGGCATTGCGCCGCATCAACGAGGGTGCAACAATGATTCGTACCAAGGGAGAGCCAGGAACTGGTGACGTAATACAGGCTGTTCGCCATATGCGTATGATGCAGAGCGAGATGCGACGCCTTGTTTCTATGTCAGAAGATGAACTCTATGAGGCAGCAAAACAACTGCGTGTGCCTTACGACCTCGTTAAGTATGTTCATGAAAACGGCAAACTTCCTGTTGTGAACTTTGCTGCGGGTGGTGTCGCTACACCTGCTGACGCTGCGCTGATGATGCAACTTGGAGCCGAAGGCGTATTCGTAGGAAGCGGCATATTCAAGAGTGGTAACCCAGAGAAACGTGCACAGGCCATCGTGAAGGCTGTGACAAACTATCAGAATCCTAAGATTATAGCAGAACTTTCTGAAGACCTCGGCGAGGCTATGGTAGGCATTAACGAGAGCGAAATAGAGCTGCTCATGGCAGAGAGAGGCAAGTAATGAAACGTATAGCTATACTTGCGCTGCAGGGAGCATTTGCTGAACACGAGCAGATGTTGCACCGCTTAGGAGCGGAAACCATGCAGATACGTAACCTTGCCGACTGGAACGTGTTTCTTGGCGAGGCTGGATTGGCAGGCAACTTCAAAGGTCTCGGACTGATAATACCTGGTGGTGAGAGCACTGCCATGATGCGTATAATGCGCGATGAGGCTCTCTTTGAACCGCTCCAGAAAGCTATCCGTGCAGGACTGCCAGTCTTTGGCACCTGTGCCGGACTGATATTGCTCGACAAGGTACACCTCGATACAATGAACATCACTGCACTGCGCAATGCTTACGGACGCCAATTGGGTAGTTTCTACACCGAAGCGGGGTTTAAGGGCATTGACTCTAAGGTGCCAATGACATTCATTCGTGCGCCATACATAAGTGAAGTGGGAGAGGGCGTTGATGTACTCGCCACGGTAGACGGACGTATCATTGCCGCACGTCAGGGCAACCAACTCGTGACTGCGTTCCATCCAGAACTGAATGAAGACACACGTGTGCACGAATACTTCCTTAGTTGCGTGACGGAATAAGAGCAAACGTGATAGATACGTAATATACAAGAAAACAGCCGCTGTGCATATCGCACAGCGGCTGTTTCTATATAGTGGTATTATTTTTAACTGTTGGTTAATGTTTTTTATACAAGAAACACTTGTAGTTCGCATTAAAAACACTATCTTTGCAGTGTTTTGTTAAAACAAATGTTCTATGGTTACGTTTTCAATAGTTATTCCTATATATAATACAGAGAAGTACCTGCGTGCTTGTCTTGACAGCATTGTGGCACAATCATATGCTGATTTTGAGGCTATCATGATAGACGACGGCTCTGATGATGGCAGTGCCGCGATATGTAAGGAATATGCAGAGCGTGACCATCGCTTCATATACCGTTATAAAGAGAACGGTGGCGTAAGCACTGCGCGTAACGCTGGCATCGAGATGGCGAAGGGAGAGTGGATGCTCTTCATTGACTCTGACGATAGGTTGCTACCTGACAGTCTCGCGATATTTGCGAAGATGTGCGGCAAAGCAGGGACAGATATGGTGATGGGAACATATATTCTTGACAGTTATATACCCAAGGAATGTTTTAAGGAGAGCCAGACATTCAACTTGTTGCTTGATAAAAATGCCGTGATGGAGTTGATGTTCCTCACCCATAAGTACAATTATCAAGGCTATGTATGGAATAAAGCCTTTCGTACCAGTATCATAAAGAAGAACAAACTGCACTTTGATACAGCGATATATTTTAACGAAGACCGCCTCTTCTGTGTGGAATATATCTGTAAGATGACAGGGAAGGCATGCTTTTCATCACTTCCTGTGTATCATTATTATAAGCGTCAGACGGGAGTCATGGGTAGTATTACGCAGAAATACAATCATAATCTAATGACAGACTATGACTCTTCCGTCACAATCCTGCGCCTTTTAGTTTCTAATAATTTCCCGACAGCGGTAGTAAGGTTAGGACGTGACAGGCTGATAGACTCTTACGACATAATTCGTCACGCCATGAAGAATATGCGTTACGAATACGCTGACGAGAAGATAGAGGCGTTAAGAGACCGCACCATTGCTGCGGTAGGACACCGTTTTTATGTGGGTTGCCGCATACGACGCTTCCTTTCAAAGCAGTATTACAACGTCTTTAAGAAGCGAGTGTACATAAGGTGAGGTGGATAATGGAAATGATGATGATACTCCTACATTGACAATATATGTAGATGCCATGTGAAGTATCATCATTGTATGTCGTAAAAAAACTGAAGGTGATATGCTATAAGAGTGCGTGCAAGATGATATATGTTAGCACAAGCAGTGTTTCTATAGCGAACAGTATAGTAAAGAGGTTTGCTCTTCTTATGTGTTTATGTCTTCTTCTTCGTTCTTCATCAGCACGATTGCGAGCGTGTTTTTGTTGCGTTTTTATTTTTTCCTCTTCTATATTATCACTGTTCGGTATAAAAGTTTTCCTGTATTTGAAGTATAAGTCAGCCAAAGGATGAGAGCAACCAGCCATCCAGGGTTTCTGAGGCCCAGTATAATGCAGTATACATGGAGCCTTTTTGGCCTCGTCGATGGCAGCCCATTTGTTGCGATGCATTAGCCATTCGTGCTGTGGTTCATACCATCTTTCTTGAAAATTATATGTGTATGGTATAGGAGTGATTCTTTTGCACAATACATTGTTTATAGCATCTTGGTCTGGATACAAACATTTTTCAGGATAATCAGACATGAATGCTATTAGTTTTTCACTGATATTCTCTTTGCGCCATACTTCAAGATTCATTAAAAGTACACCTGCGTTATAATAAGGAGTGTAAATACCGATTCTGTTGTGTAGTGTAATGTCTTCACAAGCTTGATCTTCTACCATGCCACAGGCATTGTTTCCCAGTTCAATATTCCATATATTATCGATATTTCTGTTTACGATTATATCGCAGTCCAAGTATAGAGCCTTACTAAAAGTAAATACATTAGGAATCATTAATCTAAAGAAATTTGCAATAGGAAATCTCCTTGAGGTTATAGCTCCTTGCAGTAGTTTAGTGTCAATGGTAACAATGTTAATAGAGGCGTTATTGAAAGTCTTGCGAAGAGAGGCGAGTAACTGTGTGTTCTGCTCGTTAAGCCCTTTCGTCATGATGTGTATGGAATATTTTTTCGGGTCATTGTTGGTCAATATTGATGCAATGGTGACCATACATGGAATGGCATAGTTGTCGTCTGTGGCTAATATTATGTTATTCATTTTGCGTAGTTATTGGTGGAAGGTTGATGATATATTTGTTATTGTCAATAATTTTGTAGATGAATTGCATAGTCTTGTACTTATCAAACTTTTTTTTGTGTATCAGTTTGTAGTCATAGTCTATAGATTTCCACAGTGAAATTATAACAGGTCTTGCGAACCATCGCCAACGAAAGATCCCTAAACTCTTCTCAGCAAGCATAAAAAACGTAAAGTAGAGTGTTGCTTCTAAGTGTGGAGATGACACACCAATGGTGCGGTATGCGTTATAGATGTTGACAAGGTATTGTATAGAAGTGTTTACGGATAGTTTGTATTTTTCAGCGAAGTTATCGCTGTGTGATCTCCACATATATGTTGCGCTCTCTACGGTTTTGATGGTTTTGACTTTTGAAAGCACGTTAAACATAAATACGGAGTCCTCACCTATTCTCTGGCCAATGGGGAATCTGCAGTCCGATATAGTGTCTTTTTTAATGAATTTGCCCCATGGTGTGCGCATAATGTTTTGGTGAAGCCAGTCTGCAAGATATTTTTTTACTGCCTTTGTATTACTAATAGTCGTTGTAGGCTGTATGTTTTCGCCTTCGTTTGTTCCTTTATTGTCGAAGCATAGGTATTGTGTAAATATTATATCTTCATTGTTATCGTTTTCCATAGGGGTCAGGAAATCGTCGCCCATATAATCATCCGCATCTATAAAAGCGATGTATTTGCCTTTTGCATAACTTATACCAGTGTTGCGAGCAGTACTAACTCCCGCGTTTTCTTGATGTATAAGGACGACTCTTTCGTCGTTGAAAGCATACTTCTTGCATATTGTCTCAGAGTCGTCTGTGCTGCCATCATTGACGAGAATAAGTTCCCAGTCAGTGAACTTTTGTCTATATATGCTGTCAATACATTGTTTAATGTATGCAGAGGCATTGTAAACTGGTATTATTATAGATAACTTTGGTATCATTTAACTATAAAATTTAGGATTGAAATAACAAGAAGAGTAAATGTGACTATGGCAATAATGACGCATATACCTACCTTCTTGCGTAAGTTAGTTATTTTTCTGGAACTTCTTTTTTCAATATTGTATATATCATTCTCCAGTCTTTTAATTTCTTCTAAGGCATTCTTTTCTCTCTCTTCAAAGTAGAGATGAGCTTGTCTTTCGTCTGTTAATGCGATGGAGAGTTCTTTATTTTTCTCTTTTTCCTTTTGTAAGTTCTCTTTTGTTATAGATAACTTAACTTGTGTATGTTGTGAATAATACCTTTCAAGAACAAGCCTTTCGCAAATGTTGTGGTAAATATGTTCAGGCTGATTTCCGTTATATAGGAACCATTGGGCAGCCTTTTCCTTTTCCTCCTCACTAAGGGCAAAGTCTTTGTCTGCATACTTTATTAAACTATTGATAACCTCTTCCGCATTGTCAACGGTGTTATAAAAGTTATATCGAAGTTTAATGGCGTTGCTTATTCTTTCTGAGTCGTGTTTATTTCCTTTATATATGCTTTCCTCTTTGTCAGGAATCCAGTATATAACAGGTTTCTCTTGGTACAGGAAGTCAAACGAAGCACTGGAGAAGTCAGTTACCATTGCGTCTGTTTTCTGTATCCATTGTGATATTTCTTCCTGTTTTATGAAGTGTATACCGTTTATGGTGTTATTGTTGTTCTGTACCTTTTTTATTAGAGAATGATGCACTGCTGCAACGAGTTTTATCCCTTTTTCTTTCAGACGCTTAGTGTTAGCATCGCTGAATAATGTCTCTAAACCATGTAAATAGGCAGAATCATTTAGTAGTGATGTATTTTTTACAAACGTATCGCGCCATGTGAACATTACAAGTACATATCTTGTGCCCTGTGATGTTTTTTTCTTGTTTTTGCTAAGTAGTGAAAATCGTGGTAGGCCAGCAATGAAACATCGTCCATAATCATAGCCTTGTTCGATAATATCTTTTTCTTTTTGTGAAGAAACGTTTACGTCATTATATATGTTGTGGCATGGATATAGCACGGTATTATTGTATGTTACTCCGATTATGCCATGTTGTAGAAATACGTATCTGCAGTCGGTAAGTTGAAATAACCACCTGTCTACCTCAGTACCTCCTAAGTCCCATTCTACGATAAAAGCACATGCCTTAGCCCAAATTTCTGGATAATCTAATAGAGCGAATCCATCATTAAGTTCCTTTATTACGATGATATCCTTGGTATAATGGTCTTTTACAGTATTGATGTAGAAGTAGTCGTTCTCTTTTAGTATGTACTTGGATGGGATATTGTGTTCTTGAAACCATATAAAAAGAGTCCACGAGTCGATAGGGTCAATATTATCCTCCTGTAGTTGACCTGCAACTATGAAGGTATCGTGCTCGCAGTGTTCTCTTAGGTTCTCAATATGTGAAAAAAAATCTGTTGATTCCATCTAAGTAAATTAGGGTTCTCACTTGTTGATTAATGCCCCTCAATAGAGTTTCTACCCACTCTTTGTGGCTGTGATATTGTATTTCCCGTTGCCTTTAGCATGTTTTGCCCAGTCTATTTCTACAGGCTTCTTCGTGTTTAATCTCCTGACTACATATTCTATTTCGCCAAGATGATTAAGCCTTTCTTGATTAGACGCAGGCTATAGTGCTCCATCTATGCCAAGCAATATTGCTTTCTTACTCAGTTTGTGATTATTTGTAAGTGTCTTACAACTGCTGCATGTCGTACAGACGCTTGTAGTATCCGTCCTTAGCAATCAGTTCCTCGTGCTGTCCGTGCTCTACTATCTCGCCTTCATAGAGTACATATATCTCGTCAGCGTTCTTGATTGTAGAGAGGCGGTGGGCTATTGCAACTGTTGTACGGCTCTTCATCAGTCGGTCAAGAGCCTCCTGTACGAGGTGCTCCGACTCGGTATCGAGTGCCGATGTAGCCTCGTCGAGGATAAGGATAGGAGGGTTCTTCAGTATGGCGCGGGCTATGCTGACACGCTGACGCTGTCCGCCAGACAAACGACCACCACGGTCGCCTATCATAGTGTCGTAGCCGTGCTCCGTCTCCATGATAAACTCGTGGGCGTTAGCAATCTTCGCTGCCTCTATCACCTGTTCCATAGTAGCGTTTTCTACACCGAAGGTGATGTTGTTATAGAACGTATCGTTGAACAGGATAGCCTCCTGGTTCACGTTGCCTATCAGCGTGCGCAGGTCGTGAATACGCACATCGCGCACGTCTTTTCCGTCTATCAGTATGCGTCCTCCCGTCACGTCGTGGTAACGAGGAATGAGGTCTACCATCGTAGACTTGCCCGAGCCAGACTGTCCCACCAATGCGATGGTTTTGCCCTTAGGTATGGTCAGGTTAATATGCTTCAGTACTTCCTGTCCCTCGTTGTAGTGGAAAGACACGTCTTGCAGCTCTACCTTATCCTCAAAACTGTCGAGTGGCTTTGGTTGGTCAAGTTCCTTGATAGGGTTCTCTGCCTTCAGAATGTAGTCAATGCGGTCCATTGACGCCAAGCCAAGAGGTATCATGTACGCCTGTCGGGTAAGGTCTTTTATAGGGTTGATAACGCTGTAGAGGATTACCATGTAGAAGATAAACGTTGAGGCATCAATAAATCCCTCGCCCTCCAGTATCAACCAACCGCCAAAGAGCAGTACTATCACGATGATAAGGGTGCCCATAGACTCTGACACTGGGTGAGCAGCGTTTATTCTCATCATCATGCTAATCATGCCGCGGCGAAATTCGTTGTTGATAAAGTTGAAACGCTTAGCCATCTTGTCCTCTGCAATGAACGCCTTGATGATGCGCAGACCGCCAAGTGTCTCCTCTATTTGCGCCATAATCTCAGAGAGTCCTGCCTGCACGTTAGAAGACTGGTTTTTTAATCGCTTAGTCACGCTGCCCATCACCCACGCTGCTGGTGGCGTCACCACGAGAACGAATAGCGTTAGCTGCCAACTGGTGGCGAAGAGTGTGATGAAACAGATGATGATGGCTATAGGTTGCTGTATCAGGGTGCTGATGGCAGACGTCACAGAGTTCTCCACCACCTGTATGTCGGTACTCATGCGTACGATGATGTCGCCCTTGCGCTCGGCAGAAAAGAAGCTGAGTGGCAGGCGCATAATCTTGCTGTACATGGCCATACGTATGTCTCTTACCACGCCTGTGCTGAGAGGCATCATGATATTTTGCGCTCCCCAGTAGCCAGTACATTTCAGACAGGTCATGAATACCAGTATGCTACCCATCATGCACAGCGTAAGGAAGGCACCATGGTTAGCAATCAGTTCCTGCACCAAGGCGTAACCGTTGTTCGTAATGATGTCCTTGTTCAGTGTAGACCATGTCCACTCCTTGTAGTGGTACACCGTTTGGTCAATCTTAAACAATATGTTAAGAATAGGAATGAGCACAACGAACGAGAACACGTTAAGCCACTGTGCCACGAAGTTAAGTACAATCGCCCATACTATGTACATTCGGTACGGTTTGAAGTATCTGGTTACGATGTCAAGAAACTGTTTTATCATATGTGATTTTTAATGTTTTAATTTTCTTTATTATAATATGTATAATTCTTTGCAAAGTTAATAAAATTTTATTGTATTTACTAATTTATCGGTATGTTTTTTCTGTTGCGTCGCAATCTCTATGCTTTCGTGTTACGATTAGGCACAAATCGCATCACGATTACACCCATATCGTAATGCGAAAGCATACATATTGTAATACTCCCCGAAATGTATTAGTTAATCGTTCAAATTCTTATGCCGTTTTTAATGGGGCGATGTCCTGTTTGGACTAAGATGCTGTTGTGGCGAAAAAATAAATTGTTAACGCTAACAATAAAAAGCCTTTCCAATGTAAAAATCTACAAAAAGCAGCAAAAAATCATTTTGAAAGGAAAGTGGATGGTTATACTTTCAATTTGTAAGCTATATAAATAGAAATGCTTACAAATTAACAAAAAGTACTCAAATGTAGGTAAAAACAAAATAAAAAAGATAAAAAAGATTTGTCAAAATGCGCAGAAAAGTGTAATTTTGCAAACGAAATGATGCGAAAAAGATTGCTTTTGGTGACATAATGTTAAAATCGAAGCAATAAAGCGAGACAACAACACACATAATTTTAACTAATATGAGAGATGGATTGTATAGTGCCCAATACGAGCATGACGCTTGTGGAGTGGGCATGGTGGTTAACATCCACGGAAACAAAAGCCATGATTTGGTTGACAACGCCCTGAAGGTGCTCGAAAACATGGAGCATCGTGGTGCCGAAACTCGTGATAAGACGGGTGACGGTGCGGGTATTCTGTTGCAGATTCCTCATGAGTTTATACTGCTGCAGGGTATTCCGGTGCCTGAGAAGGGCAAGTACGGAACAGGTCTTGTTTTCTTGCCAAAAGACTCGAAACGACAGGATGAAATCCTCTCAGTTATGATTGAGGAGATAGAGCGCGAGGGGCTTACGCTGATGCACCTGCGCACTGTGCCTACCTGTCCGGAGGTATTAGGTGTTGGCGCGCGTGCCGTAGAGCCTGACATAAAGCAGGTTTTTGTTACGGGCGTGTCCGATGAAAACGTTGAAAACTTCGAGCGCATATTATATAAGGTGCGCAAGAAGATAGAGAAACGTGTTACCGACGAGGACTTCTATATCTGTTCTCTCTCAAGTAAGGATATTGTTTATAAAGGAATGTTGACATCTGGTCAGCTCCGTCGTTATTATCCTGACCTTTCTAACAATTATTTTACCAGCGGACTGGCACTTGTTCACTCTCGCTTCTCTACTAACACATTCCCTAAATGGAAGTTAGCTCAGCCGTTCCGTCTGCTCTGTCATAACGGTGAGATTAATACCGTGCGTGGCAACCGCGGTTGGATGAAGGCACGTGAGAGTGTGCTTTCTTCTGAGACCTTGGGCGATGTAAAGGAGATAAGCCCTATACTTCAGGAGGGAATGTCAGACTCTGCCAGCCTCGACAACGTGTTCGAGTTCTTCGTTCAGAGTGGTATGTCATTGCCACAGGCTATGGCTATCCTTGTGCCAGAGTCATTCAACGACAAGAACCCTATATCAGAAGACCTTAAGGCGTTCTACGAATATTACTCTATCCTTATGGAACCATGGGACGGTCCTGCTGCTCTCATGTTCTCTGATGGTCGTTTTGCTGGTGGAATGCTCGACAGAAACGGTCTCCGTCCGTCACGTTATACCATTACGAAGAGCGGACTTATGGTTGTAGCTTCTGAGGTAGGCGTAATGGATTTCGAACCAAGCGACATCGTCAGCAAGGGCAGATTGCAGCCTGGTAAGATACTCCTCATTGATACTGAAGAGGGCAAAATATACTACGATGGCGAAATAAAAGAGAAGTTAGCAAGTGAGCATCCTTACCGCCAGTGGCTCTCTACCAACCGTATTCAGTTAGAGAAACTGAAATCAGGACGTAAGGTTGACAATGCAGTTGAGAACTATGACCGCAAGCTTATCAGCTTCGGCTTTGGTCAGGAAGACATCGACAAGACCGTCATACCTATGTGTACCAAGGGACAGGAGCCTGTTGCAGCCATGGGTAACGATACACCGTTGGCAGTAATATCAGACAAACCACAGATATTCTTCAACTACTTCCGTCAGCAATTTGCGCAGGTTACCAACCCTGCTATCGACCCTATACGTGAGGAACTTGTAATGTCACTGACCGAATACATCGGTCGTGTAGGCTCAGGCATACTGAACCCTGACGAGTCTAACTGTAAGATGGTGCGCCTGCCACAGCCAGTGCTGACCAACAACGAGCTCGACATTCTCTGTAACATACGCTACAAGGGATTCAAAACCAAGAAACTCCCTATACTCTTCAATGTCGCTGACGGTGAAGCAGGACTCTCAAAGGCTCTGAATGACCTATGCAAGGCAGCAGAACAGTCAGTAGACGAGGGCGTGAACTATATCATCCTCTCTGACCGCGACATCGACGACAAGCAGGCGGCAATACCGTCTCTGCTCGCTGTTAGTGCCGTTCACCACTACCTTATCTCTGTTGGTAAGCGCGTACAGACAGCACTTATCGTTGAGTCTGGTGAGATACGTGAGGTGATGCACGCTGCGTTGCTACTTGGTTATGGTGCGTCTGCCATTAACCCTTACATGACATTCGCTGTCATTGACGACCTCGTAAAGAAACACAAGGTACAGGAAGAGTATACCACAGCAGAGAAAAACTATATCAAGGCAGTAGACAAGGGTCTGAAGAAGATAATGTCTAAGATGGGTATCTCTACCATCCGCTCTTATCGCGGAGCTAAGATATTCGAGGCAGTAGGACTCTCTGAGGAACTGCTCCAGACATACTTCGGCACCGACATCTCTACCATTGGAGGTATAGGACTGCGCGACATCGCTCGCGACGCTATCCGTCTGCACGATAATGCCTTCGTGCCAAAGAAGTTAAGTCCGTTCCTTCCTAACACAGGTCTGTTCAACTATCGTAAGGATGGCATAGACCATGCGTGGAACCCAGATACCATTGCCAACCTGCAACTTGCCACACGACTGGGCTCTTACAAAAAGTTCCAGGAGTGGGAGCATATCGTTGACACTAAGGAGAAGCCAATATTCCTGCGCGACTTCATGACGTTCAAGAAGGCAGCAAAGCCTACACCTATCGACGAAGTGGAGCCAGTAGAGTCTATTGTTAAGCACTTCGTAACGGGTGCCATGTCTTTCGGTGCACTGTCTATTGAGGCACACGAGGCTCTTGCCTTGGCGATGAACAAACTCGGAGCACGTTCTAACACTGGTGAGGGAGGTGAAGACAACGTCCGTTACCACACAGAGGTAGACGGAGTGAGCCTTTCTTCAAAGACAAAGCAGATAGCATCAGGACGTTTCGGCGTAACGGCTGAATACCTCGTAAATGCTGAGGAACTACAGATTAAGGTGGCTCAGGGTGCTAAACCAGGTGAGGGCGGACAGTTGCCAGGCTTTAAGGTTAACAAGATTATTGCCAAGACACGTAACGCTATACCTGGAATCACATTGATTTCACCACCACCTCATCACGATATCTATTCTATTGAGGACCTCGCACAGCTTATATACGACCTGAAGAACATCAACCCTACGGCTGCCGTTTCTGTGAAACTCGTTGCCGAGAGTGGTGTGGGCACCATTGCAGCAGGTGTTGCTAAGGCTAAGGCAGACCTCATAGTAGTCTCTGGTGCAGAAGGTGGCACGGGCGCATCACCAGCATCTTCTATGCGTTTCGCTGGTATATCACCAGAGATAGGACTTGCAGAGACACAGCAGACACTTGTAAAGAACGGACTGCGTAACCAGGTAAGACTGCAGACCGACGGTCAGCTGAAAACAGCAAAGGACGTCATCCTCATGGCAATGCTTGGTGCAGACGAGTTCTCTTTCGGCACATTGCCACTGATAGTACTTGGCTGTCTGATGATGCGTAAGTGTAACACCAACACCTGTCCGGTAGGTGTCGCTACGCAGGATGAGCGTCTTCGCGCTAAGTTCCGCGGTCGTGCGGAGTACGTTGTTAACTTCTTCACATTCCTTGCACAGCAAACTCGTGAGTATCTTGCAGAGATAGGCGTGAAGAGTTTGAAGGAGATTATCGGACGCACAGACCTTATCGAGGTTCACAAAGCAGACCCAACAACAAAGCAGGGCACCATAGACTTCTCACGTTTGCTCTTCAAGCCTGAGACAGACAAGCCGCTCTGCTGGGATCGTGAAGCGTTCACCAAGGTGGAAGGCGTTAAGGATCTTGAGATAATAAAGGAGTGCGAGAAGGCCATAGAGAATAAGGAAGAAGTGAATCTTGATTACGCTATCAAGAACACTGACCGTGCCGTGGGCACCATGTTGAGTGGTGTTATAGCCAAGAAGTATGGCGAAGAAGGATTGCCAGACAGTACTATAAACATCAAGTTCAAAGGTTCTGCAGGTCAGTCATTCGGTGCTTTCGCTGTGAAGGGTGTGAACTTGAAACTCGAAGGCGAGACAAACGACTACTTCGGCAAGGGACTTTCTGGTGGACGTATAGCCATATTGCCACCTGCACGTGTTAATGCCGACTTCATAGCAGAAGACAATATCATCGCTGGTAATACCGGTCTCTACGGTGCTACTACTGGTGAGCTGTACGTTAACGGTAAGGTTGGCGAGCGTTTCGCAGTGCGTAACTCTGGTGCCATTGCCGTTGTGGAGGGTGCAGGAGACCACTGCTGTGAGTATATGACAGGCGGTCGCGTGGTAGTTCTTGGTGAAACAGGACGTAACTTCGCTGCTGGTATGTCAGGAGGCGTAGCATACGTTTGGGACAAGAACCATAACTTCGATTACTTCTGTAACATGGATCAGGTGGAGATAAACCTCGTTGAGGAGGCAGCTCACCGTAAAGAACTGAAGGAACTTATCCGTAAGCATTACCTTTACACAGGTTCTGCACTGGCAGGCAAGATGCTTGACGACTGGAATCACTACGTGGAGGACTTCATTCAGATTGTTCCTATCGAGTATAAGCGTGTGCTTCAGGAGGAGCAGATGCGTAAGTTGCAGGAGAAGATTGCTAATATGCAGTTGATAAACAATTAATATGGTGATTTGATTGGTTAGTGGTTTGGTTGTTTTGTTAAGTGAATTAGATTGCTGTCATAATAAGATTTTGCAGTATTTTCATTAACAAAACAACTAAACAACAAAGCCATCAACCAACAAAAAACGACACAACTATGGGAGACCCTAAAGCATTCCTTACTATACATAGAAAAGAGGCCGGATATAGAGACCTCCATGACAGAGTTCAGGACTTCGGTGAAGTGGAACAAACGCTGAACTCTCACGATAGAAAACTACAGGCAAGCCGCTGCATGGACTGCGGTGTTCCGTTCTGTCACTGGGCTTGTCCGCTTGGCAATAAGCCACCAGAGTATAATGATGCACTCTATAAAGGCGACTGGGCACTGGCATATAACTTGCTTAACGCTACCAACGACTTCCCTGAGTTCACTGGACGCATCTGCCCAGCACTGTGTGAAAAGGCGTGTGTACTTAACCTTACGGACCACGAACCCGTTACAAACCGTGAGGATGAGTGCGCTATCACCGAGGGAGCATGGCGTGAGAATATCATACAGCCACAGCAGTATGAGCGCAATGGCAAGACTGTAGCGGTGATAGGTGCAGGTCCTTCTGGACTTGTTGCTGCCAACCGCCTTAACAAAATGGGCTATAAGGTAACGGTGTTCGATAAGAACGAGGCTGCTGGTGGATTGCTTCGTTACGGTATTCCTAACTTCAAGCTGAACAAGAAGGTTATTGACCGCCGCATGGATTTGCTTGTTGAGGAGGGAATAGAGTTCGTATACAATGCAGATATAGACCTTAACACACTGGCAAAGGACGGAAAACTGCCACAGGGTGAGTTTGATGCCTACGTTGTCAGCACCGGAACGCCAACCGCCCGTGACCTGAAGATACCAGGACGTGAACTGAAAGGCGTTCACCTTGCACTGGAACTGCTCTCACAGCAGAACCGTGTGCTGGCAGGAAAAGAATACTCTAAGGAAGAGCGTGTAACGGCAAAGGGCAAGGATGTCCTTGTGATAGGTGGTGGTGATACAGGTTCTGACTGTATCGGTACGTCACATCGTCAGGGCTGTCTCAGCGTTACTCAGATAGAGATAATGCCAAAGCCCGTTGAAGGCCCAGAGGATCCGAAGAATCCTTGGCCTAACTGGCCACGCACATTGAAGACTACTTCTTCACACGAAGAGGGCTGTACGCGTCGTTGGAACATCAATTCTCTTGAGTTCCTTGGTAAGGATGGCAAGCTGACAGGTGTGAAGGTGCAGCCTATTGACTGGGAACCGAACCCAGAAGGTGGCAGACCTAAGATGGTAGTAGCGGGCGACCCAGAGGTTATCAAGTGTGAAATATGCTTCCTTGCCATGGGCTTTCTGAAGCCAGAGCAGCCTCAGTTTGGTGAGAACGTCTTTGTTTGTGGCGACGCTGCCAACGGTGCCTCACTCGTAGTACGTGCGATGGCGAGTGGTAGAGATGCGGCAAAGAAAGTCAATGCCTTCTTAACAAAGGAGTAAACACATCCATTCTCTCATAATTATCATTTTCTTTTAGGCGGGCATTCTCTTTGGTAGAGAGTGTCCGCCGATTGTAGGAGTACTCCGTATGGATATAAAAAGTCTGCTGTGTGGATTGTAGGAGTACTCCGTATGGATATAAAAAAGTCCGCCGTATGAAACTATACGGCGGGCTTTTTATATTATATCACGGTAGAGTGATATAATGTTTATGCCTTGGCAGCGTAATAAGAGGTGTAGTATTACATCTCGTTCAGTGCCTCACGTAGATATTTCCCGGCACGAATTTTTGCGCCAATGCGTTGCGCGTTGTCTATCATTGTCTTGTAATCATCATCGTTTATGGCATTGATACGTGCAGGAAGGTCGTGTAAATTAGGTACGGTGATGCCGATATTCTCCTTATCAACAGTGTCAGCTAAGGCAGACTCAGACCACACAATCAGCGGAATGCCGCAGGCAAGATACAGCGATGTCTTGTGAGAAGAATTATATCGCAGGTAGTCGCCATAGTCACCAGTGCAGGAGTCAATGCTGTCCCCGTCCCATACCAGTCCCCATCCGCCAGTGATGCAGCCAGTATTGGCAGGCTGGAACACTCCACAGTAGCAGAAGAGTGGGAAAGAAGAGATGTCCAAATCGCCCAGAATACCATACAGACGGAATCTGACGCCATCATTGCTTGTGTCGTTGCCCAATGCGTTAAGGAAGGTACTCTTAGTTAAGTTGCCAGCAAACACAATGTTATTTTTATACTTCATTATGGTGTCATGTTGCAACATCGGGTTGTTAGAGTAGTAATCAAAGAAGTTTATCACCTTCATCGGCTTTGTAACTCCCAGTGAAAGCAACTTGTTCTTCATAGCCTCTGTATGCACAATGATGCGCGAGGCGTTGTTGATCTGTTCCACTTCGTTCGTCTTTATGTCAAAGCGAATACACTGAATGTCGTGCACAAGTAGTATTACTTTAACATTCTTCTTCAAGCATTGCGTAGCTATTTGTTGCATATGCTCTAAGTGGAAGTCCTGAATGAATACCGTATCGCCTTCCTTCACCTTCTCAATGAAACGTTTAGCCTGTTTTTTCGCATAGTAATATGTCAGTATAGGGTAGTGGTGAAAAGCCTTATATTTTCCCCAAGAGTATTTATAGTTCACGATATTAAATACCCTATATCCCATAGTATTTAGTGTATGCAGCACATCCTCCCTTGCTTTTCCTTGAGCGTTCACCTCTTGTGCGGCATTGAGCTTTACGAGGTCGTTAACGATGTAGTGCCTATTTCCAACGGTGTCATCGTCCATCTGTCCTGTCAGTGTGAAGTATTTGTTCAGCACCATGAGCGAGATTAGCTTCTCCCTACGTTTGTTTCTGAACTGAGATGTCCACTCATGAGCGTGCTGTATAATAGCCTTCGCTTCGTCAGGGTGGTTTTCATAGTACATCACGCGGTCAATAAGGTCGTGGTAGTCCGCTGCTATCTCGATGTAGTGATAGTTAGGAATGAGTTTTCCCTCCATGTACCACGTCTCGCAAGTGGGTCTTGGCATAACGGCAATAGAGTTACTTGACATCACCCATTTAAGGTTTGAAGCCACGTCGTTGCCCTCAAGAGCCATGATATACTTATAGTATAGATGGTCAAAGATAGTCATATCGCCAGTGTCTGCAAGGTCACAGAGAGGGTGGTTCTGCCATATCTCAAGGAATTTTATACGTCTTGGCTTGTTCGTGACATTTCCTCTGAACAGAATCTTACACTCTTTGTCTTCCCAACAGAATGGGTCGTGAACCCAAGTAAAGTGCCTTACCTTATCCAGATTAAGCAGAATGTTATTGCGGTTGCCATCGTCAGGAGTGATAGGACGGCTCTTCGTTATCTCTGGTAGGGGGAAAAGGTAGTTCACATCGCCTGGGTTGTAAGCCCATTTGAAGTACTTAGGGAAGTAGCGTGTGTATTCATAAGCGTCAAAAAAGTACGCGCTATTGACATAGTCGTGTACGTATGACTGTCTCTTATTTATAGTAAACTCTCGCAAAGTGCTTGCGTCGGCAGGTAGAAAGATACTATCCTTGAACTTACAATAGTAGTCAATTCGTTCTAATATGTATTTCTGTTCCTCCTCAGGAAGTTTAGAAAACTGTGAGAGAATACTTTTACGACGACAACGTGTAAACTTTCTCGGAGTGAGATAGCGCAGGTATCCCCACATGTAAAATATCATGTGGTTGTTCTTTCTGGTATGGTGTGCAATGGCATACCATAGTCCTTTAAGTTTCTCTTGTATGTTATGGGTCATTGGTTGTTAGGTAGTGTAGAGTATGTTTTATCTGAAGAAGTATAGAATAGTTTTGTATATCTTCTTGTAAAACCATTTTAGTCGTTTGTAAGGGCGTGGCTTTGTAGGTATCATAGTGGGCATACTGCCGTCACAACTACACTGACACGCTATGCAAGGGTGTGACCAATAATAGGTTATTACGCCCTCTTTAATCAGATGATAGTGCAAGCCGTCACTTGGATAACGTGACTTATGTTCCGCTATATAGGCGAGAATGGTTTGAGCCACTGCCTTGGTTATGTACATACAGCCAGTAAAACGGTCGCGCTCTGCCTTATACAGCACTCTGCCTTTGCGTCTTTTGCTGCGCGGAACAAGCATAAGGCTGCTCTCTTCGTAGTTCACTATGCACGCCTCTCCGTTGTGCTCATTTTCTAACTCCGTAAGGCTTTGCGTGAAGATAGTTTTGAATGAAGGCTTCAAGCGTATGTCATCCTCCAACACCAGTGCCCCAGGCAGATTGTTATTAACGATATACTGCATGGCAAGAATATGCTTATAGGCGCAACTGGTGCGCGGAAAGGCACCGTGCATAGTGTCTTTCTCACCATTATCAGCAAAATAACGGTCAATGATTTCTGGCGTAAGGTCTTCCACATTGCCGTCGTTGATAAAGGTGTAGGGCATTGCTAAAGGGGCTATCTGTCCCTCTACGTAACGCCTTCGTTCCTCGTTGCCGCGGACATGGATAATAAGTATCTGTGTGTTCTGCTCCGTAGTGTTAGTTGGTTTCATAGTAATTGCAAAGGTACATAATAAAATTCAAATTACCAATGTAAGGCAAAAAAAACATCGTTTTATTTGTTTAAGTGGCATATTTCGCTTAACTTTGTATTCTAAATAAGCATATTGTTAAACGAAACGTACTATGATTCCAAAGATAATACATTACTGTTGGCTCAGCGACGAGCCTTTTCCTGCCAAGATAAAGAAGTGTATGGACACATGGCAGAAGACTCATCCTGATTATACCGTAAAGCGATGGAGCACTAAGAACTTCGACATCAACTCCGTGCCTTACGTAAAAGAGGCTTTTGAAGCACGCAAATGGGCTTTTGCAGCGGACTATATCCGTATGTATGCGCTTTACACTGAGGGTGGAATATACCTCGACTCTGATGTTCTTTTGCTTAAGAAGTTCGACTGTTTCCTTGACAATTCCTTCTTCTCCAGCATGGAGTATCACCCCACACAGGTAGAGAAGAGTGGGGCATTGCAGCATCTTGACGCAGAGGGGCACCGCACTGACGATGCCTTCATTGAGGGAATACAGATACAGGCGGCTGTGATGGGAGCGGAGAAGGGTAGTCCATTCATCAAGGAAGTGCTCGACTGGTATGCCGACAAGCATTTCTTGAAGCCTGACGGCACATTGATGACAGACGTGCTATCACCTTATATCTACGCAAGAGTGGCGGAAAAGCGTGGCTTTGTGTATAAAGACATAGACCAGCAGTTGCCTGGTCGCATACACATATACCCCTCAGAGACATTCGCTGGCAACAAACACGAGGTGACATCGAATAGTTATGCCATTCATTATTGTGCCCACAGTTGGCACCCTACGGTAAAAGAGAAACTTAAGAAGTTTATTCATAAACTGCGAATAAAGTAGTCTGTGTAGTAGCAAAAAATACGATAAGTATTCTGGGAGCGTAAAGGCGAGTTTTCAAAAATACGCCATTCTGCTGAAAAAATAATATAGTAAACTGCTATTAAGGATTGTTTTACGCTGTAATCAGATAGAGTTTACACGGTAAAAGGATAGTTATCGCAGTGTAATAAGATACTAATTGCAATGTAAAAGCATATGCTTTAGTGGAGAAATAGCCTCCAATAGCGGTGCTAAAAAAAACGGTCAAAAACGCCATCGCGTTTTTGACCGTTTTTAGGCTCTATGAGCTGGTGATGATAAAAGTGGAATAATGTCAAGTAATCTCTAAAATAAAGCCTTAGAATGAGTTTTCACTTTTTGTTCTAAAATAATACGATAACTGTGAATACCCCATGACTTATATAGATTAATGTTATGCCCAAAACAAAGAACCTCCGTCAATTCGCAGTGTGAATTGACGGAGGTTTTCTTTATATGCAACAGTGGTAGTTCAGAATTTACAGTTCCACCACTCAGGCTTGTCTTTGTCTTCGAGTACCTTTTCTATAGTGTAGTCATCAGCCTTCACCTGCTTGCTCCATGCTACTCGTTTGCTAACGTCGACAGGTTTGCCGTCAAGTGTCATGGACCCACACTCTGCATAGAAGGCTGTCTTCTCCTTTTCTACGCCCCAGTTAAACCAACCTACGGGGTCAATGTGCTTGCCCATGCGACAGTTTACATACACCGTCTTTGCGAATGGACGCCAAGGACGCCCTAACATGGTGCGTTCTACACCAGCAGCGGCAGTCAGTCGGCAGTTGTTCAGTACGTAACCGTAAGGCACTCCCTCAAGAGTAGAGGCGGCGGTGAGGTAACCTCTGCTGAGGCTGTGAATCTCACATCCATCGAAGAAAGCCGTTGACGAACCGAAGATGAAGTCTACCGTGCCCTCGATGTAGCAGTCCTTGTAATACTGCTTAGACTGTTTGCCGTAGGTATACAGCGTGTCTTGGTAACCAAGAAAGCGGCAGTTGACAAACACAGCGCGTGTGCCTGCTACGAAAACTGCTACTGCCTGACCTACAGGACCAGAGGAATTAGCAAACGTAATGTTCTTGGCGTGGAAGTCAGGACCATAGATGTAGAATGACGAAGAGCCAGAAGTGCCCTTGTTTTCACCAAAGATGTTAGGCTTATTGGCATAATCATCGTAGGTGAGTATGGTGCCTTCTACGCTCTCACCTATAAGGGTAACATTGAGCTTGCACTCTGCTAACACTAATTTCTCTTTGTAAACACCGTTGCGTATGAATATGCGCGTCTCGTTATTCTTACGAAAATCGGGCACGGCATTGATGGCTTCCTGTACGGTTCGGTAATCGCCGCTACCGTCTTGCGCCACGATGATGTCATAGTCCTTAGCCTGTGTGCCGATGATAGCGATGAGGGCGAGGAAGAGTGACGTTAAAAATCTTTTCATTTATTGTTCGTTGTTCGTTATAATTGCTTTGTCATAACCGAGGAATAGAAGGCTCGGCTCCATATTATTTCTTTTCCGCGGCACGCTTAGCCCAGTACCTTTGCAGTTTCTTAGCCTCCTTAACGGTCAGCCAACATACAGCACCGTGCTTCTGTTCTTGGAAGTTAGTGCGCTTCATCTCGCCAGAGTCAAAGCGTCCGAGTGGCTTAAACGTCTTGAAGTCTGTAGTCTCCATGAAGCCGAAGTTGTGTGGTTTGATGCTGTAGATGTCGTACATCAGAATCCATCTGTCCTGACCTATGAGTTTGAACACGTGCGGAGCCTCGCATCCTCCCTTTTCATTATCAAGGTATTCTGGTGCATATTCCCATGGACCATATATGTTGTCGCTCGTGGCTTGCTTAATGCCCGCAGTGCCGTCGTGTGCACAATAGAACAGGTGGTACTTGCCTTGAGCGTAGCATATGTCACCATCAATAGCGGAAATGCCTTCCTTTGGATAAACGAACAGTTCCTTTGGAAGCGTCTCAACCTTGTCAAACTCGTCGTTAACGTAGCAATAATACAGTTTGTTCATGCCCACGCCGTGGCGCATTGTGAAGTAAATTACGAGTTTGTTCTTCGCGTAATCGTATGCCGTTTCGGGTGCCCATACGCAGCCAATGTCAGCAAGTGAGGGGTCCATAGTGTCGAAACGCACGTTGGTGCGCTTCCAGTGTATAAGGTCGTCAGACTTCATCAGCACCAAGGCACGGTTGTTTCCCCAACCAAACTTCTTTCCGTCGCGCTCCCATTCGGTATCTCTTCCTGCCTGTTCCTTATATATATTAAGGTCGGTCATGGCGATATAGAACGAGCCGTTGGGCGCACGGAAGATGTGAGGGTCACGTATTCCCTTCTGCAACGCTATGGTATCGCCAGCCATTACGGGCGTGTCACCGTTCAGGGACGTAAAGGTGTGACCGTCATAACTAACTGCCATGTACAGTCCGTGGGTGGCATCCTTGTGGTAAACCATTAGATATGCACCCATATCCTTCTCTGCTGGCGCTTTCTTCTTAGCCGAAACAGGCGCACAAATCAGCATAGTCGCAAGAGCGACAAGTGTTAAAAAGAGTTTTTTCATCGTAGTTTTAGTATTGTTTAGTTATAGTTCCGCAAAGGTAATGCTTTTTTCTCACAATGGCAAGAAATTCTACTCATTACTCTCTACTAAAACAACCACAGCGGTCCGTTGCCCTTTCCGATGTGTAGGTTGCGCCCTCCGTTGATGCCTTTGTCTATCACCTCCTTGCCCACCTTTACCGCTTCGGGCAGCGAGAGCCCCATGGCAAGTCCCGTAGCGATGGCACTCGACAGCGTGCATCCAGTGCCGTGAAGGTTCGTTGTCGTTATGCGTGGCGAGCAATATTCGTGCGTTGTGCCATCAGTCATGAAGAGAACATCGCGCATTATGCTTCCCTCACCGTGTCCACCCTTTAATAGAAAGGCGGTACCATATTCCTTTACCAGTGCGTGCCCTGTCTTTTCAAGGTCGTATTCGCCCTCGTTGCCACTGAGACGCAGAGCCTCTGGTATGTTAGGAGTGACGAGAGTGCAGAGTGGGAAGAGTTCTTTCTTGATGTACTCCACACATTCGTCGCTCATCAACTGTGTGCCACTGGTAGATATCATCACAGGGTCGCAGACGGTGGGGAGACCGTATTGCTTTATGAATTTTACGATGACGCGCGCTGACTCCACGCAAGGTATCATGCCAATCTTTATCGCCTCCACATTGATGTCGCTGAAGACTGATTGCAACTGCGCCTCTAACATATCCTCAGGCACCGTCATTACCCTTTGCACACCTACGGTGTTCTGCGCCGTAAGAGCCGTGGGCACGGTTACGGCATAATGCCCTAACGATGTAATTGTCTTCAAGTCCTGCTGTATTCCAGCCCCCGCCGATGTATCACTGCCTGCTATTGTTAGTATTATATTCTTCATTTTCTCCATGCATCGCCTAATATCATTGCTCCCCCAAAGCCCATATCCTCTACCTCTTTCAGGCGGTTGAAGGTGACACCGCCAAGTGCAAAGACCTTATTGTCTATCACTCCCTGCGCCTTTGCCATCAATATCTCATTCCGAGTGAAGGCAGAATGATAACCTATCTTAGAGATAGAGTCGTAGATAGGCGACAGACTAACGTAGTTGCAGCGGTCTTTCCACTCCTCAACCTCCGCCAAACTGTGGCAACTTTTGCTCACGCTGCCCGTCCAACCAGCAGGTGGTTGGGGATTGCGCGAGTTGAGATGTACACCGTAAAGACCGTATTTCACGGCGAGAGAATGATGGTCGTGCAGTACGAGTCGGTCCCAACAATCACGCGGTATCTCGTTAATCAGTCGTTCTACCTCCTCTTTCGTAGCCTGAGGTTTGCGTATATGCAGCAAGTCCACATTGCCTTGACGGAGCAGACAGGCTATACGCTCTGCCTCACCGCCAAAGAATGTGGGCTTGGTTATTATCACTTTAATGAACATTTACCCTACTTTAGTTTCAACGTTCTTGCCGAAAAGGTCGAAGGAAGCGTCCCAATCCTTCCATACTGGCTCACGTCCTAACTCCTTCAAGCGACGGTTTATCTCCTTCGCTGTGCGGTCATCAGATACCGTAAACTGCTCAAGTGCCTGTGGATATGTATGGTATCCGCCTGGGTTCACCTTTGATTCGGCAGACATTGTTGTAACACCTAACGTACACATGTTATCCCTTATGAACTGAGGCTCACGTGTACTGTACGAGATGTCAACGTCATGGTCGAAGATACGCATAGCGAACGTAACCTGTGCCAGTTCCTTATCGCTTACGAAACAGTTGGGTTGGAAGCCCTCATTCTGTGCAGGACGCATACGAGGGAAGTTTACTGAGTACTTAGTCTTCCAGTAATGCTTCTGAAGATAACGCAGATGGTGAGCCATCATCACAACATCTGTGCGCCATTCCTTTTCCAATCCGAGCAGCGCACCCATGCCAATGGAGTGAACACCAGCCTGTCCCATGCGGTCAAAGCCATTGACACGCCACTCAAACTTTGACTTCATGCCGGCTGGATGGTACAACTTATAGTTGTCGCGGTGGTATGTTTCTTGGAAGCAAATAACGCCATTAAGCCCGTGTTTGGTAAGTTCGTAGTACTCTTCAGCCTTCAATGGCATCACCTCTATCTTGATATTAGAGAAGTACTTCTTAGCTATGTCGATAGCCTTTGCAAGGTATGGCACGCCAGCCTTAGCGGGATTCTCGCCAGTAACGAGGAGAATGTTCTCGAATGGAGCCAACTTCTTAATGGCTTTATATTCATCTTCTATCTGCTCTGGCGTGAGAATGGTGCGCGCCATAGGGTTACTGCGGTGGAAACCACAGTATACGCAGGAGTTAGAACATGAGTTTGTGATGTAAAGAGGAATGAACATCGACATCGTTTTGCCGAAACGCTCCTCGGTATATTTACGTGATAGTTGCGCCATCTGCTCCAAGTACGGCTCTGCGGCAGGTGAAATCATAGCCATAAAGTCGTTAACATCGCAGTGACTCTTACCCAATGCGCGCCTTACATCAATGTCAGTCATCTGAGCAATGCGCTCTGTGGTCTCGTCCCAACTTATCTTTTCTAATTCGTCTGAAAACATTTTGTCTTGCTATTTTATTAAATTCCGTTTGCCACTTTACAGTTTTCTCAGGTCGTGAGTTAACTTAGCGGCGCAGAAGTTAGGTCCACACATGGTGCAATATTCACCGTCTGTGTGTCCAGCCTCTTCAAAGTATTGCAATGAACGCTCTGGGTCGAGCGACAGATGGAACTGGTCACGCCATCTGAAGTCAAAGCGAGCCTTCGACAAAGCGTTGTCCCTTATCTGCGCACCAGGGTGTCCTTTGGCGAGGTCAGCAGCGTGAGCAGCAATCTTATAGGTCACAACACCCACACGAACGTCCTCCTTATTAGGCAGAGCAAGGTGCTCCTTAGGCGTTACGTAGCACAGCATTGCCGTGCCAAACCATGCTATCTGCGCTCCGCCAATGGCGCTTGTGATGTGGTCATAGCCTGGTGCTATGTCGGTAACGATAGGTCCGAGGGTGTAGAACGGAGCCTCATGGCAGTGGTCTAACTGCCTGTCCATGTTCTCACGTATCTTGTGCATCGGCACGTGTCCAGGGCCTTCAATGAACGCTTGCACATTCTTCGCCCAAGCACGTGTAACAAGTTCGCCCATAGTATCAAGTTCTGCGAACTGCGCAGCGTCGTTAGCGTCGGCGGTACAACCAGGTCTTAAGCCATCGCCAAGGGAGAGAGCAACGTCGTATTGCGCCACGATGTCGCAGATATCGTCAAAATGTTCGTAGAGGAAAGACTCCTTATCGTGAATCAAACACCACTTACTCATGATGGAACCACCACGACTCACGATGCCACAAAGGCGAGAATCTGCAAGGTGTACGTTCTGACGGCGTATGCCTGCGTGTATTGTGAAGTAGTCAACACCCTGCTCACACTGTTCGATAAGTGTGTCCTTGTATATCTCCCACGTAAGGTCTTCCACCTTACCATTAACCTTTTCCAGTGCTTGATATATGGGAACAGTGCCAACTGGTACAGGACAGTTGCGCACAATCCATTCTCTTGTCTCGTGAATATTGGCACCTGTAGATAGGTCCATGAGCGTATCACCGCCCCATTTGCATGACCATACCGCCTTATCTACCTCTTCCTCGATGCTGGAAGTAGTGGCAGAGTTGCCGATGTTGGTGTTAATCTTCACAAGGAAGTTACGCCCTATAATCATAGGCTCAGCCTCAGGGTGGTTGATATTGGCAGGAAGCACGGCACGACCACGCGCTATCTCATCGCGAACAAACTCTGGAGTGATGTGCGTTTCGATGCCGAGTTCCTTACAGTTCATATTCTCTCGTATAGAAACATACTCCATCTCAGGTGTTATGATGCCCGCCTTGGCATACGCCATCTGTGTGATAGCCTTGCCCTTCATTGCTCTTCGTGGCAACTGTATGTGCTCAAAGCGCAGTGAATCCAATGAATGGTCAGCGAGACGTTGCTTGCCATACTCGCTTGTTACTTCTGGAAGTTGCTCCGTATCGTTACGGTCGAGAATCCATTGTTCACGCAGTCGTGGCAGACCTTTCTTCAAGTCAACTTCTATGTTAGGGTCAGAGAAGGGACCACTGGTGTCATATATGTACACGGGGTCGTTGACCTCGGTGTGCGGAACCCCATTCTTGTCCTTGGTAACGGTAGGTGCGAGGTTAACCTTCTGCATACCAACCTTTATCGAAGGGAACAGTTTTCCGTTCATGTACGCCTTTTCTCTCTTTGCGTAGGCTTTATTATCGTTTGGCATATTTCTTTAAGTTGTTTAGTTGTTTCGTCGTTTTGTTGTTGGGTTGATAGGGAAATCGTTAATAGTTTATCAACACATCTCCATTCACCAGCAAACCGATTAATTCAAGAAAGCGGTAAGAGGCGAACTTGCCTGGGCAGAGTCGCTGATGGCACCGAGTCCTGCTTCGTATGCGCGACGACCCGCAATGACAGCCTCTTTGAACGCAGTAGCCATCTGAACGGGGTCACCTGCTACGGCAATAGCGGTATTAACGAGGCAGCAGTCGGCTCCCATCTCCATCGCTTCAGCCGCATGACTTGGTGCACCGATACCTGCATCTACCACAACAGGAACGGTAGCCTGCTCTATTATAATCTGAAGGAAGTCCTTCATGCGCAGTCCTTTGTTTGTTCCGATAGGCGCAGCGAGTGGCATAACGGTAGCAGCGCCAGCCTCTTCAAGGTGCTTACATAGGGTAGGGTCAGCCTGACAGTAAGGCAATACCACGAAGCCCATCTTCACGAGTTGCTCAGTTGCCTTCAGAGTCTCTATAGAGTCAGGCAGGAGGTAGCGTGGGTCTGGGTGTATTTCGAGTTTAAGCCAGTTGGTACCAAATGCCTCACGTGACATCTGAGCAGCGAAAACAGCCTCCTCAGCGGTTCTTACGCCAGAGGTATTAGGCAGCAGTTGTATGTTAGGGTTTTGTGTTATGTGTGTTAGGAGGTCGTCATGCTTGTCCTCCAGTTCCACACGCTTCATGGCAACAGTTACCATTTCTGTTTCACTTGCTTTGATGGCGTCAGCCATTACAGTGTTGTTGTTAAACTTACCTGTACCGAGGAAGAGGCGAGAGTTAAACTCTCTGCCTGCTATTACTAATTTGCTCATATTTGTTGTTTGTTATTTTGTAGTTTCGTTGTATTGTTATTTCTTGGCGTTCTCTATAACCTTCAGCAGTCTTTGCATCTCTTTCACCGGGTCATCTGCCCTTAGCACCGTTCCGCTGAGGGCGATACCCGTCACTCCTGTCGCCATGATGTCAGGAATATCCTCTGCCGTTATGCCCCCGATGGCAACGATAGGGAGGTCTATCCCCTCCGCTTTCATACCACTGACGATACTCTTGTAGCCGTCAATACCGAGCACAGGTGATAGCCCTTTCTTCGTAGTAGTGAAGCGAAACGGTCCGCAACCAATGTAGTTTGCGCCGTTACGGTAGTGCGCCCTTACGTCATCGAGCGTGTTTGCCGTGCCACCTATTATATAATCATTACCTAATATCTCCCTTGCTTCAGCGATAGGCATATCCTTTTTGCCCAGATGCACACCGTCAGCGTGTAGTTCCTTCGCCAAAGCCACGTGGTCATCAATGACAAATGTAGCCCCTTTCGCCTTACATAGAGCCTGTGCCTGAAGCGCGATGGGGCGTATCTCGTCGTCAGAAGCATCCTTCATACGCAGTTGAACCCAGCGGCAACCGCCGTCGAGAGCCATGCGAATAGAGTCGAGATACGAGTAATGTTCAGTAAAATGTGAAATAAATTGTAGCATAATTCTACCCTCCGCAAGCCGCTACAATGATGGTTACGTTATCGTTTTCCTTTAATATAGTCTCCTCCCAGTCGGTGCGTTGCACCATCTGCATGTCGATAGCGACCGCCACTCCACGTTCAGGCATGGAGAGTTCCTTGATAAGTTCTGCCACATTATGTGCATTAGTGTCAGAGGGCTTGTTGTTGATGATAATCTTCATAGAATAAAAAAAGTAAGTGGAAGGTACCATCAACAAAACAAAAACCCGGCTAATGACTATGCGCCATTACCCGGGTAATTCTTTGAAAGTCTTAAAAATTATCTCATTTCCTACGGCAGTACTAACTGCATCAGGTCAATGGGTGTAATCTCAGCCTTTGTCTTCGTCAGCCTATAGCGTAAGAAGACTCTTGGCACCCCCGAGTGTTTATATTGTTGCAAAGTTACTTATTATTTTTCTTTTCGCCAAATTTATTGTGGAGAAATTGTGTGTTTAGCGTTTATTTGTAGCCAAACAGCCATGGCGTAAAAAAGCATTAATTGTGCTTCGCACTATTTTTTATAACATTAATCATCATTAATCTAACATTAATCTCCCATTAATACTGTTGGTTTTGTTCTTATGACACGCCATATCTCGCCAGAGATAGATTAATGAAAGATTAATGTTAGATTAATGGAGATTAACGTTAAAAAGAAACGTCCAAACCATTTTTGTTAGGGTTTACTTTCCGCCCGTTATGCGTATCCACTCCTCTTTCGTTCTCTTCCAGCGGTTATGGCTCCACAACCAGTATGCTGGTGCACGGTTAATGGTCTCCTCCATCATGCGTGTGTACTGCTCCGTAATCCAGAATTCAGGATGTTCGTTAGGTGTAGTGGTTATGCGTTTGTATTCAGCGATATACTTTCCTCTCTTCACACGTGTGATGTCGAGGTAGTAGACGTCCATATCAAACTTCCTCATGATGCGCTCTGCCCCCGTGAACACAGGTGTCTCGGGGTGGTTAAGGAAGTTAGTCCAGTAGTGAATGTCACGCCACCACGGTGTCTGGTCAGCGGCAAAGCCAATGATAAACGGCTTACCCTCCTTACGATAACGTGCAAGATAGCGCACCGACTCGTTGGCAGGAACGTTCACGCTGCCCCACCTGTCACGCTGATGTTCCAGTATTCGGTTCAGCACTTTGTTGTCCAGGCGGCGATAGAACTGCACACATTGGCAACGATTGTGGTCAACCCACAGCGGCATACTGCTGGTCCACTCAAAGTTTCCGTAGTGGCCGAGGAATATTCCGCATGAGCGTCCGTTGTTATACGACTCCTCTATCAGTTCTATGCCCTTGAACTGTAGACGTCTCTTAACCTCTTTCTCCGACATAGAGAAGTATTTTAGGCTCTCAATTAGAAGGTCGCAGAAGTGGCGGTAGAACTTACGCTCAATGCTTTTACATTCGTCCTCAGAGAGGTTAGGGTAGGAGTCGTGAATGTTCTTGCTCACTACCTTACGGCGATAACCTACGATGTGATATAGAATGAAGGCTACCACGTCAGACAGCAGATAGAGAACACGCAGAGGCAGACACGACAACGTGTACCATATAGAGTAGATAATGACGTAAGCAATGCGTTGTATCGTCTTGTGTTTATTTGGATCTTCCCACATATTGGTTGTTTTACTCAGTTGTTTTTTGAATGAAATAATTACAAAATTACTACTTTTACATAAAAGAAAAGGTAACATAATACTTGTTTTATACTATTTTAACGTTGCGAGATATTTATGTCCATAAGACAAAGTTTTCATAGTCACAAAAATGGTAAATTTGGGAAATGCGATAATAGCGTAGCTTTCGCGCAGCAAACACGCCCTTATTATGCGGTAAAAGCACCGTTATTACAGTGCGATTTGGGTGCTTTCGCAGTACGATAGCGTAGATGTTGTTTTGTGAATACGTAATATCTTGAAAAACAAAAAGTTACCGTTGTGTTGCGGAAAAAGCGCAAAAATGGTAAATTGTGGAAATTAGCGTTTTGATGATACAATGCAAAAAGTAGGTAGAAACAATAAAAAAAGTAGGAAATAGTTGCCTAAAAGGAAGAAAATGTGTATTTTTGCAGACGGAAAGATTTTCCTTTCAAGAAAGAAAATAATAACTGATGAAAATATAATTAAGAAACGATGGATGTCAATACAACAATAAATATAGATGGGGTAGAGAATATAAGTCCGCTTGATGCGTTGTGGGCGTTGTTTCAAAGTCAACCCAAAAGTATAAGAAAAGCTTTTACAGAACGTATGCTTCAAGATGAAGAATATGTAGATTATATAAATAATAGGACATATATAATGCAGACTATGAAAAGGTCTTTACATGAAATGAGAATTGCTGAGGCTGCAGGTGTAGAGTTACCTGATGCTCACGAGTTGTTTATTAACTATTAAAGTTATTCTTGCAATGAATCAACTAAAGACCTTTCTAAAGATATTTGTGAGGTGGACTATTGTAGGTCTGCTGAGTAAGTTATTATTTCTACTATGCTATAACACCCGTTTAGATGAGACGGGACTGCCCGTTTGGGTCGACGTTCTGTGGCACGGACTGCGCCTTGACCTTGCTGTAGCGGCATACCTGACGGTAATCCCAGGACTGCTGCTCGCCGTAACGCCGTGGTATAGAGGCAAAGTGTTAACATGGTTGTGGAGTGCATGGACTTGCATAGCAGCCATGGCGTGCGCCTTGGCGTATGTAAGTAACATAGGTCTGTATGCTTATTGGGGCTTCCCGTTAGACAGTACGCCGCTGCTTTACATCACAACATCGCCAGGAGCGGCACTCGCCAGCATGGAGTTATGGCAGTTGTTCTTGGTGCCTATCGTCATAATAGGTGTGGCAGTGGTGCTGTATATCGTTTTCAGTAAAGAGGAAATGGGTATAGAAAGCGAAGGAAAGCAGAAACTGCCAGTACGCATAGTCACTACCATGGGCATGTTGTTGTGTACCGCTGCGCTTATAATACCGATACGAGGAGGCTTAGATACAGGTACGAACCATACAGGCAGCGTCTATTTCTCAAAGGATGTACATCTTAACCACGCAGCGGTGAACCCCGTGTTCAGCTTCGTAGAGTCGGTATTGCATAAGGAAGAGATTGCCACCCGTTACCGATTAATGGACGACAGCAAGGCAACGGCACTCTTTGACGAGATGACTTGCACACGATTGCGCCCTGATGCCGAGTGGCATAACTACAACGTGGTACTTGTTTGCCTTGAGAGCTTCTCGAAATACATAATGAGTGAGGGCGGACACGTAAAGGGAGTGACACCTAATCTGGACCGTTACACCAAGGAAGGACTGTACTTCACGAATATCTACGCAAGCAGTTTCCGCACCGATCGCGGACTGGTGTCAGTGTTGAGCGGACTGCCAGCACAGCCTACCATGAGCGTAATGGATATGCCTCGCATCAGCACTTCGCTGCCATCGCTTGCAAGAACCCTTAGCGATGCAGGTTATTACACGCAGTTCTACTATGGAGGCGACACCAACTACAGCAATATGCGCTCGTATATCATGGGTACTGGCTTTGGCAACGTAACGTCACAGTTTGACTTCCCTAATAAAGAGGTGACAGGAAAGTGGGGCGTTGCCGACGGACCTGTATTCGACCGTATTCTCGGAGACATACAAGAGACGTCGCATGAGAAGGGTATACACTTCTTTAAGGCATTTATGACGAGTAGCAGTCATGAGCCTTTCGATGTGCCAAACTATCATAAATTAGATAATCCTGCACTCAATGCGTTCTCTTACACAGACCATTGCCTTGGTGATTTCGTAGAAGAGCTACGCAAAATGCCATGCTGGAAAAACACGCTTGTGGTAATAGTGCCCGACCATCTCGGAGCATATCCAGACCAGATAGACAACTATCAGCCGTGGCGTTATGAGATACCGCTCATCATTATGGGCGGACCTATAAAGCAACCACGGCGTATCAATACCGTTGGTTCGCAAACAGACATCTGTGCGACGGTGCTCGCTATGCTCGGAAAAGAGCATAAGGAGTTTACATACTCAAAGGACTTGCTTGACGATAGTGCCCCACACTTCGCCTTCTTCTCGTTCCCTGACGCTATGGGTATGGCTGACGCTGACAGTTATCTCTACTACGACAATACCTCAAAGAAGCCTATTGTAGAGAAGGGTAAGAACCCTTCGGCATTGCTTCCGAAGGCAAAGGCATACTTACAGAAACTGTATGACGACCTCGGTAAAAGATAGTCTGTGGGGAAGTAGATAACCCTTAACCCACAACCAATAACAATCCAATCCACAACCATTAATGTCTCAGATAAGAAAAATAATATACCGTCTGTTCGCATGGACACCATTGCCGGCACTGAAACCATCAAACGAAGAGATAGACGTGATAATACCGATTATCGCTAAGGACTTAAAGATACTGCCACTGTGCCTTGAAGGGGTAAGAAACTGCGTGGTGAATAAGATAAAAGACATATATATAGTTGCCCCAGACGACCCCGTTATACGTAGCTTCTGTACCGAACAGCACTTGAAATACGTAGAAGAAACCACCGTCTTTGGTTATTCTCCAAAACAGATAGGGTTGATAACAGCGAGTGGTGACAATCGTAGTGGGTGGTTGTTTCAGCAATTTCTGAAGTTGGCGGGCACCATAGGCACGTGCCGTTACTATCTCTGTATAGACGCAGATCATGTGCTTGTGCGACCACACGTGTTCCTTACAGACAGCAATAAGCCCGTCTTCTATATGAGTTATGAAGAGCATCGACCATATTACAAGTTGATAAACAAACTCCTTCCGGGCACAAAGTTGGCGCCATTGTCATACGTTGCCCACAAAATGCTGTTTGATAAAGAGCGCATTAAGGCGTTACACAGAGCATTAACACGCTATAATGACGGTAAGCCTTGGCAGCAAGTGATACTCGACAACATTGACCGCAACGAACTATCAGGCTTCTCTGAGTTTGAAACATACGGCAATTTCGTAACCGATAAGATACTGCGTCCATGGAAACAGAAGACGCTTCATCATAACAAAATAGCCGATTACGAGACCCTTCGCAAGCGTTACGCCTCAAGCAGATGGTCTGTTACCTTTCCAGAATATTACGGATAACGCACAGAAAACACTATGATAACACTGTAGAAATGAATGTGTCATTCTACAGGGATATAATGAAAATGATAAGAAAAAGAAAAACAAGAAATGCTTTTCGCACGCGATAAAAGTCAGATGTGCAACAATCTGTTGCAGTATGCCCACGTATACGCATGGGGTAGGGAACATGGTCGTAAGACTATCTCCATGCGTTTCAGTTACAAATACAAGTTCTTTAAGATAAGCCACAGCAACCTTGTCAGCTTTCCACTGTATCTTTTCGCTAAATACATGGCGGCATTGAAACTCCTTCCCACAGCAAGTTTCAAACATTCAGACTGCGATGCTGCTGCCCTTGAGCGCAAGATGTTGCGCCATCGCAATATAGTTGTCAGCGGATGGTTCGTTAGATACTACGACTTATTCTTGAAATACCGCGCAGAGATATGCGACCTCTTCACCATTGACCGTGAGTTTACAGAGCCAGTGAAGGCGAAGATGACAGCGATGGAGGCTGGAAGTAAAGACGTAGTGCGCCTTGGCGTACACATAAGGCGTGGCGATTATGCTGTTTGGAAGAACGGAATATACTGCTACAGCGATGAACAGTATGCGGAGTTCATACGTCATTTCGCCATGATGTTTCCCGAAAAGGACGTTCATGTCTACCTGTCTACCAACGATATGAGCATAAATGCCGAGCGTTACAGCCAACTTTCAGGCGTAAAGCATGTGCATCTGCTGGGCGGTTCGCCTGCTAACGACCTCTTTATGTTGTCCGCTTGCGACTATATCATTGGTCCTCCGAGCACCTTTTCGCTCGTTGCGGCGATGTACAGAGACCTTCCTCTCTGCCGTATGGATATGGCAAAGGCGGAAGACCTCAGCGTAAACGACTTCCGCCTTTTCGACTATTGGTTTAGAAGAATAGTGTAGCGGGATGTAGAAAAAGGGTAAATGGGATGTAGAAAAAGGCTAAAGGCTGGTTCAAGGAGTTATAAGTTATTCCATGAACCAGCCTTTATTATATTATCTCTTCACCACTGCCAGCCACAGAATGCGGCACCAGCAGATGGTGTAAGTATAAACATCGAGCCAGAATGTCTGGTGTATGAACTCGTGAACCTTAGGCGGACAGAGCACGTCAGTGGGCAGAATGGCGAAGTTTACGAACAAAAGCCAAAAGAGAACCCAGTCAAACCACTTGCGTTCTGGCTGTACCCAAAATGCCAACAGGTAGCCAGCGATGGCTATAAGGTATGTATGCGTCTCCGGACAGTCACTGAATAGTATGATAAATCCCATGAGAACAGCGAGACATTGCGTGCGGAACGTAAAGTCGTTCCATCGCTTATAGCGTGCAAAGAAGCCCACGGCAAGTAGCAATAGCATACCACCTTGAACGAGATAGTGGTTAGGCAGCAGCAGGCTCTTAAGCCCTTTAGCGTAGAGAATGCCCACGTACTCAACGGCATTGTTGTGCGTACTCAGCATATCCGCCATCTTTCCGTAGAGTGAGAGAGGCTGGTCGAAGTTGAAATTGAGTGCAGGCAGTGCCGCGAACACTATGCCACTGGCTATGGCTATGCCGATGTTACGCCATGGTTTAGAGTACATCAGTAGCATGGCGAGTTCTATTCCACCGTAAATCTTTGTAGTAGCGGAGAGCATTATCAATACGGCAGCCCAGTGACCCTTGCCTTTTTCCATGAGTGTGAAGGCGAAAAGGAAGAGGTAACACACCACGATGTTGTACTGATAACAGAATACAGCCTGAAGCAGTATGGGCAGAAGGTAGAGGAATATGCGGTGCTTGTAAGCGTTAAATTTCTCTGGTAGCGTCTTGATGGCAAGCGCAAAGAGGCAGTAGTTGCCTAAGTTCCAGATGAAAGGTCCCAACCATCGTGGCAGCAACAGTATCGGAGCGTACACCACATTGAACACAGGTGGATAGAGAAAGTAACGTCCGTGCTCCTCAACAAAGCCGTTGGTGTATGGTGATAAACCCTCCCAAAACATACGAGTAGCGTCAGAGTAGACTATGTAGTTGGCGTTTCTGCCGCGTGCTACCTCTAATAACGTAGCGACAAACGATACCACGAAGCCGAGCCAAAAGATGCATTTGGGGTTGCACCAGAATTGAATGAATTTCTGTTTCATATAATGTCTTAGTTCATAAACGTTAGTCTATTGCCAATCCTTCTGCCAGTTCAGGGCTGAAATAGTTAAGCCATGCAGCGTAAGTATCTTGTGCTGACTGCATGGTTTCAATGAGAAAGCCTGGCGTAGAATTGTATTCAGATAGTCCGCGGTAATAAAACATCTTGTGATTATTATCAATAACGAACGGCATGATGTTGTTACGCAGACATATTGAGTACCATTCCGTCAACAGTGACATTTCATTTTCCACTTTATCAGGGCTACACGTCTCATGTCCTTCAACCTCATTGCCCAGTTTTTTCCATCCGCCAACGTTAAAATATGGTTTCTGTGCGTCAGCCGTTCCAGTCTTCAATATGCGGTGAAACTCCTTTATTATGTCATTAGATAAAGGAGTTTCTATGGTGCTCAGTAAGTAATCGAAAGCCAAGAAGTGATTACTCGTCTCTATAATGTCGTCTACTGGCACAGCTTCTTGGTCTTTGAAGCCTATCGTTCTGGTCTCAAATATATAGCGAGTTTGTTCTTCCGTCAGTTTACTTCCTTCTATTCGGTTAGAGTTGTATGCCAGTTGCACCTGCGTTTTGTGGTATATACCACCCCGAAGGTGCGTTTGTTGTTCGTCAATCAGGTGTTGAGTAAGTTTGTTCATTGTTGTGAATTAAGCCTGTCTTTGTTGGCAATACTCCGTGAACGTTGCGAAGTGCGCTCCGTTTTTCTTGAACATTCTGATGAGTTCTGCGAGTCTTCTCGCTATTTCATCGCCAGAGTTATGCTTTATTATGAGCGGTATGTTCAGTTCAGGGTGCTCCTTTAGCGCATAGAACTCCCACGGATGAAAGTACGTAACGAACTGTCCGTCGTGCTTCCAAGCCCACTTACACCATGCTTTATAGAGCCACATAGGCAGCGTGTGCATAGCGAGCCAGAAGAGAGGAAAGCGAAATCCTGGCGTTACCGATGCAGGAATCTGCAACAATCCGCCCTGCATGAACGGCGTGCGAGGCTCTGATAGGTGCATATATCTGCCCGGAATGAACGCAGGGTTGAGCGAAGAGTTATACAAGTAGCCCTCTTCTCTAAGCGTATCGATATTTACCGGGAACATTCTTGGCTGCCTCCAGCCCTTTACTTCAATGCCAGTCAGTTCCTTAAGACGCTTCTTACAGTTAACGACATCTTCAGGAACAGGGCGGAAATGGTCGCAACCATGCGCTGCAACCTCATGTCCTTCGTTGATAATACGCTGCATAGTCTCAGGCGCATTAGTAGCGAAGTTAGTGGTACAGAAGAACGTTGCCTTCACGCCTTCAGCCTTCAGAATGTCCAATATCTTGTTAGTTCCATAACGAGAGACTTCCATTCCCTGCTTAATAGGGTCGTAAGCCACACCGTTTTCCAATGGAACGTCAAACTCTTCTGTGTCAAAACTCAGTAGAATCATGGTTTTGTTGTTTGGTGGTTCGGTTGTTTTTGTAGTTTAGATGTTTGGTAGTTTGCCAGCCAATCGTTACTTTTTCTCTCCGTTATAACTATTGATGAAATACCCAGGACGTCCCTTAACCTCGTTAAACACTCTGCCGAGGTATTCGCCAATGATGCCGATGCCGAGCAGTTCAATTCCTCCAAGGAAGAGCATAGTGACCATAATGGTAGGATAACCCGCCACGGGGTCACCGTAAAGCAACGTCGTTACCAGTATGTAAACAAGGTAAATGAAGGCTATAAGCGACACAAGCAGACCAACGATGGTTGCTATTCGCAGCGGTGCCGTGCTGTAACTCATGATGCCGTTGAGTGCAAGGTGCAGCAAAGCAGCGTTACTCCATTTGCTTACTCCCTCCAGTCTCTCCTTCTGTCGGTAAGTAATGCCCTTCTTATGAAATCCTATCCACGAGTACATCCCTTTGGTATTACGCTCCGTTTCGCGCATTTGCTTCAGAGCATCAATGCACGAACGGTCAAGAAGACGGAAGTCACCCGTATTCTTTTGTATAGGCACTCTCGTCAGACTTTGTAGCAAACGGTAGTACCATTGCGATGTTTTGCGCTTGAACCACGTCTCCTTCGACGCCATTCTCTCCGCGTACACATCGTCATAGCCTTCCTCCCACCAATGAATCATCTCAGGTATCACCTCCACAGGGTGCTGCATGTCAGCGTCCATGATGATGAGTGCGTCGCCAGTGGCATAGTCAAAGCCAGCCATCATAGCCACCTCCTTGCCGTAGTTGCGTGAAAGGTCGATGTAGTTGTAATGCTTATCCTCGTTGTGCAGCCTTATCATCTGCTGCAAAGTGTTGTCGGTGCTGCCGTCGTTCACCATCAAGAACTCCCAGTCATATTGTGGTGAGGTCTCAATGACCTGCTTCATGCACTCCTTAATGACAGGAAACGATTTCTCTTCGTTATATGCTGGCAGCAATATCGTAATCTTCTTCATCTTTTCTTCTATTTACTTCGCCAGTTCCACCATCAGTTTTGCAGTGTTCTCTGGTGCGCACTGGTCTCCCAATCGCTTCTGCACCTCAGCGTAATCGTGCAGCATACGCTCCCTCTCTGTGTTGCCAGGAAGCAGCGAAAGGAGGTTCTGGCGTATGTAGTCTACACTGAAACGGTCAGCGAACAGTTCCTTTACCACCTCCTTGTCGGCAATGAGATTGACAAGAGAGATATACTTCACCTTCAGTATGTGGTCAAAGCCCCAGCGTGCGAGGCGTGGAGTCGACATACGATAGCACACCACTTGCGGCACATTGAAGAGCGAAGTCTCAAGCGTAGCCGTGCCACTCGTCACCAATGCCGCAGTAGAGTGTGAGAGCAGAGGGTATGTCTCGCCATACACTACGGTGCAGTTCTTCCCCACAGTAAACTCTTTGTAGTATTCCTTCTCTATTCCTGGTGCGCCAGCCACTACCGCCTGATAGTCAGAAGAGAGTGTGCTGTTGCCCTCAATGCTCTCTATCATGGCAGGAAGGTTAGCCTTAATCTCCTGTCGTCTACTTCCAGCGAGGAGGGCGATGATGGGGCGTGAGGCATCGAGACCGTTGCGTTCACAAAACTCTTCGAACGTCTCCTTGTAGCCATTACGGAACTCTCGCACCTCGTCTGCCGTAGGGTTGCCCACATAATGAATGGGATAGTGGTGCTTCTCCTCAAAAAACGCTTTCTCAAAAGGCAATATTGAGAACATCTCGTCAATGTCTCGCTTGAAGTTCTTTATGCGATACTCCTTCCATGCCCATATCTTTGGGGCGATGTAATAGAACAATTGCATTGGCTTCGTCATCTTTCCTCGCTTCCTTTGTGCTGCAAGAAACTTAGCGATGGATAGGTTGAAGCCAGCGTAGTCAACGAAAATCACCACGTCAGGCTGCCACCTCATTATGTCGTCCTTACACATACGCATATTGCGCATGATGGTACGCAGGTGCAACAACACGGGTATGAAGCCCATATATGCTAACTCTCGGTAGTGTTTCACCCTCACACCACGCTCTCCAGCAGCCTCCGTCATGCAGTCACCGCCAAAGAAACGGAAAGTGGCGTCAGCGTCCTCACGCGCCAATGCCTTCATAAGGTGAGAGGCGTGCAGGTCTCCCGATGCTTCGCCCGCTATGAGGTAGTATTTCATTCTTTCTCCTTTAAGGGTGGTTCTATAAATTAGCTTTGTTATATTTCGAGGCTATTTTCGAGGTCAAAGTGTAAGTAAGTGATGGAGTTATGCTGTGCATAACGACTGAGTGAACTCACGCCTTGAACCGAAAAGAGACCGAAAGATAACAAAACGTTATCATATTATAAATATTTCATCTTACGGTGGTAGTCTATAGAACCACCTTTAGTTCAAAATTATAGTTGGCAGTCATGTCCACAGTCAATGGTGTCACGGAGCAATAGCCGTGCGCCAACGCCCAAGCGTCGGTGTCCTCAGCCTCAGGTTCATCGTTCTGGTAATAACCAGTCATCCAGTAATACGGTTTACCCGTGCTGGGGTGTTTACGCTCTTCCACCTCATTGCGCCAGTGACCGTAAGCCATACGGCAGTTGCGCACCTCGCCATTCCACTCCTTCGGCACGTTGATGTTGAGGCAAACATAATGTGGCAGTCCCTCGTTAAGCACCTGTCTTACCACACTCTGCACCAGAGTGCGCATCGGTTCAAAGTCAGCATCATCGTCATAGTCGCACAATGAGAACGCTACAGATGGGATACCCTTCATCGCACCCTCAATAACAATGCCCACCGTGCCACTATAGTGCGCATTAGTGCTGGCGTTATCACCGTGGTTAATGCCTCCGATAACGATGTCCGCCTTGCGTGGGCATATCTTGGCATACGCCATCTTCACGCAGTCAACGGGGGTGCCCGAGCAACTCCAAACATCTATTGACGTGTCGTCATACTCCTCATGGCGTCGGTGAGCCAGTGATAGCGTGGTAGTACTAAAAGCCCTTGACTTTCCTGACTGTCCCCTTTCAGGAGCGCAGACAATGATGTCGCCCATGCCACGCAGCATCTTTATTAGACTGTTGATGCCCTTAGCGTGATAACCGTCGTCGTTAGAGATAAGTATAAGTGGTTTCTTGTCCATGTAAATGCATTGATGATTAAGACTGCAAATTTACTAATAAATAGCGAGATAAAAGAAAAAACAAGGTAAAAAGAAGAAAAAAAACTTTTCGTAGCAGTAATATTTTTTTTTGCGTTATCTTTGCAAGTGGAATGGGATATAGGATTGCAACTTAACAGGAAAACCATTATGAGTGTAAATGTAATATTAAAGTGAAACTAATGGCGATTAATGTTAAAACAACCCAAGGAACAATGTCCGCATGAAAATCTGTACGTATAACGAAATACTTACAATCTGTAAGCAATATACCATGATTTGCTTATAATTTTTATGACGTTCGTTCATCGTTGCGATATGGGCGTGATTGCACTGTAATAACGCCCTTATCGCACTGCGATAACGCCCATATCGCAAGATGATAAGTGCGCTTTCAAATTGTAAGTTGATAGTAATGATGTAAGGGAGGGAAGCTGAATATAATGAAAGACAAACTAATTCTCGCTCGCGACCTTGTCTTTTCCGACATAGAACGGCACGCGGAATGGACGGAGGAAGTAAAAAAAGGTAAAATGTTTGGGGCTTTGCTCGTTAGGGAACAGGGCACTGCGCCACAGGAGATGCTACACGATGTGGGTGGCGTCAAGGCACTCTATGCCTACTCTGGGCAGATACTTGGGCGCAGCGACTGGCAGGGTTATGTGCCAGCTATATTCGACTATCTGCAGCCCGACGGCTACTTCAAACAGCATGAAGCGCAGATAAGCAACCTGAACCGTAAGGTAGCAGAAGCTGAACACTCCGCAGAACTCGCCTCGTCACGTCGTAATCTTGAGTCGATAAAAACGCAGGCAGAGAAGGAAGTGACAGCGTATAAGGCGTATATAAAAGAACATAAAGCCACGAGAACGGTGCAGGAGGCGCAGTATCAGAATGCGGAACTGCGACGCATAAAGCAACGCTGGGCTAAGGAAACGGCAGAGGCGGAGACTATTGTCAAAGACATCGAGTTGGATATAAGGAGCATGAAGCAAGAGCGAAAGCAGCGGTCAGACGCACTGCAGCGATGGCTCTTCACGCAACACCAGTTGGTTACGCCTACTGGCGAGACACGCTCACTGCTCCAAGTGTTCACGGACTATGTGCAAAAGACAGGAAGCAAGCAGACTGTGCCACCCTCAGGCACAGGTGAATGTTGTGCGCCACGACTACTAAACTACGCCAATGCCCACGGCATGAAGCCCCTCGCCATGGCAGAGTTCTGGTATGGAGCGTCGCCAAAAGGTGAGATACGTCACCACGGCAGTTTCTATGAGCCATGCCAAGCCAAGTGTGTGCCGATACTCGGAAGCCTCTTGCCACCAGAGATGAAGGCACAGCGCAAGGAGCAAAGGGAGGAAACGCTAACCGTATTATATGAAGACGACTACCTTATAGCCGTAGCCAAGCCCCATGGTCTGCTCTCCGTACCAGGGCGCACAGAACTACCTGACGCTGAGACGTGGTTGAGAAAAATGCGTTCAGACATACCTTTCTTGAAAATGGTGCATCGTCTTGACCGTGACACCAGTGGTGTACTTATCGCTGCAAAGAGTGAAGAGGTGTATGTCTTGATGCAAAAGATGTTCGCAAAGCATGAAGCCGTGAGCAAGGAATATGTGGCATTGGTGGCGGATAGTGGCAAAGGCGTGGCAGAACAGAGTGCGACAATCTCACTACCGCTATCAGCCGACTTTATCAACCGTCCTCGTCAGCGTGTGGATTACGAAGAAGGTAAGACGGCGGTGACGCATTATGAGTTTCTTGACACGCCCGTTAACGGCTCTATAGGTGCTGATAGTGCTACACCACGCACGGTACGTCTGCGCCCCATAACAGGCAGAACGCACCAGTTGCGCGTGCATTGTGCGCATCCAGAAGGTCTTGGTATGCCCATCATCGGTGACCCTCTCTACGGTAATCTCCCAGCTGAGAGGATGTATCTCCACGCAAGAACGTTAGAGTTCATGCACCCCGTGACGGGCGAGAAGGTAAAGATAGAGTGGGAGGCAGAATTTGAGTGAGGCGGATGTCACGTGCAATGCTTCCGCATTGTTGATTTTAACATTAATCACCATTAATCTAACGTTAATCTTTCATTAATCTTTTGTTATGAATCTGAGTCAGTATAAGGAAGTGGTTTATCAGATAATAGGTTCTGCAATGACTGTCCATGCGGAATTGAGGTATGGATTGTTGGAACCAGTTTATCAGGAAGCGTTAAGTTGGGAACTTAAACAGCGTGGCATTCCTAATAAACGCGAACAGGAAATAGAAATATATTATAAGGGGCATAAGTTGGAGAAAAAGTATAAAATGGATATTACTGTTGACGATATAGTAGTAGAGTTAAAATCAGTAGTGCAGTTATTACCAGCGCATCGTGCTCAGTTATGTAACTATCTTCGATTAACTCACAAGCCTGTAGGTATCCTTATAAACTTTGGGGGTAAGGACCTAATAGGGGAGCGATGGGCTTTTGACAAAGATACTAACGAGTGCTTCCTTATAGATAGACACATGAATCGTGTATATTGTGAAAATTATAATAAACTATTGTTGCATGATTGTATTGATGCAGACGATGAATTACAAAATGAAATATAAAGTATTAATGAAAGATTAATTTTAGATTAATGGCGATTAATGTTGAAAAATAAAAATAGCATTAGTTTAATGCAACGTATATATCTTTTCAAAGCTTCGGCATTGTTGATGTTAACATTAATCACCATTAATCTAACGTTAATCAGACATTAATCTTTTGTTGCATGATTTACAGTCCAGCAAGGGTTGCAAGGCTAAATTATTAACGAGAGATTAACGATGAATTACAAAATGAAATATAAAGTATTAATGAAAGATTAATGTTAGATTAATGGCGATTAATGTTGAAAAATAAAAATAGCATTAGTTAAATGCAACGTATATATCTTTTCAATGCTTCGGCATTGTTGATTTTAACATTAATCACCATTAATCTAACGTTAATCAGACATTACTCTTTTGTTGCATGAATTACAGTCCAGCAAGGGTTGCAAGACTAAAGTATTAACGAGAGATTAACGATGAATTACAAAATGAAATATAAAGTATTAATGAAAGATTAATGTTAGATTAATGGCG
>CAKQDQ010000003.1 GCA_934229335.1 uncultured Prevotella sp.
GGCAATCTTCTTTATGTCTCCAAACTATCTCAAAAATCTATGACATAAATTATACCAATTTATTTTTTCACCGTCACGAAACAACCAAACCACAAAACAAACCAAACAACTATGCAAAAAATTTCAACCCCCAACGCCCCTGCCGCTATAGGACCATACAGCCAGGGCATCAAATGTAACGGAATGTTCTACGCCTCAGGTCAGATACCCCTCAACCCCGCTACAGGCACTCTCGTAGAAGGCGGCATAGAGGCACAGGCACACCAAGCCTTCCTGAACGTAAAAGCCCTCGTAGAGGCTGCTGGCACCAGCATGGCAAACGTGGTAAAGGTAACGGTATTCATGGCAGACATGAACGACTTTGCCACCGTCAACGGCATCTACGCCCAGTACTTCAGCGAACCCTTCCCAGCACGCTCAGCAGTAGCGGTAAAGTCGCTGCCTAAGGGCGCATTGCTCGAAGTGGAGGTAGTAGCTGCGCTATAAAATGACATACAGTTTACCCATCATTCTTTGACGAGAGTATTAACGACAAATTTAATGTTAGATTAACGCGCATTAATGTTATATGTTTACATTTTGCATAGTTAATCTAACATTAATTTATTCATTTTTCTTATATATATCATTCACGCCCATACTCTGCCGAGAGTATTAACGACAAGGATGTTAAATTAATGGGCATTAACGTTTATACATCAAGCGGATTTCCGAAATTTACCCTTTTCTTCCGTAGTAATCAACGCAAGCGTATTCTCCTGTAACTAAATGCGTTATAACAGTTCAGAGCAAGAAGTACCAAATAATGCTGCAATCACTATGCTTTCACCTCACGATTAGGGTGTGATTACACATTAAAATGGGCTTAATTGCATTATGACTAACCCCATCTTTATGTATTTCTCTAATTTACCATTTCCACTACGTATATGTTACGGAAACATTCTATAAAGTACTATTGCTAAAAATTTTGTACCTTTGTGAGGTCAACAACACCTTTTGCATGCTGCTGCCCAGAATGCCGACAGTTGTGATTTGCTAAAAATTTTGTACCTTTGTGAGGTCAACAACACCTGCAGCTATGAATCCGGACGGTTACACCGTGTTGTGATTTGCTAAAAATTTTGTACCTTTGTGAGGTCAACAACACCTTATTACTTCAATACCTAATTGGGATGATTGTTGTGATTTGCTAAAAATTTTGTACCTTTGTGAGGTCAACAACACCGCACCCCCCTCATATACCCCCTACCTCTCAGTTGTGATTTGCTAAAAATTTTGTACCTTTGTGAGGTCAACAACACCGGACTTCTTCCGCACATACTACCACATCAGGTTGTGATTTGCTAAAAATTTTGTACCTTTGTGAGGTCAACAACACCCAGAAGAGAACAGAGAGATTCTCGCATACAGTTGTGATTTGCTAAAAATTTTGTACCTTTGTGAGGTCAACAACACCTAGCCTTCTGTTGAGGCTATCTGCTTGCTTGTTGTGATTTGCTAAAAATTTTGTACCTTTGTGAGGTCAACAACACCAACAAATTAGTAAAAATCACGATATACGCAGTTGTGATTTGCTAAAAATTTTGTACCTTTGTGAGGTCAACAACACCTGATAATATTGTCGCGCTTGAGATAAACCTGTTGTGATTTGCTAAAAATTTTGTACCTTTGTGAGGTCAACAACACCCTTTCGTTGATGGTGTTGCGAATGTCGCCGTTGTGATTTGCTAAAAATTTTGTACCTTTGTGAGGTCAACAACACCTTTATTTTTTTCTGTTTGTTTTATTTTTCGTTGTGATTTGCTAAAAATTTTGTACCTTTGTGAGGTCAACAACACCCGTATCGTTCACGGTGACTGGGTGTTAACCGTTGTGATTTGCTAAAAATTTTGTACCTTTGTGAGGTCAACAACACCCCTTTGCCACCTCTTTGCAAAAATTCACCTGTTGTGATTTGCTAAAAATTTTGTACCTTTGTGAGGTCAACAACACCAGGAAGTGCGCGAGGCTATCAATGCGCTCGGTTGTGATTTGCTAAAAATTTTGTACCTTTGTGAGGTCAACAACACCCTCACCCACTCTTTACCTGTATAGTATTCGGTTGTGATTTGCTAAAAATTTTGTACCTTTGTGAGGTCAACAACACCGAAACAGCCGTGGCTATTCAGGAAAAGGAAGTTGTGATTTGCTAAAAATTTTGTACCTTTGTGAGGTCAACAACACCATATAGATTAATTGACAAATGTCAAGCGTGTTGTGATTTGCTAAAAATTTTGTACCTTTGTGAGGTCAACAACACCTCGCTAAAAGACTCCATCCTCGCCCTGCTGTTGTGATTTGCTAAAAATTTTGTACCTTTGTGAGGTCAACAACACCAATTGAATGTCACTATAATTCTTGTCTCTTGTTGTGATTTGCTAAAAATTTTGTACCTTTGTGAGGTCAACAACACCCAAGTGTAGCGATAGCTGCACTTGCCTTGAGTTGTGATTTGCTAAAAATTTTGTACCTTTGTGAGGTCAACAACACCGACCGCACTTAGGTCTTTGTAGACCTTGTCGTTGTGATTTGCTAAAAATTTTGTACCTTTGTGAGGTCAACAACACCGATACGTCTGTATGTTCGTATATAACAACTGTTGTGATTTGCTAAAAATTTTGTACCTTTGTGAGGTCAACAACACCATGGTTACCGCACCGCTGCTCTTCAATGCCGTTGTGATTTGCTAAAAATTTTGTACCTTTGTGAGGTCAACAACACCTTTAATTGGTTAATAATTGAATGAAAATAAGTTGTGATTTGCTAAAAATTTTGTACCTTTGTGAGGTCAACAACACCGTTCACAGGCATCTATGCTTGAGCGTTTCCGTTGTGATTTGCTAAAAATTTTGTACCTTTGTGAGGTCAACAACACCCAACAGCAACATCATCGGTCGTGTGATATGTTGTGATTTGCTAAAAATTTTGTACCTTTGTGAGGTCAACAACACCCTGCCTTGGCTCGCAAGCCATACGACTTCAGTTGTGATTTGCTAAAAATTTTGTACCTTTGTGAGGTCAACAACACCCGAGGTCAACCTGGTGGCTGACCTCACTGTGTTGTGATTTGCTAAAAATTTTGTACCTTTGTGAGGTCAACAACACCCCATCTCTGCAAGGTAGTTCTCCGCCTCGTGTTGTGATTTGCTAAAAATTTTGTACCTTTGTGAGGTCAACAACACCAGCATCAAGGAGCAGATAAAGCAATGCACAGTTGTGATTTGCTAAAAATTTTGTACCTTTGTGAGGTCAACAACACCGAAGGCAGTGAACGTAGAACGTAAGGGCTTGTTGTGATTTGCTAAAAATTTTGTACCTTTGTGAGGTCAACAACACCGTTCTCGTTTCCTTCATCTGCCAATTGCGAGTTGTGATTTGCTAAAAATTTTGTACCTTTGTGAGGTCAACAACACCCTTACCCGACGACCACACCCCTGACTTTTCGTTGTGATTTGCTAAAAATTTTGTACCTTTGTGAGGTCAACAACACCTTACTTGAGTTTGCATTTTCTGTAGAGTAGGTTGTGATTTGCTAAAAATTTTGTACCTTTGTGAGGTCAACAACACCACAAGAGGTTTTGCAACTGGTGAACATACTGTTGTGATTTGCTAAAAATTTTGTACCTTTGTGAGGTCAACAACACCTGGTCACTCTCGTGGGCTTCTGTTCAGCGGGTTGTGATTTGCTAAAAATTTTGTACCTTTGTGAGGTCAACAACACCTGACGAAGTATCTCAACTCTAAGGACTGGAGTTGTGATTTGCTAAAAATTTTGTACCTTTGTGAGGTCAACAACACCATTCGCGTCCCCTTCATCGGCTAATTGCGAGTTGTGATTTGCTAAAAATTTTGTACCTTTGTGAGGTCAACAACACCTTCTGGAACGTGCCTTCAGCATCCTGGTACGTTGTGATTTGCTAAAAATTTTGTACCTTTGTGAGGTCAACAACACCTGACTTTGAGTTATATACTCATAGTCAGGTGTTTACGTTTAATATTAGAAATAAAAAAATCATAGTGTTTTATATACCAAAACACGTAAAGAGGGCATTTCCTGGTTTATAAATTCGCAACGTAAAGCATCTACACTCTATAATATTATTGTAATGTGTAGATTACAAACAGAATAAAATATTAAAACAACCGTTAAATAATCAGAATAGTTCTAACTGCATAGGTTGCGACTTTACCTTGGCTACTTTTGAACCATGATACACCATGATGTTCTCAAATTGCTTGTCTGTTATGCACATTACTGCTACATGACCGTACTCTGGCATGAAGTTTTTTACTCGTTTTACGTGAACATCCGCATTTGCCATACTGGCACAATGACGAACATAAATAGAGAACTGAAACATGGTGAAGCCATCCATCTGCAACTGTTTGCGGAAAAGGGCATAGGCTCGCTTATCTTTCTTCGTCTCTGTAGGCAAATCAAAAAATACTAATACCCACATAATTCTGTATTCACTCAATTTGTCCATAACTATATGGTATTTACTTTTATTATCTCTCTGGATAGGCTATGCGCCTCAACTCTCCGCTAAAGCATTTGTATAGTGACGCTGTAGTTTGCGTTACTCCCACCATCAGCGGACTGCGCTTGCCTGATATTACCACATCAAGCGTAGGGATGGTGAGTAGACGTGCCTTGATGTCCTTGGTGAGTTCAAGGTCTTCACGGGCATATTCGCTAACAATAGAGAACACTAATTCGTCTACATACGGACGGAAAGGCTCCATAATATCGTCGGCAAGACAATAAGCATTGTAGCGATTGTGATGGTGTATGCCGAATGTTGGTAACATTCCGCTGCTGACTAACGCTCTCGCTACGACTGCACGCAAGATGGCATAACCATAGTTAAGAATGTTGTTGGGCGGCATACCGTCACGATCGCGTGTAAAATCCTTTAGCGATGGTATGGGTGAGAAGAAGTTTTTCCAGTAGTAAGCGGCAGCACGTGCCTCCAGATTGTCGGAGTCTCCACTCTTCACGTCCTCGCTCCACCGTTGCATACATCCCACCTCTACTTGCGAACAGATAGAGAGCACACGTGCCTGGTTTTCTATCTTTGCCTTTATTGTTTGTTGCCACAGTTGTTTGCGCAATGGTTGTGACGCTGATATCTGACACTGAAAACGCTCACTCTGTATGGTATTTCCGCACAATGGCAGCATCAGTCCGACGGGCATACGGTGACTGTCGCAGGCTATTACGGCGCAGTTGTTCTCAAGCAGGGCTTCAAGGAGACCTTGCGTTATGGTAATCTGTTTGTTGTCGAGAATAACAATGCCGATGTCTTCAATAGGACGAGTGACGACGGAGTTTTCCTTTATCACGTCGGGCAGGTCTTTCTGCTTTTCTACCTCAGGTAGCTTAATGACCATTTGCTGCATACGTAGCGATAGATAAGCAGGATTACCGAAGTAAATGGTTTTCTTAATCATAATGAGGTGGGTTAGAGATTTAGGAATATGTTAACAAAAAAGCCGTGAAGCCCTTGTGAACTCCGCTTATAAGCAGAGTCACAAGGGCTTTACGGCCTTATGTTACTTGTTATTTTATTATATTGCCTAATCTGTCTACTTTTATTGGTATGCAGATTTCTTTTATCATTTCGCCTGTTAGGGCACGCTCGTTCTTTGCTTTTGGACTACCTACACCAAGTTCATTTTGTACTCCATTATAACTCTTTGAATCATCTTTTGATACAGAAAGAATAACGGAAGCGACAGAATATGGAACGAATTCCGCTCTTGCACCACCAGCACTGGCAACTCGATACAGTCTCTCCTTATCCAACGGCATATTCACCTTACCCGTCTTACGTTCCTCCTCTGTAGGAACATACACAAGGTCATTAGGCGAAAGGATGAAGGCGGCACGCTCGTCAAGCGGCAGACCTTGCTTCATCTTGTCGATAGCCTCATTGAGCGGAATGGTTCTGTAACTGCGCTTCTTAGTTACTTCGCCTGTCTTCTTATCTATAACCTCCTCTTCATATACAGCGAAGAAAAGGTTTGTGCCCTTGGCAGCCTCAACAAACTTACGGTTCTTATTGCCAGTCTGTCCTACCGCAAACTTGTCCGCCTTTTCATACACACGCACCTTATATATAGGTTGATGGTACTTGCCACCGTTAAGTTCTTTGATAGTACGATTCATCTCATCAATACCATCAGGTGAGAAAGCAAGGTCAGCCTTACCCTCATACCGCTCTAAGTGGCGTAGCATTATCTTCTGTATGGCGGTATCGGCAATCTTTTCTTCTATGCTCTTCTTGTCAAAAGAGGTATCGATAGGTTTGCGTGTAGCGAAGAAGCGGTCTGACGTTTCCTTGGTATAGTAGTACATTTCTATCTTCTTCAGGTTTACGTCCTGCCATACGTCAGGGTTATCAGCGAAGTAAGCCTTTATCTGCTTCTCCGTATAGTTTTTGCCAAGCAGCTCTGTTATCTTCTTTCTCAGGTCACGGTTCACTATGCGCTGAGGTCTTTGCAGAGCGTCTTTTAAGCCGTAGGTCTTCTTGCGCTGTATGTTTATCTCACCCAAGACAGTCTCCTTGTGCATGGACTTGCGTATTGCCCAACTGTCGCCAGATGTCTGCTTTACAAGGGTCTTCTTGCCATTGACGATACGCAGAGAGTGGTTTGTGGTCTTGTTGATGACACGTAGGTTCTGCTTGAAACTGACAATGATGTTTCTCAACGCCTGTTCTACATCTCCGGGGAATGTGGTCCACGGCAGCAGGAACTCTTTGGCAACGGAGATTTTCTTTTGCTCACCACCACGGTTCACTACTACATCTTCATATCTACGCAACTTGTGCGACAACTGGTAACGGTTGCTTTGGTTCTTGGGCAAAGAAGCCTCGTTGCTCAAGAGGTTAACGTGGTCGCGTGTGGCGCAGGCTATGACGATAGCGTCCATGGCATGATGACGATGGTCTATGCGCTTTTTGTTAAAGCCTTTCTGGAGTTCGAGTGGCATGGCAGGAATGAGATGTCCTGTAGTGCTGACAGTGGTGAACTGCTCTGACGCTGTAATCTCGTTCATGCGCACGAAGCGTGGTAGTATGATGTGGTTCCATATATCGTTAACGCCCCAGTCACGCTTCAACCTATCGGTAACACCACCTGTGCATACTATAACGTTCTTTGACGTGGCTTCCTGTTCGCCTTCCTCACGAACGATGTTTGACAACAGCCCCTTTACCACACGACTGATGTAGCGGCTGTCGTTCATCTGTCGCTCTATGAACTCTGCTGGGATGTCTTCAAGAAGGAGCTTGCGCATCTTGCCTTTGTTCTTCTTGCCATACGTCTTCTGCACAAGGTCGCAATAGTTGTCGGTCTCGAGTATGGTGACTACTCGTCCTCCACTGAGCATCACCTTCTCGCCATGATGTTGCTTTATGAACTCATAGCCAAGGGAGTTGTCCTTCAGCTTGTTTACCTCTGCCTCGCAAATTACTTTGTTAGACATGGAGTCGTCAAAATAACGTGACTGCGGTATTACGTGCTCTATCTCATAGTCTGTTGTAAAAAGACGAGCAAGCGGTATGGTCTGCCCTGTGTACGGAGAGATGTAATGTTGTTCAAGCCACAAGGTGTAACGCTTAACGTCTGACAGCGATGGACGTGCCTTGGCATCTGTAAACTTCTTCAGAATATCGTTGATATAATCGTCTGGTTCGTCTACACTGTTAAGGGCTGTGTCTTCGTATATGCGTAAGAGTTCTTGCTGACTGGGCGAGTACGGACGTACATTCTCTATGCCGAGTTCTGGATTAAGGAACTCCGTCAACAGGGCTTTTACACGAAGATTGGCGTTTTCGTTTTGCAAAGCACGCTCCGTCATCTGCGCTCGTTTGTCGGCAGGGTTCTTCATCTCACGCCCCATCTCTACGTGTATCTCGTCTATGTGTCCGTGTTTACGCCATATATCTCTGACGGTGCGCAGGGTTTCTGTTATCACTTGCTCCACAACAGGATTGCGGAGAGAGTGTTGCTTGAACTTCTTTAGGTATGCGTCGATGTCCTCTGGACTACGCCACTTGCTTGCATCGCTTGCCTCGCTGTGGCGGTCGTACACTACATAGCATGCCAACCACAACGGTAGTCCACGGAACTGATTTATGCTTTCCAGGTGCATCGCTTTCTCCCTGACACGTGTACGTATGCTTTCGTCTACCTCACCGTCAAGTATCTTCTGTATGCGCTCTTTGGTTGTGGGGTCAATGTTCTCTACATTCCAATGGCGTCCCATACGCATAAGTGGAAGAAGTTTCTTTATGGCTTTGGCAGAATACGCTCCATAGTCGGCGTCAAATGGTGGGAACTTTGCCATGGCATCTACAAAACCATTATCGAGAGAATGACGCTGAGCGTAACGAGTGAGGGCTGTTCGCAGTTCGGTACGGTCGCTAACACTATACAATATGTGCCACAGGTGTTCTTCGTTCTGTTTGTCGTTAAGGAACGTGGCGTCAACATTATTCTTTGACAAACGTGCCAAGATGTTGCCACGGGTTTCGTTGCATGGGTATGCTTTGTCACGAACATAGTTCCAACGATATGGCAGTTCCATGCCCTTGCCTTTCGGTTTCTTTATATTAAAGTACTTAGTAAGCAAATCTGTTTCCTTAATCTCGGTACGGTCGTTAAGCCAATCAAACAGTTTGGCACGGCTTTCCACGTCAGGCAAGAACTCAGACGTTACGTCAATGTCGTCAATGGGTCTCCCTGCACTGTCCTTTCCTGATTTGTAAATACGTAGATTACCAATGAACTGCCACAAGCGAAATTCCTGATACAAGGGATGAGACTTAGAGATACACTTAATGTACTTCTTTACCTTCTCGCCTTTATCGTCTATACATTCATGATATTCGTAAGGACATTCGTCTATCATTGACTTCTTACTCTTTAGCGGACGCTGATAGAAGATTATGTTGTCAAGTAGAAGATACGTAAAGTCCTTCATTGCAATAGACTGACGATAGGCACCATTCTGCGGATAAAGCTCGCTGATGCACTCTGCGTACAGTTCCTCGTTGCGCAGTTCTGGGATAAACTGTTTTTGCTTTTCAAGGATAAGACGTAGTTCGTCCTTATAGAATTCACGCTCTATGGTACGTACCAACTGTCCCTTTATCTTCTGCTTAGGGTTGCGGAGCAATGCACCGAAGATGTATTCGCCAACGGTAAGCCCTGAGGTGCGTATGTCGTCTTCGGTCTTAATCTTCAGTAGTCCCCAGTCATTCTCACTGGGCATACGGAAACTTCTCTTTATGTTACCATCCTTATCAGTCTTAGGAGTGCCATCTTCATTGAGTTGTGTGGTTACAATAAATTCCTTTACCTTACCCACCCAGTCAGGTTTTTCTTTAGCAGGACGACGGTATACCATTCCGTTTTCCAGAATGACATTATACCATGTATCCTTGCCTTTCTTGTCGCCACTGTCCACTACGTCAACGACCTCAAGGGCATAATACTTCTCTTCCTTTGTCTTGTCTGTCTCAGTCTCTTCGCCACGGGTCTGATAGTAGCCACGCTTTTGGTTGAAGTTCAGAAGAATCCATGCCAGTTCTTGCCCACTTATTGCCTCACGTACAGCTTTCTGGCGAAGATAGTATATCGTCCAGTCGTATGGAATCTTCATGCCTGCCTCTAATAGTTCTGGGTGTTCCTGCCAGAATATCTGCAACATCTCGTTGTATGAGTCATGAAACAGGAACATCGGCTTCCCCTCATTATCTTTACCCCATGGCAATAAGCACTCTGTACTATCCTTAAACTTGCCATATCGTGTAAGGGCATCTGCATAATGCTGCGGCAAGAAACCCATCACAGCAAGAACTCTGTGCAAACGTTCACGGCGCAATAAATGTCGCTCACGCAATCGACGTGTTCCCCTATACTGCGTTCTGTCGTGCGTTTGGGAAACAGTATTTCCCTTAGCGAAGTCACTCTGCATGGCAGCATCCATAGGGATAATTCTGCTACCAGCGTCTTCTATACCTGAAAGCGCAGAGACATTGTCTTCATTCTCTTCACGCTTCACCACTGCCCAACCTATACTGTTTGTTCCAAGGTCGAGACCAAGAATATGTTTAGTCGTCATAGTTATATAACAGATTTGTTATGTTCTATAATTAAATTATCCACAAAAGTACAAAAAAAACATGAAAAGATTTGGATTTCCCCAAAAAACTTTGTACATTTGCAACAGATTTTTAGCAAATCACAATAAGGATTATTCCGTTGTGAAAACATTAGGTCCACTTCCCATCGTCCTTTAACGGTGGGATTTTTTTTAGCCAACATCGACTCTCCCTTTATTCATCCTTACCGTCAGGCGTATCTACTCATCGTAGTCCCTTTGGGTTCTGTGTAATCTGGTGCGCCGAAAAAATACTCGTTCCGCCCCATACCAACTCAAACGGGGCACACCGAACGTTGTCGGTATGCCCCGTATAGAGTGTTAGTATATTATAAATTAGTGTGCAGAGGGATTATTTTACAACCACCTTACGTGTAGAGCCATCGCTCATACGGATGATGTTAACGCCCTTCTGTGGTGCATTGATGCGCTTGCCATCGAGGGTGTAGCGTGCCACCTCGTGCAGTTCTACGTAGTTAGGCTTAGCGGTAGCGATGGCTGTTGGGGTGTTCTTGGTGCAGCCTACGTTGTCGATGCATACGTAAGTAGAGGTGTTCATATATCCATACGCCTTATCAGAACCGTCGAATGAGACGCTCAATGATACTACCTTGCCGAGAGAAGAGAGGTCGAGCCAATCCCAGTCGGTGAGGCAAGTCCAGTCAGCCTCGTTCTCAGAACGATAGTCAGCGAGATAGTAGTCAACAGAAGCCGTGGTGTTGTCTGCCTTAGTACCAGTGAAGGTTACCTTGAACCATGAGCCTTGTTCAAACTTCTTTGCCACGCCATTGCCATTCTTAACGCACTCTACTACCCAAGCGGAGTTGGTAAGGTTGAGTCCGTTGATGACTCTTCCCTCTGGAGCGTCAAGCACTTTTATTACTTCCATTGGCATGCCAGCAGGCATACCGCAGTAGATTACGCCATAGTTAGCAGAGCCTGTTGCGCCATGACCAACGCATGAGTTCCACTGGTCTGTAGAGTAGTCGCTGAATGTGGTAGCGGTCATGTTACTGTAAGAGCAGCCTGTCCATGATCCCCATACTGGGTTAATAGAGTTAACGAACTCGTAAGCACCGCTCTTGAATGTTCCGTTCCATACTGTAGAGCCATAGTCATCGGTGCCTTCCACTGCATTATCAGCAGGTCCATACCAAGAAGATTCTGGTTCAAGGGTAAGGTCATCAAACGTTGCTACAGTTGCGTCGGTGTGGTCGTCGTTGTTGTCGAATCGTACAGCGACATCATCGTAAGCGAAGTATGCAGGCTGTGAGAAGCCATATCCATTGTCGCTTGAGCCTGTTACATTAAAAGTAACCTTTGTTACCTTGCCAAGTTCAAAGAGGTCGAACTTAGTCCAGTCGGTAATAATGTCCTTTGGTCCGTTACAGAGATATAACTTCACAGAACCAGTTTTCTCGTCCCCGTTATAACCGGTAGCGACGAGAGCCACCCAATCATCTTCGCCTATATTTGCTGTTAGACCATTACCATTGTAATAGCAGTTCAAAGCATAGCATGTATTGTTAACATACATGTGGTCAATAACGCGAGCCTCACCGTCAGCGAATTTCAGTACAGGAAGTGCATCCTCTCCAAGACCGAAGCCTGAATTGTCTGCATAACCATAGTGTACTGCGAAATTGTCAGAACCATTATGACCACCCCCCGTACGGAACAGTGATTTGTCGTCATTAGCCTTGTAAACTGTCAACTGAGCATTGAAGCCACCGTATGTCTCAATATCCGAAGACACGTAGTTAGAAATAGCATGACCGCCACTCCAGTAGCACCATGTGCCATACCCTTCTGAAAGTGTATTTGACAGCCACGTATTATGCTCATCAGTCCAAGTGTAAGCTTCTTCTTCCGAAGTTACGCCTCCACCATCTCCGTACAGCATGGAACCACCATACTGTGGTTCATCAATAAGCGACGACCAGTTACTCGCACCTGCAAAATTTGGTGTAGTTCCCTGGTAGTCTTTGTCTTCAAATGTCAGTGTGCGAAGCGTGTAAGACGTCTGCGCGCTTGCGCTAAGACCTGCAAAGCACGCTGCTGCCGCAAGTGTAAAAATTTTCTTCATAGACTATTTGTTTTTGTTTTGTTTATATGTTTAGGGTGGTAATTTATAGCCCCACCCTTTATTTTATTACTATCTTCTTTCCGTTCTTTATGTAGATGCCGTGCACGGGATTGTTGACTCTGCGTCCTGTGAGGTCATAATAATAGCCGTCTTTCTTCTCTGTGTATGTTACAGCCGATACGCTTGTTGGGCGTTGCTTTGCTGGTATGACGATAGGGTTATCGTCGTAACCGTCTACAAGGTGCAAATCTACAAAGCCCGCAACCTCTGTTGATGTCTCGCCAATCCATCCGCAGTACTGGAATATGCCTGTAACAACCTTGATGAAGTTTACCTCTGGCAGGTCTACGTGGTTGCCCTCTTCGTCTACAGCCCAGTCAATGTCGAACGTAGAATAAATATCATTGTTCAACGAAGCGTCTACATATCCGTAGGCATCCTTAGCATAACGATACTGCACCCAGTACTGCATGGCAGTCTGGCTTTGGTTTATCGCATTGTTAGGCAGTTTGCCACCCTTGAATGTCAATGTCTCTCCGCTCTCCCATAGTGGCCAATAGGTCTGACTATGGAATGAGTTTTTCATGTGATACCCCGTAGAGTCGCGCTTCGTGCCGTCTTTATCAGTCCATGTAGCATCCCACTTCAGGTAGTTGTCGTATGTAGAATACGGTATCTTGTGGTCTCCCTTCTCGGCCGTCGGCTTATAATATGTGATGGAGAAGTCGTGTATCTCTGATGTGTAATACTCTGAGCCTGCCAGTTCGTACCACTTACAGGTGTTCACATCGTCGCCCACGCCTACGTAAACTATGCCAGGCTCAAAACTTCCACCTATCGTAGCACTACCGTAAACGGGGTCTGCGGCTGCGTAGAATCCGTTGCCGAGTATGCGGAAGTCAGATCCTTTCTTGTTCTGTACAGCATGGTCGAACTTCACGGTCACGTAGCCTCCGTAGGTTCCGAGGTGTACGAGTTGTCCGTCACTAAGGCTTTCTGTAGCCTCTGCACACACCTCTTCGTGGGTTGTGGCCTCTGTTGCCTTAGGCAAAGTGTTGATGAACTGTCCTGGTGCAGGGTGCAGTTCTAATACTGTTACAGGTTGTGCCTCTGTTAGTTTGGGGTTTCCCTCCTGCTGTGTCTGCGCTGACGCTGACAGTGTAGTGCCAGCGAGCATTAATGATGAGAGTAGAATTTCCTTCATAAGCAATTATCTTTTTTGTTGTTATTCATGCATTACTCCCTCATACACAGGCACCGCCAGTATATGAGCAGGGTTTATATATACCTTCTTGGGACTGAATAACTGCGTGCCCATTTTGTCGTAGCCATAGAGATAGCCTGCGGAGGCGTAACTTTCCGCGTCGGTAAAGTAGATGTTATGGGTGTAAGGAGAGACGTAAAGTTCGTAAGGCGATGTGAGTTCCTTCAACTTTTGCGTTACCGTTTCGCCGTAAACACCGTCAGTTACCTCCATGGTCGCAGGGTTTATGGTCTTTATATAATAAATGTATTCGCCAGTATAGTAAGAGAAGTTTGAGCCTACGGTATAGAAGTATTCACCGTCTGTGGTGTTATACGTACATGGGAAGTCGAGCACATTGAAGGTGTTTGACTTACAGTTGAATATCACCGTCTTTGGCTTAACGTCGTAATAGTCACCGCATGAGTTTATGCACAGATACTCATCAGCCTGCGACACCTCGCCATAGAGGTTGATGCAGCCAGTGTCTATATTGCGAATCTTGGTCATGGTCTTGGCGTCTACCAGCGTGATGGTGGTCTCATAGCCATGTGTACTCTCACTAAACGAATAGCCACCAGTATTGACTACATACAGTGTTCCTTCATAAAGGCGTATGCCTTCAGGCTCCCAGCCTACCTCACAGGTAGCGACCACGTTCTTTGTACGTAGGTCTATCTTAGCCACATAGCCTTTTTCGAATGTCTCATCGCCACACTTGTGGGCGTAAGAGGTTACGTAAAGGTATTCGCCATCGCTACACATACGGCGGTTGTTAGGCACGTTCTCTGTTGCTCCACAGGCAGTTCCGTCGGGGTGTATGTACTGTATGATGTTCGACCAGTTGATGCAGATGGCTATCAGCGTGTCGTTTACCTGAAGTATGTCGTTAGGCGTATCGCCTAATTTCGCGCCGTTGATGGTACGAAACCATTTGTTTGTCAACGTGCCCGTCTTGCCATCGTAGAACGACAGTTGTCCATTGTCCGACTGCCAGTTGCCTTCGTTGCAGATAATTAGGTTCTCTCTTACTAATACGTCTACGGGGTCTACCACAGGATCTGTTCTCTTCTTCTCTACATTATCATCGCCACTACATGCCGCGAGCAACGCGAAGAGGAATATATAAAGTATCTTTTTCATTACATTTTGTATTTTAGCGTTACGGCAAAGCGTCTGCCTGGCATTGGCCAACGCTGTATCATCTCGTATCTCACGTCGAAGAGGTCTTGACATTCCGCCTCCACGGTGTAGTGTTTCTTGAAAGTATAGCCCACCTTCACATCGGTACAGTTATATGCCTCCAGCGGGTCGTCTATGGCATTCTCTGCCGTCCAGTATCGTTTGTCCACGAACATATGGCTTAATGATGCTGCCCAACCCTTATACATAAAGGTGTAAACGGCAGTAAACGACCACTTAGGGCTATAGGCTATGTAGTCGTTATAGGCATCTTCTCGTGGGTCTGTCCTGTTACGGTCGTCCTGAAAGGTGCCTGTCAGCAGCAGGGAGTGGTTCTTATAGTGCGCGTTCATGGTCACGTCTACGCCCATACAGCGTGTGTAACCGTAGTTGAGCATGGTCCATTGGTATGAGCCTTTCAGCGGAAGGCACACTATGCGGTCTTCTACATGATTGTAATACCAGTCTGCTTGCACGTCGAACCAGTCGTTCTTGTACACCACTCCTACGTCAAACTGCTTTGTGTACTCTGGCTTCAGGTTGCGATTGCCCACGAGAGTATAATACAGGTCGTTGAGCGTAGGAGCGCGAAAGACGCTTTTATAGAATGTTCGCAGCGTCCAGTTGCCGATGGTGTATGACGCAAGGGCGTTCCATGTCACCTTACTCAGCGGCTTTGTGGTACCGTACGTGTGGTCGCTGACGTGAGTGTAGAGTCCACTGAGGTTCAGGTTCAGACCGTTGTGGCTGTAGAACGCTGCCAGAGAGGTCTTGCTGTCCATGCGGTAGACGTAGTGGAAGTTCTTTACATCGGTGGTAAGGTCTGACCATCGCAGGTCTGTTGACGCCGAGATAACGAAGTCGCCCAACTGGTATGAGCCTGCCATAGCACCGTAGACATCCTGCTGGTGATACTCGTTGTTGCTATGTACGGAGATGTTCTCTGGGTAGTCAGAGCGGTAGTGCAGGTAGTCATTGGTGTACTTCACTATGCCTCTCAGTCCGAGGTCGCCAAACTCCTCACGGTATGTCAACTGTGTGAAGAAGTTACGGTCCCACTCTCTGCCCACGTCAGTGTAGGTATCAGACAGTCTTCTGACTATTCCTCCAGGCAGTCCACGAACGGAGTTGAAGTAATACGTATGCCATTGCAGTCCCTTCCAGAAGGCGCAGCCCTCTATGCGAAACATGGTGATGTCTGAATTGCGGCGTGTTCCTGTGGTGTCCTCATACTGCGTGTGGTAGTCGAAGGTGTAATCGCCCTCCGATCTTGTGAAGGCAGCGTCGATAAATCCCCAGTCCTTGTAACTGTATGTCGCTGCTACCTTGTGCGTACCGAAGGAGCCGTTCTGGTATGACGCTGTAAAAGCGGTGCTGTCTGGTCGGTGTGTCTTCAAGTAAACGGTGGAAGCGGAGGCATATTCCGTAGCTGTCATGAGTCGCTCTGCCTTGTTTGCGTTATAGAGTGATACGCTCTCAAGGGTTGTCAGTGAGTACTTGCCAAGGTCTACGGTACCGTTCTGAGCGTTGGTAATGCGCACTCCGTCCAGGTATACGCCCACGTGTTGCGAACCGAGTGACCTTACGTTGATGGTTTTCTGTCCGCCCAGTCCGCCATAGTCTTTTATCTGAACGCCAGCAAGATACTTCAATGCATCAGCAACCGAACTCGATGGCAGCGTCTCTATCTGTGCCCTCGAGATGGTTTGTTGCGGAGTAGTCTCGCGTTTACCCTTCACCACTACCTCCTGTATGTGGTAGGTAGAGTCAGCGTGCTGTCGCATTATCTGTGCATCGGCATGCGCTACGCATATTGATAAACCTATGGCAACGCACGTGCGGAAGCACATACGCGTGTAATCTTTTCTATATAATGTCATGTTATATTTTTTCTGTGTCCGTAATCCCGCAGACACAAAGTTCGTAACAGCAGTGGCAGGTCTTCTGACTTTATCCTTATAGTAACACGGTCTTCCCAGACTTTAAGGCAAGGCGCACCATTTTCTCGTCTTGCGTCCAGTGACACTGTTGGTTACCTTTATACAAAGGACTCACAGCTACGGGTATAGTTGCAGACTTACACTGCATTCCCTTCTTAGCCCCTACGCCATCATTACAGTGATGAGTGGGGAACCAAATGCTGGTGCAAAGGTACTATCATTTAGACTTTTACGCAAGAAAAACAAACATTTATTATTGTTATATTGACTAATATCAAGCAACTTGCGATGTAGTATCATAAAATTTTATTGTAAAGAAGATTTATTCTCAAAGAAATTTCGTACATTTGCAAATGTAAATGTAAATAAAGCAAGAATATGACAGATATAGTTAACTGCTATCCTGTAGGAGTACAGACATTCGAGAAAATCAGGAAAGACAATTATCTCTATGTTGATAAGACAAAATATATCGTAGATTTTCGCAAGAAGCAGATGTCCTATATCTTTCTGAATCGTCCAAGACGATTCGGAAAGTCACTCTTTGCCTCTACCCTCCAAGCCTATTTCGAGGGAAGAAAAGAACTCTTCGAGGGGTTGGCTGTCGCTGACTATGAGAAAGAATGGGTGAAACATCCCGTGCTTCACTTCGACATGAGCGGCGCGAAGCACTACGATGCCGAAATGTTGAAGCACTACCTTGACCTACAACTTATTCCCTACGAAGAACTATATGGAAAAAACGAAAACGAGAAATACCCTAACGAGCGACTGGACGGCATCGTAAAGCGTGCCTACAAACAGACTGGCGAGAAGGTGGTGGTCATCATAGACGAGTATGATGCGCCTCTACTGGATGTTGTGCACGAAAAGGATAACTTGAAACAACTTCGTCTTATCATGCAAAACTTCTACAGTCCACTGAAGAAACTCGACCCATACCTGGAATTTACGTTCATTACGGGCATTACGAAGTTCTCGCAACTAAGTATCTTCAGCGAACTGAACAACCTCGACAATATCAGTATGCTCGACCAATATTCTGCCATCTGCGGCATCAGCATGACAGAGTTGACCACTGCGATGAAGCCCGATGTGGAGGGACTTGGCAGGGCACTGGGCTTGACTTACGACGAATGTCTGGAAAAACTGCGCAAGCACTACGATGGATACCACTTCAGTAAGAAATCTGAGGACGTATTCAATCCTTTCAGTCTTATAAGGGCTATGAATAGCCAAGACATCGCATCTTACTGGTTTGGCTCTGGCACTCCGTCTTACCTTATTAAGAGTCTACAAAAATATCACGTCAACGTGCTTGATATAGAGAAAAAGAGTTGCGACGTAGAGGACTTCGACGTATCGCCAGAACAGATGACTTCTGCCCTTCCGTTGCTCTACCAAAGTGGTTATTTGACCATAAAGAAATATAACCCCCTTCTTCATCGCTACTCATTGGGGTATCCTAACCAAGAGGTTAAGAATGGTATGCTGAAGAGTCTTGCCCCTAACTATCTATCACCAGTATCGGTTGACAATAGCAGTCTTGTTGGTGACTTTCTGGAAAAACTATACGAAGACGACTTAGAGGGGGCGATGGTGCGCCTGAAGGCATACCTCGCCAGCATCTCCAACCGTTTATCAAACAAGAACGAGCGCGACTTCCAAACTGTTTTCTACCTTATCTTCAATCTCATGGGGGCGATAATGAAGGTAGAAGAAGACAGTGCCATAGGTAGGGCTGACGCTGTCGTGCATATGCCTGAGGCTATTTACGTCTTCGAACTGAAATACGATGGATCGGCAGAAGATGCGCTAAAGCAGATAGACGAGAAAGGTTACCTGATTCCTTACTCCGCTGATGGCAAGCGACTGTATAAGATTGGGGTGAACTACGACAGTAACCTGCGCACCATTGGCGAATGGGTTATCAAAGAGGGATAGTTCATTAACGAAACTATCAATATTCACATAGCTTTACGAAAAAGCCCCTTTCGCATCGCAATCTCTATCCTTTCGCATCGCAATCTCTATCCTTTCGTGATGCAATCTCTATCCTTTCGTAATGCAAAAAGATAGTAATTGTAAAGCACCACTACCGTCCCCCCATTCCGCACCATATAGACCTTAAAAAGGCGGCTACTCTCTTGAGTAGTCGCCTTTTTTTATTTATAAATAAATATTCCTTAGAATGTCCAGTCTACACCGACACCTATCACTCTGTTGGTACGTGTAAACTTGTCTGAACCAGAGAAGTCTACGTTCTGCATCTGCTGCATCATGCCGTTCATGGCACCCTGAAGCTGCTGCACATTGAGACCTGTTACATTGGCAATAGCCTGTCCTGCCTCTGTCTGCAATCCCTGCTGCAAAGTCTGCTGCAAACCGCCTGCGAGACCCTTGATAGTTGCACCAACGTTGTTGTAGTCTTTCTGATGACGCTCGTAGGTATCATAGAAGGTATGGAAGTAAGCAACATTGACGTCAAGGTTCTTCGCTACCTTTATCTTTGCACCAAAACCTATTGAGGTAGAGCTTGCGTTGAACGAGATATCGTCCATGTAATCGTCTGTGAAGTCATACTGCGTGCGCTGTACACCAGCACTTACGGTAACGTTCTTGTGAGCATCCCACTCTGCACCGAAGAGGTACTCGTTAGTGTCGCCACCTAACTTCGACTGCATATCATCGTGCTGATGTCCGTCTTTGTCGAAGTAATGGTGCCATCCTGCATTAAGGCGTACATTAGGAAGCACACTGTACTGTGCACCTACCGTGAGCAATGCAGGACTGTCGTCGGCGTCTACCACACCGTCGGCAAAACGGCTCAGCTGAGGGATGTACTTTACCAACTCGCTGTTTGTAGCACGATTCTCAAGGCGCATACGTGTCTTAAATTCGTACTTGGCTGCAAAGTTAAACTTGTCGTCAAGCTTATAGTCTACGCCAATGATAGGGGCAATGCCGTAACCATCTTGGTCGCAGTTGAGCTGTATGCCCTCATCAAGCATTTTGTCGATACCGCCTACGAGGAGAGGCATGGCTCCCTCAAGCAGCTCGTGGTTGGTAATGATGTTGCCGAGAGCCTGCTTTACCAAGGCATTATTGTCTGTTACCCACTTGCTGAGGTTCTCTGCATTAGCCGCACCAAACATCAGGCTACCCATAGTGTTCAGCTGTATGTTCTTAACATAGCCATAGTAGTTTGACGTTCCGTAAAGCAAACGGAGACCACCGTATACAGACCAGTTATCGTTAATGCGGTATGCCGCACCTAAGGTATAACCGTAGTAGTACTGACGACCACGCATAAAGGTGTTAATGCTGTAGGTATTGTCCGTAGGGAACACGTTGGCACCTGCCGCACCGTTAAGGGTTGCGCCAAGAGCATTAAAGACTCCAGGAACGAGAGTGACGAGACTCTCTACAGAACCTAAGCCGTTGTCGAACGAACACTTACCGCCACCACCAGTGATGGCGAAGTTGAACTGGAACGACCACTTCTTCCAGTTCTTTGCGACCTGTATTGAAGGCAACGCTACCACGTCTGCCTCACCCTTAAACTCCTTGGTGCTCTGACCGAGATGCTTAGTGTTAAGGGCAAAACCAGAGTATGTTGACTCTATAGTACGTGTCTGATGAACATTCTGAAGGTTCAACGACGCATACCAACCTTCAGGCATAAAGGCTACGCCCGCAGGGTTGCTGTAAACTCCATCGATGCCTATCGCGGCGTCACGCGCTGGATTACGCAAAAAAGCAATGTTCTGATTGGTGTTGGTAAGAAGACCGCCTGCCGTAGCAACGTCTGTGGCTGCTATGGCAATCACCGCAGCCATGAAAAGTCTTTTAATCATGTTTATCGATTGGTTTGTTTTATGTTTCTTCGCTAAAATTTGCACTTTTTACTCATAAATGATGATGCAAAGGTATTAACTTCATAAATTTTAGAACGAGATTGTTCTATATTTCCATTCTTAATTAAATTTTATTAACTAAATACAACAGAAAGTAAAGATAAAACTTTTGTTGTATTGGCATTTTTATTGTAACTTTGCAACTTTAAGGACATTACGAATTTACAATATATGCGAGCTGTAATACAGAGAGTGGCTCATGCCTCTGTCACCATCAATGGGGCAATGAAGTCAAGCATCGGCAAAGGCTACCTTGTGCTTTTAGGTTGCGCCAATGACGACACACAAGAGGACATAGAGTGGCTATCGAAGAAGATTGCCGCACTAAGAGTATTCGACGACGAAAACGGAGTGATGAACCGCAGCGTAGTTGACGTTGACGGAGAGGTGCTGGTGGTATCTCAATTCACGCTGTGGGCTTCGTATAAGAAGGGTAACAGACCAAGCTATCTGAGGGCAGGAAGCCACGACATCACAATACCGCTATACGAGGCATTCGTGAAAGCTATGTCAAAGCATATCGGAAAACCTGTACAGACGGGAGAGTTTGGGGCAGACATGAAGGTGGACCTGCTGAACGATGGACCTGTAACGATATGTATTGACACCCGAAACAAGGAGTAACAGCCGTCGGAAACATAAACTTATTTTATAATTTTATACTACATTATACAATATGGCAAACAGAATAAAAGAGATATTCGGCATAGAACACCCCGTGATAGCGGGCGGTATGGCATGGTGCAGCGGCTGGAGACTGGCGGCAGCAGTAAGTAACGCTGGTGGATTAGGACTGATAGGTGCTGGCACTATGACCGTAGACCTACTGAGGGAACACATACAAAAGGTGAAGGCTGCTACCGACAAGCCTTGGGGCATTAACCTGCCTCTGATGTATCCTCAGATAGATTCACTCATCGACATGGTGATTGAGGAAGGATGTAAGATTGTGTTTACATCTGCTGGAAGTCCAAAGAAGTACACACAGCGCTTTCACGACGCTGGCATGACGGTGGCTCACGTGGTCAGCTCGTCTAAGTTCGCGAAGAAATGTGAGGAAGCTGGCGTTGACGTTGTTGTGGCAGAGGGCTTTGAAGCTGGCGGACACAACGGAAGAGAGGAGACCACCACCATGTGCCTCATACCACAAGTGCGCAAGGCTACCACACTGCCTGTAATAGCAGCTGGCGGCATCGCCTCTGGCGAAGCTTGTCTGGCAGCACAGGTCCTCGGTGCGGAAGGCGTGCAGATAGGCACACTGTTCGCTCTGTCGGAGGAGAGTTCAGCATCTGAAGAGTTTAAGAAGCGCTGCACTAACCTGCAAGAGGGCGACACCATGCTGTGCCTCAAGAAGCTCGCACCATCACGACTGGTGAAAAACGCACTATACGAACGTATAGCTGAAGCTGAAGGAAGAGGCGCGGAAAAAGAGGAACTACTCGACATACTCGGTGTGAAGTCAACGAGAAGAGGAATCTTCGATGGCGACACAGAGAACGGTGAGTTAGAGATAGGACAAATAGCGTCTGACATAAAGTGCATCGAACCCGTCAGCGTGATTATGCAACGATTGGTGGATGAGTATAATGCCGCTATTAAAAAATTAGGTTAAGGGTGGCTACCACCTCTACAACAACATATCTAAACACCTTTTTTTGTATATTGGGTGGTGCTGATTACAATGGAAGAAGAAAAGAAATACACCTTGCGTAGCGAACATCTTGTTAAGATATACGGTAAGCGCACGGTAGTCAACGACGTATCATTCGAGGTCAAACAAGGAGAGATAGTAGGACTGCTCGGTCCTAACGGTGCCGGCAAGACTACATCTTTCTACATGACAACGGGACTGGTGGTACCTAACGGGGGACGTGTCTTCATTGACGACAAAGAGATAACGTCCATGCCTGTGTATGAACACGCACGCAATGGCGTGGGTTACCTGCCACAGGAGGCATCGGTTTTCAGAAAAATGTCGGTGGAAGACAATATCCTCTCAGTGCTGGAGATGACAGGAAAACCACGAGATTACCAACTACAGAAGTTGGAAAGCCTCATCAACGAGTTCAGTTTACAGAAGGTACGCAAAAATAACGGTGACCGACTATCTGGTGGCGAGAGACGACGCACAGAGATTGCACGATGTCTTGCCATAGAGCCAAAGTTCATAATGCTCGACGAACCGTTCGCGGGAGTTGACCCTATAGCGGTGGAAGAGATACAAAACGTGGTGTGGAGACTGAAGCATAAGAACATCGGCATACTCATAACTGACCACAACGTGCACGAGACGCTGAACATCACTGACCGAGCTTACTTGCTATTTGAAGGCAGAATACTGTTTCATGGCACGCCTGACGAACTCGCGGCAAATAAGACTGTGAAGGAGAAATACCTCGGAACGAACTTCGTTTTGCAGAGAAAGAAATTTGAATTGCCCACGGAATAACACCGTGGGTAATATCCCTTAACTACATATTACTAACGTATTTCTATAAGAATAGGGCACTAAAACTGTAATATAGACTTGACAAAAGAAGAAAATTAAACACTATTCAGAGGAAAAACAAATAATTTACAGGTCAAAAGCTTGCAGATGCCGAAACATTTTCTTAACTTTGCACGCAGTAAATGTAGTTATATTTATATATCTGAAGGATTAAACTTATTCATAAAAGAGCACAAACTAACTTAACAAAAAATTGCATATGGTAAACAGATTACTCCTTTCATTAATTGCAATAATGTTCGGATGCACATACGCTATGGCAGACACCGATATATCAAACATTAACAACATTCTTTATTATGCGCCCATAACGATCAACGCAGGTGAGACAAAAGACTTGTCTATAAGGATGAAAGACAACGGTGAGGTACAGTCTATTGGATTCGAGTTCACCATCCCTGACGGTATGGTTGTGCCTCGTGACGAAGACGGTTTGATGATAAACCTCAGCACAGAGCGTACTTCCTACAAGCGACATGGCCTATCCAGTAACTACATAGAAAGAGCGAAGTTGTACAAAGTTGCAGTACTGCAAACATCGGGCTACCCGTTTAAGGGCACTGATGGTGAGGTTATGACCATCACTATCAGCGTTTCTAAGGACATGAAACCGGGCAACTACACCTTGAGAATGGCAGACATTGAGCTGTCTGGTCTACCTAAAGAGGGACAAGAAGTGCCAGGAACAATATCACGTCATGGCGTTTTTGAAGGTACTATAACCGTTACTGACCCCACCGGTGTAACGAATGTTGGAGAGGATAACAACAATGGCATTGAAGAAATTTACACCATTGACGGAATAAAGACTGAAAAAATACAAAAAGGTTTCAATCTCATAAAGCAAAGAAATGGCAATATTATCAAAGTTGCCAAGTAAAGGAAAAACAATTAAGGTAAAAAGAGCGACCGCCGTTATCTACATTCTATTGAAGACAGATAACGGCGGTCTTGTTTGTGTTTAGGGTGGTTCTATAAATTAGCTTTGTTATATTTCGAGGCTATTTTCGAGATCAAAGTGTAAGTGAGCGAATGAGTTATGCTGTGCATAACGACTGAGTGATCTTACGCTTTGAACCGAAAAGAGACCGAAAGATGACAAAAGGTCATCATATTAATTAAGTTTTGTGTAACGGTGGTAATTTATAGAACCACCCTTAATTAATATTACATACCTGTTGTTGGTGCTTATCCACGATATTCTTCTGGCACCTCTTCTTTCCACTCACTATAAGGACACGTCAAAAGCCCCTTATTATAGAAATGTCTATTGCCTGATACCTCTGGACCTAAGAAAGGAGGACGCTCAAAAGGCTCGTCTTCACTCTGAAGCTCTACCTCACAAAAGAGCAGTCCCTCATTGTCTCCGTGAAACTCATCGACCTCAAAGACATGACCTTTATAAGGCACAAGGTGCCTAACCTTGGTGACATAACCTCCCTTACAGAGCGTGAGCATCTCACGAGCGTCATCAAGCGGTATCTCTCTTTCAAACTCATAGCGCGAGATACCACCGTTCTTCGACGGTCCCTTAATAGTAAGGTATGCCTTATCGCCACGCAACCGAACGCGAACTGTAGCTCCCTTCACGTCCATATAGCCCTGCGTTATCTCTGACGAGGAGGTAACAAGGGAACGGAAAGAGTCATCGCGCTTTACAAGAAATTTACGTTCTATCTCCATTGAAGAACAAATTAGCATTAACGATTACGGCTATTAGCTGAACAGTAGCATTGAATATATGGCGTATAACACACCAAGGAGTATCAAAACTACAAATATCCAGTTGATAATGCTACGCTGTTTCTTCTCGTTTTTCTCTGCATAAGCGTTACGCTTTGCTGTACGCTGCAACTTATTTTTGTTCATATTAGTTGATTTATTGGTTAGTTATTTCATTCTTAAAACGAGTAACGGTTTACTCATTAGTCTTATTATTTATCTCCATCAGGTACGCTTTGATGAACCCATCCAGCTTTCCATCCATCACACCGTCAACATCTGACGTCTGATAATTGGTGCGATGATCTTTCACTCGACGGTCATCGAAGACATAAGAGCGTATTTGACTACCCCACTCTATCTTCATTTTGCCCGCTTCTATGGCTGCCTGAGCCTCCATACGCTTCTTCATCGCACGGTCATAAAGCTGTGATTTCAGCAGACGCATAGCGTTTTCACGATTCTGTTGCTGCTTACGGCTCTCGGTATTGGCAATAAGTATCTCTTCTTCCTCACCGGTGTCAGGGTCCTGATACATATAACGCAGACGTACACCAGTCTCCACCTTGTTGACGTTCTGACCACCAGCACCACCTGAACGGAATGTATCCCATGAAATACGTGCTGGATCTACCGCCACTTCTATTGTGTCATCTATGAGGGGAGTAACGAATACTGACGCAAAACTGGTCATTCTCTTGCCCTGAGCATTATACGGACTGACACGTACCAAGCGGTGAACGCCATTCTCTGACTTCAAATAGCCATAGGCATACTCACCACCTTCTATCTGCATCGTTACCGACTTGATGCCCGCTTCGTCACCTTCCAAGAGGTCAACGATAGTTACTTTGTATCCGCCTTTTTCCGCCCAGCGCATGTACATACGCATAAGCATCTGCGCCCAGTCTTGTGCTTCTGTGCCTCCTGCACCAGAATTAATCTTCAATACAGCGTCCATCGGGTCCTCTTCCTGCCTCAACATATTCTTCAGCTCAAGCGATTCTATCGCTTTCAAGGCTCTGTCGTATGCGGCATCCACTTCTTCTTCTGTCACCATATCATCACGATAGAACTCCATACTCAACTGAAGCTCATCGGCAGCGGTACGTACTTCGTCATAACCTTCTATCCATTTCTTCAGCTCTCCTACCACCTTCATCTGCTTTCGTGCCCTTTCTGGGTCGTCCCAGAAGTCTGGTGCCTGTGTGCGAAGGTCCTCTTCCTCATAGGCTATGCGCTTACTGTCTATGTCAAGGTAACGTGCTAACGCGTCAGCACGATCCATAATGTCTTTCTGTTGTTCCTGTGTTATCATCTAATATTTATGTTATCCTTTATTCTTCATACATCTTTTCTATCGCATCCGCATAGTTCTTTATAATCACGGGGCGTCGTGTCTTGAGCGTATTTGTCAGCTCTCCGTTCTCCATCGTGAATGGGTGAGTGAGCAAGGTAAAGCGTTTTATCTGTTCATACCCTGCTAATCCCTGTTGCAACGTAGCGATACGCTCCGTCAACATCTTCATTATCTTTGGGTTCGCACAGAGGTCTTCACGGCTGTTGAAGGTGATATTATGCTCCATAGCGTACTCTTCGAGCAGCTCATACGCTGGCACTATCAATGCGGAAACGAACTTACGCTCATCGGCTATCACCGCTATTTGCTCAATAAACTTATCCACTAACAGCTTTGATTCTACCGACTGCGGAGCTATATACTTTCCGTTCGAGGTCTTATAGAGGTCTTTTATGCGCTCCGTTAGGAACAACTCACCGTCTTTCATGTAGCCAGCGTCACCAGTACGGAAGTATCCATCCTCCGTAAACGACTCTTTATTCAGGTGCTCTCTACGGTAATATCCCTTAGTAATAGTAGGTCCTTTAAGGAGTATCTCATTGTTTTCACCAATCTTTATGTCTATACCGTTGATTGGTTTACCAACAGAACCCACTGTAAATGTCTCGTCCTTACGGTCACAAGTCACAGTAGCGAGACTTTCAGTCAATCCATATCCCACTATCATCTTTATGCCAACGCTGTTGACAAAAGTCTCAACCTCAGGCGATACCACTGCTCCCGCAGTAGGAAAAATATTCGGATGCTCTAAACCAAACTGCTTTCGCACGAGAGAGAGCACCGTCTTGTCGAGTAACTTGTACTTGATTGCCAAAGCAACTGACGGTTTTTGACCTTTCGACTTGCAGTCTACGTTAACCTTCTTACCTATTTCGAGGGCTTCAGTAAACAGCTTTCGCTTCATGGGCGACGCCTTATCTATCTTCGCTTTCACCCCTGCATACACCTTTTCCCAGAATCTTGGCACAGCGGACATACAGGTAGGCTTACGCTCTTTCATCGCCTTCTGTATGTTATGAGGATTAGTGTTTATTATCAACGTGGCACCTTCTGTCAACGCTAACGTGTCCCAGCCGCGCTCAAAGATATGCGTTATGGGCAGGAATGTTATCACCCTATCCTTGTCGGTCAACGCCACGCACTCGTCATTAGCCTTCAAAGCTGCCGCATATTGCCCTGCGGAAAGCATCACTCCCTTTGACTCTCCTGTGGTACCAGAGGTATACAGTATGTTGATAAGGTCGGTATCGTTCAGCTCTAAGCGTCTTTGCGCCAGCTCCTCCTTATGTTCATCACCCTCTCCGAGCTTCATAAAGTCGTTAAAGAACATCGTAGTAGTGTCATGAGCTGCCAAAGTCACGGAGGCATCATAAACTATTATTCTCTCTAACGATGTACACAAAGCCTGCACTCTGCGTGCCTTGTCGTACTGTTCTTGTTCTCCTACAAAGACGAAACGTATCTGAGCGTCGTTTATTACATACTGCAACTGCTGCTCAGAGCTTGTTGCATAGAATGGGATTGTAACAGCCCTAATACCGTATGCACCATAGTCTGTATAGATATATGGCAATGCATTCTGTGAGAAAATACCGATATTCTCCTGCGCCTGCACACCCAACGAGAGGAGAGCGAGCGACAATCGCTTCGCATTTCGTGCAAAGTCCACCCACGAAACCTTCTTCCAGGTCTCGCTACCGAAATCTTGATACTCAAACACGGTTTTGTTACCGTATTTCTTTGCTTGCTCTAACGGAAGCTGAGCTATATGACATACCGTCTGCATAAGATATTCTTTAAGGTGTAATAGTTGTAGCAAGATACTGCCAGCACCTTATATTGCTACCGCCAATACCTTACTATTTATGATGCAAAAATATGTAAAAATTCTCGAACCACCAAATTTTTGTATCACTTTGTGTTGGTTATTACGGGAAATATGGCTACCTTTGTTGTCGAATACTTGTTTTTCAACGAAAACAACATCATTCTATGGCTACAAAGATACTAAGCGTTGATGATGAGTTTGACTTGGAATTGCTGCTCACACAGTACTTCCGCAAGAAGATACGTAAGGGTGAATACGAATTTTTCTTTGCCCATAACGGTGTCGAAGCTCTACAGATACTGCTTGAAAATCCTGATATTGACATTGTTCTCAGCGACATTAATATGCCTGAGATGGATGGACTCACACTCCTAAAAAAGCTCAACAGTCGCCATAACCCAGCACTAAAGGTTATCATGGTGAGCGCATACGGAGAGATGAGCAATATCCGTGCCGCCATGAACAACGGTGCTTTTGACTTTGCCACAAAGCCTATCGACCTCGAAGACCTACAGCTGACGATAGAAAAGGCTATCGCCGAGATTGACTTTGTGAAGAAAACGCAGCGTGAACATGGGCAACTCGTGGACATAAAGAGCGACCTTGCCTTGGCAGCAGAGATACAACAAGCCATACTTCCCAATAAGTTTCCACCCTTTGACGACCTAAAAGAGCGAATGGACATATTCGCTTCTATGAGAGCGGCAAAGGATGTGGGTGGCGATTTCTACGACATCTGCCGCATAGACGATGACCATATCAGCTTCACCATAGCTGATGTATCAGGCAAGGGTATCCCCGCCGCTATCTTCATGGCGGTAAGCCACACTCTGTTACGATTCGCGGGAAGGAAGAGTATAGACCCCGTACCAGTAATAACAGAGAGTAATGAGGTACTGGCACGCGAGAGTTTCGACTCCATGTTCGTCACGTTGTTCTACGGTGTTTACAACACTCGCACTGGCGAGGTGCGCTATGTCAACGCTGGTCACAACCCACCCTGCATACTAAGACACGACAATACCGTAGAGACATTACCTGTATCGCCTGACATCAGCCTTGGGGTACTGGAACAACATGAGTTTAAGTCTGCCACCATCACGCTACAACCAGGCGACACCATCATTGCGTTCACCGATGGAGTAACGGAATCCTGCTCTCCCGACAATGAGCTATTCGGGGACGATAGACTAAAGGAACTGCTGGCAGCTCACTGTGGCAGCACCGCTGAAGAACTCGTCTCTGCTATCGGTAACGCTGTTAAGGAACACGCCAACGGCACCGAGCAGAGTGACGACATAACTATTTTAGCATTAAAACGACACTAAACAGAACAAGCACCGACATGTAGGAATATCGCAAGGTAAAGCCTACAGGACGGTGCTTTTGCGTTTTTTATAGCACCACCACAACCGTGAAGTACAACGACACCATAAGCAAAGTCACCACAGTAGCTCTCACTGCCGCCATCAGCAGTATTGCCACTTACCTTCTCTGCACCGACATCAGCGATGACAGAGAGGAAGAACTGCGCGACAGGATAGCGGAGTTAGAGCGTAAGGAGCAGGAGTATATGGTGACAAGGCGTGTCAGTGAGCAGATGGAGGACATTGCATACCAACAGAAGGCGGTGTCTGACGAACAAAGGGAGAGGGCTGAACGCCAATCCATGATTGCCATTACCGAACGCGGAAAGGCTGAACAGGAGCGAGGACTGGCACGCAGAGCCGAGCTTTATGCTGTGCTGTCAGCACAACAGGCGGACAGTATGAGGGTGGAAGCGGAGCGACAGTCTTTCAACGCTAAGCAGGAACGGCAAGACGCTATCGCTGCAAGGAGAAAGGCTGACACGCTGTTCTACAACTCTATGGCAAGGTTTCTCGCGCAGAACGCCATAGTGCAACAAAACGCAGGAACGCGAGATCTCGCCACTCTTTTAAGCTATGCGGCATGGCATTACACCAAATCATACGGCGGAGACCTGTACCAACAAGATCTCTTCACGTCGCTACTGTACACCGCCAACAACTCCATGCAACACACAGGGCAACTGAAAAGTAACGTTAGGGACATCACAAGGGTTGGAAATGAGTATATAGCGGTGAGCGAATACGGTGAGATTGCAATACTTCAGCGCAATGTTGGCAGCGTCAACGGTACTGTTTCGTACCGTACTGACATTGTTTACTCTAAACCATCACTGCACTTTCGCGCTGTGCAGACCAACGGCAATAACACCTGTTATGCCCTTGACGCCAGTGGTACCATGATTATCAAGAGCTTCAACAGCAAACGTACCGCCCCTAAACGTCTGTCCCTCCCCAACGGCATCTGGGAGCACCTGCTGCGCAGAAGCGACGGAATGATGCTTGCCGTAGCCCGAAACATGGTGGCATGGATTAACGACCAAGGCACCAAGGTGCTGCGAACGCAGAAGATTAACGCGGATATAGCGGAGGCAGGACTGATTGACGACAAGCTGATGCTGTTCTGTTCATCGGGTGTGGTGAAGGTGTTTGATGAATATGCGGAGACATCTTCCATTCACTTCTCATTACCTCGCAACGCCATTGTCACCGCGATGGAGTACGTACCAGACCGCCATTGGCTGCTGTTAGGGACCAACAACGGCACTATTTACATATACAATCGCAGCCACAAGTTAATCACTACGCTCCACGGTCACACTAAGGCTATAACGCACCTGAGCCACCTTTCTCACCAGTTAGTATCGTCCTCTTACGACCATACATTGCGCCTTTGGGACCTACGCAACACCTCTTCTATCATAAACCCCGTAAATATAGGTTACGACCACCTGCCGCTGTGCTTTACGTCTGACGTCACACAGAGCACGTTGTTTGTCGGTTTAGAAGGTGGCGACATACAAAGCGTAAGCGTATCGGTAGAGAAGAACGCGGAGAGCACCCGCCACAGCATAACGAGAGAACTGACTTCCGACGAATGGCAGTACTACATAGGCAAAGAGGTGCCATACACTCATTTTAAGGATGTTACGCCATGATAATGCCATCACTGCGACATATTGCCACACTCTGCCTTACGGCGTTACTCTGTGCCTCACCATCTGGCGCGGAGGGGGCTAACAGCGGTGTACCATTCCTAAGATGTTACGAGGCTAATGAATACAATGCGCACAACCGCAACTTCGACATTGCGTGCGACTCCTACGGCACTGTCTACGTAGCCAACTTCGAAGGGCTGCTGTATTACGACGGTTCCTCATGGCGCAAGATTCATACTCCTGGCATAAGCCGTGTCACTCGCATTGCCCGTGGGCACAATGGGCGCATCTGGGTTGGTGGATTCAACGTGCTCGGCTATCTCGCTCCTGACGCCACTGGGCAGTTGCGCCTTCACACTATAGTGTCAGACAAAGGCAAGGACTTCTTTGGTGAGGTGGACATGATAAAGCCTACAGGCAACGAGGTCTATGTACACACCTCGTCCAATGCCATGTATCGCCTCGACAGTTCGCTCCGTTTGCACCGCATTTCCGCCTCAACAGGTCGCAAGATGTTCTCTGCGAAGAACTCTGTGAACAACATCGCCATGCCTGGCATGAACGTATCGCTGTCGCCTTCTGAAGGACTGAAGGTGATGTTGCCCCACCGCACTTTCGTCATCACTGAACAGGACGGGCTGTGCAGCAACGCTATCAACTTCATAGCATACGACAAACGCCACACGCTATGGGGCGCAACAGACCACGGGGTCTTTGCCATGGAGACGCCATCGCCATTCTCACAACTCACGGAGGCGCAGGGATTGCAAGGCGAGGTGTACTCTATCGGTATGCTCCACAACGCTGTTTACTTCGGCACGCTGCAAGGAATATTCCGTTACAGCCAAGGAGTAATAACGCGACTGCCCGACGTAAACCTCGCTTGTTGGCAGATACTACCCACCGACGCGGGCACTCTTCTTGCGGCAACGGCATCGGGGCTTTACAGCATCACGCCCAACGGAGTGCGCAAACTCACCGATGGCAACACGCTATCGGTATGCAAGGGGCGTAACGGCAAGTACTACACTGGCGAGGTTGACGGCATATATGAGGTATCAACTGACGGCACCTCACGGCTGCTGGCTAAGATAGAAAAGAGCGTTAAGGTGCGCAATGCTGGTAATAAGCTGCGCATAGAGACTCTCTACGGAGAGCAATGGGAGATTATTCTTGACCATCAATCAGCACCGCGGCATATCAGCCGTGTACAGAGAAAGAGTGTACCGAAGATTGACTACGTAGACTTCACAGGGCGTCACTGGGTAACTGACAGTGAGGGCAAGGGGCTTCGGGTGGAGGTTAACGGTAAAAACGACACGGACCTTACCCCTTGGGCTACCGCTATCAGCGGTCTGACGCTTAACGCTATCTATGTCAGCAAGGACAACTCCGTATGGGTTGGCGGTGACTTCGGAGCCGTAAACCTCAACATCTCCGCCCTTAGGCAGGGAATAATGAAGGCAGATAAGGAACCACTGTACATACGTCAGGTGACGGCTCTCGACGACTCCGTGATGTGGGGCGGATACCGTCAACGTGACGGTAAACCACTGTCAGCGGTGAAAGGCATTGAGTTGCCAGCCTCATGTCATAGCATTACGATATATTTCTCTGCTGCCACGATGTCTCTTTTCCACCCTACCCGCTACCGTTATCGACTTAATGAGGGACGGTGGAGCGCATGGTCTGAAGACAACTACGTTCGTTTCGGCAATATGCAGTACGGTCCGGCACGCCTTGAGGTGCAGGCTCTGGATCTCTTTGGAAATATCAGTAACACCGCCAGCGTGGAGTGGTACCTTCATTTCCCGTTCTATCTCAGATGGTGGGCTATACTCGCATACCTCATCATCGCAGGCTTGCTGATACGCGCTATAGTGCTCTACAGAATGAAGAAGCTGCATCGCGACAAGCAGATACTGGAACGGACGGTGGACGAACGTACCGCGGAACTGTCTGCGGCACTTAACGATTTGCAGCGCATACAGGCTGACATGGTACGCATGGAGCGTACTGCAACGGCAGGAAAGCTGACACAAGGTCTGATTGACCGAATCCTTAACCCTATCAACTACATTAACAACTTCTCTAAACTGACCTCTGGTCTGGCTAAGGACTTAAAGGAAGACATCTGCAATGAAGAAGAAAGGATGTCTGCGGAGAACTACAATGACTGTCAGGAGATTATCGGTATGATGCAGACCAACCTCTCTAAGATAGAGGAGCACGGGGTGAACACCACACGCACACTGCGTGCCATGGAAGCGATGCTGAAAAATCAGGTTGGCAATATGGTTGACACTGACATCGCCCAACTATGCTCGCAGGCTGTGGACATGACGGCGCACTACTACAAGGACGACATCAACAAATACGGCATTGCCCTGCATTGTGAGACGCCTGACGCTCCACTGACGCACAAGGTGGACGTTAACGCTATGTGCAAGGCTCTCATTGCTATACTTACTAACGCGATATATGCCGTGGTTAAGAAGCGACAACGGAAGGAATACACCGCAGAGGTAACGCTGAAGCTATCGCAACTTGGCGACGAACACTTAGAGATAGTAATACACGACAATGGCACGGGCATAGAGGATGCCATAATAAGTAAGGTCTTCGACCCGTTCTTCACCACGAAGCCTACCAGCGAAGCGGCTGGCGTGGGACTGTATCTGGCACGTGAGATAGTGCAGGACCACAACGGTAACATAACGCTGCGAACGGAGAAAGACGTGTTTACTGACTTCGTGATTACGCTTTAGGGTGGTTCTATAAATTAGCATTGTTATATTTCGAGGCTATTTTCGAGGTTAAAGTGTTAGTGAGTGATGGTTGCTCTCCCCCGACAAACGGGTGAGAAGCGAAGCACAGCGGAGCTGAGGGGGTGTAAAGACCATTGACTTATGCTGTGCATAACGACTGAACAAACTTACGCTTTGAACCGAAAAGAGACCGAAAGATAACAAAACTTCATTATATAAAATAACTTTCATTTAACGGTGGTAATTAATAAAACCACCCTTTAGCGACTAAAACATCACCCCTAATCCCCATAATTCCCTATTATGACTATGGACGAACTACAGACAATGAAGGAGCAACTGGTACAGTTGCAGAAAATGGCATCGCTCGGTACGGTGAGTGCTGGGATAGCGCATGAGATACAGAACCCGCTGAATTTTGTCATCAACTTCTCTAAACTGTCGGAGAAACTGATAGAAGACCTCAACGACATCGTCACGGACATCAAGGATATGATTGACGAAGAGGACGCGGACGACATTGCGGAGATTACCGAGAGCCTTACGCTCAACATGAAGAAGATACAGGAGCACGGTCAGAGGGCAGTGAGCATCATTCAAGGAATATTGCTCATCTCACGAGGAAAGGAGAATGAACACCTGCCTACTGACATTGCTCACTTCTTGCACGAATACGTATGGCTGTCGTATCACGCCAAGAGAGCTGACGACAAGTCTTTTAACGTCACCATCAGCGAGAACTATCAGCCAGATATGCGCCCATGCATGGTGATTCCGCAAGACCTCTCGCGCGCTGTCATCAACGTGATGAACAACGCCTGCTACGCCGTTAAACAGAAGGCGGACGACATGGCGGCTAAGGGCATTGACGGCTATTCGCCTACAATAGAGATTGGCGCAAGGATTGACGACGACACTCTTGTGATATCTATTTCCGATAACGGTACTGGCATGCCGCAGGAGGTGCAGCAGAAACTGTTTAGACAAACAGTGACAACTAAGCCTATTGGCAAAGGGACGGGACTCGGTATGCAGATTACACACGACATTATCACTAAGAATCACCATGGTACCATCGACGTGGTATCGGGCGAAGGAACGGGAACTACCATTACGTTCCGAATACCTGTATAAGTATGTATTCAAAATTATTTTTGTAAATGAGTAAGTTAATGTTCTTATATTATTTGGAATATTTAATACGGTCTCTTTTGGTTATCTACTTCCCCTGTTTTCGGTCACAATGCTCGCATTAACCCCTCAAACAGTGAAAGCAGCTGTCTCAAAATAGCCTATATTAAACATTAAAATAATTTTGAGCACTTACTTAAATACATTTTATAACAATGACACAATATAAAAACTACGTTGATGATGCGGTAGCATTGCTGCGCCGACTCATCGCCACACCGTCTGTCAGCCGCGACGAGACTGCCGCTGCCGACATCATGCAGAGCACTATGGAGGCTTACGGCTTCTCACCATCACGTCATGGCAACAACTTGCTGCTCCGCTCTTCTCACTGGGACGACAACCGCCCCACTCTGTTACTCAACGCTCACATTGACACGGTGAAACCCGTGGCATCATGGACTCGCGACCCGTTCTCACCTGACGTTGACGGTGACCGCCTTTACGGTCTGGGCTCTAACGACTGCGGAGGGGGCTTAGTGTCTCTGCTTCAAACTTTCAGAATACTGGAGGCGATGCCTGATACTGAACAGAGGGACTATAACGTGATGTATCTTGCCTCTTGCGAGGAGGAGGTAAGCGGAGCTGAGGGCATACGCTCTGTGCTGCCACTGCTACCTCACGTTGACGTCGCCATTGTAGGCGAGCCTACGGGTATGCAACCTGCCATAGCGGAACGCGGACTGATGGTGATCGACGGCACCGCGCACGGTAAGTCTGGACACGCTGCACGCAATGAGGGCGTGAACGCTATATACCAGGCTCTCGACGACCTGCTGTTTATTCGCGACTATAAGTTTGACAAGGTTTCTACTTTGCTCGGACCTACCAAGATGCAGTGTACTGTCGTTAACAGCGGAACGCAACATAATGTGGTGCCTGATGAGTGCAAGTTTATCATTGACGTGCGCACTAATGAGTATTACACTAACGAGGAGGTGTTCGACTTCCTGCAACAGCACTTGAAGAGCGACATCAAGGCACGCTCGTTTCACCTACATTCTTCTTCTATCCCTGTTGACCACGTTCTGGTGCAACACTGCATAGCGATGGGTATGAAGCCTTTTGGTTCGCCAACATTGTCTGACCAAGCTCTAATGCGTTTCCCTTCCTTTAAGTTAGGACCAGGAGAAAGCTCACGCTCGCATAGTGCCAACGAGTTTATATGCTTCTCTGAGATAGAGAAAGCTATTGAGACTTACGTTAAGTTGATATAATACACCACCACTGTTAACACAAAACCCACCTCTATATCCCATCACCAAGGAGGGGGGAAGATGCCATAAGAGGGGACGATGGCGAGCTTTTATTCATTGTTAGCCGTCGTTACTACCACACAAGAGAAAAACGTACGCTTTACGAAAGCTATCTTATTGCACCGCAATCTCTATCTTATCGCACTGCGAAAGCTATCCTTTCGCAACACGATTTGGGCATTATCGCAAAAGGGCTAAAACGTGATTAATATACGGTGTTGTGTTGATAGGAATATTTATCACTGATATTATAACGCAATCGTGCCCAAACCACAATGTGATTTGGGCACGATTACTTTATGTTTATGGTGGTGCCATAATATGTGCTGTCTGTGATGCTTACCACGCCTCTAACTTGTCAGCAATATCTGGCATGATATTTTTGTGGAATACAGGGTTCTTACCCTCCTTTTTCTGCTTGCGATAGTCCTTGAGCAGGAACACGGCTTGGTCGGAAAGCTGTACGATAGCGATGAGGTTACACAGCGTCAGCAATGCCATGGCTATGTCGGCAAGGCTCCATGCGAAGTCAAGACTGACTACTGCTCCTATCATTACCATTGCAGCCACTGCAAGGCGATAGATAAATACCCATACCTTTGAGTCCTTTATGTATCGCACGTTGGTCTCACCGTAATAGTAGTTGCCAATGATACTACTGAAAGCGAATAGCCATATCATGACGGCGACAAACGGATTGCCGATGCTTCCTATCTGGTTTGTCAGGGCGTCTTGCGTAAGTTGTATGCCGATTGACGAACCTGTGTCAACTCCGCTGACAAGAATTATGAATGCTGTGCATGAACATACCACGAGTGTGTCGGTGAATACGCCGAGGGCCTGTATCAAGCCTTGCTTCACTGGGTGTGTGACTGTTGCGACAGCGGCGGCGTTTGGCGCACTGCCTTCACCTGCTTCGTTGCTGAATAGACCTCGTTTGATACCTTGCATGACCGTAACACCTAACATACCGCCTGCTGCCTGGTTTATGCCGAAGGCGTTTTCAATGATTGCAAGAAGTACTTTCGGTAAGGAGGTGATGTTCCAAACCACGATGCCGATGGCGAGAATAAGGTATATAACTGCCATTATCGGTACGACGGTCGACGAGAATTTTGCAACACGTTGTATGCCACCGAAGATTATTGCCACGGTGAGAACGGTGAGAACGATGCCCATTGTAGCAGTGTCTATGCCGAAAGCCTTCTCCCATGCGGCACAGATAGTGTTGCTTTGTACGGAATTATACGCAAAGCCAAAGGTGCCAATCATGAGAAAGGCGAATATTACGCCCATCCATCCTTTGCCCAAACCGTACTTCATGTAGTAGGCTGGACCACCATAGAAAGATGTCTGGTCTTTGCGCTTGTATAGCTGTGCCAGTGTGGACTCTATGAAAGCGGAGGCTGAACCGAGCAATGCAAGCACCCACATCCAGAACACTGCACCTGGTCCACCAACGCTTATGGCGGTTGCTACGCCTGCAAGGTTGCCAGTACCGATACGGCTTGCCAGTGCTACTACGAAGGCCTGAAAGGAAGATATATGTTTCATCTCACCGTCTACCTTCACCTCTGCCGAGAGATCTTCAGGACTATTGTCCTGCGTATGTATCTTGTCGGGGTGGATAAGAAGGTGTATCATCTCGCGAATCAGGCGAAACTGTACGAATCCTGTGCGTACGGTGAAAAAGAGAGCGCAACAGATAAGAATGGCGATGATGATGTATGACCAAAGAAAGTCACTCGTTGTTACTAAGATGTTTTGTATTGTTTCTACCATTATTGTGATATTATTTAGGTATTAGTAGTGCGAAATTATACTTATTGTTTCACGTAACTCCAGACGAACTTGCTATCAATAAGATGGTTTGTATGAGGCATCTCGGCATTAATTATGTGCTTCCGCACAAGATGTCCGAGATGCCTCAAGGGGAAATATCAGTCGCCTTTCATAGCGATTTTATTGTCTGTATAACGTATATCAATTACGGCATAGCCCTTTTAGTATTTTTCAAGCTACGCTATGCTGTTATTGGGCGTCATTGTTCATACCAGAATCGCCCTCTACATAGTTTTCCATATACATATGTTCACCGTCAAACACGGCGTATGTGAACTGCCATATCCAGTCGCCAAGTATCATGAGGCGACACTGCTTGGTGAGCATTAGGTCAAGCTCTATGTGGCGATGTCCGAAGAGGAAGTAGTCGATGTCGCTGTGAGTACGCAGGTAGTCCTTGGCGAACAGTACCAGATGTTCCTTGTCCTCGCCCATATATGGTGGCTCCTTGCCGTCCACACGCTTCATACGCGAATGTTTAGCCCAGTTCAATCCGAGTGCCATTCCCCAACGAGGGTGCAGGAAGTTCAAGGCACGCTGACACCAACGGTTGGTGAAACACCACTTCAGTAGCTTGAATTTCTTGTCGGGATCGCCTAACCCGTCACCATGAGCGAGATAGAATGTCTTGCCGTGTATCTCTACTGTTGATGGCTTGCGATGTAGTATCACACCGCACTCTTGTTCCAGATAGCCATAGGTCCAGAGGTCATGGTTGCCCACAAAGTAATGTACCTCAACGCCCATATCGGTTAGCTCCGACAGCTTACCGAGGAAACGGGTGTAGCCCTTGGGCACTACGTAGCGATATTCGTTCCAGAAGTCGAACATATCGCCAAGGAGATACACCGCCTCCGCCTTATTCTTTATCTCGTCAAGAAAACGTACCAAACGCCTCTCCTGGGTGCGACGATGGTCTATGGCAAGTGAACCGAGATGTGCGTCACACAGGAAATAGATGTTTTTGGTAGCTACTTCGTCGCTACCTAAAGCGTTCTTTATATTGTTTTTTCTGTCTGTCATAGGCATGCTTTATTTTGATTGGCGTCTCACCTTTTCGTAACAGATGTACGTTACGACAGATTACTCGAAGCCAAGTTCTACACGTGCCTCTTCTGTCATCATCGACTTGTCCCACTCTGGCTCAAATACCATATTGACATTAGCCGATGTTACACCGCTCACAGCTGCTACCTTGGTGCGCACGTCTTCTATGATGAAGTCGGCAGCAGGACAAGATGGTGCCGTAAAGGTCATGTCAATGTCGAGCTTTCCGTCCATGTCTAAGTCTATCTTATAAATTAATCCGAGGTCGTATATGTTTACTGGTATCTCTGGGTCAAATACGGTTCGCAGCACGTCTATGATGCGCTGTTCCGTCATGTCGTGTTCTTCTTGTGTCATATATATATATAATAATGTATTTTTAATTCTATTTTCTATAATTATAACTTCCCATTGTCACGATAGGAGTAGTAATCACCGTCGGTCACTACCACGTGGTCGAGAAAGTAGATGCGCATCGTAGCACAGGCATCGGCTAACTGCTTTGTCACCCTGTCATCGCCAAGACTGGGCTTAACGTTACCGCTTGGGTGGTTATGTGCCAACGCTAATACCGTTGCATTGCACATCAGGGCCTCCTTTAGCACTAATCGCACATCGACAGCAGTCTCTGTCAGCCCACCATGCGACAGTCTTATGGTGCGAATATGCTTAAACGACTGGTTCATCAGTATGACAAATGCCTCCTCTACATCAAGGTCGCGAATACGAAGCAGTAAATGTTCGTATATCAACTTTGGGTCAGAGAGTATTGTGCGCGGTGGCTTCGCCTCACGCTCACGACGGCGTCCTAACTCGCAAGCAGCGAGAATGGTCACTGCCTTTGCCTCGCCTATGCCGTTGTAGCGTTTCAGTTCGTCTATGCTCATGCGACTTAACGTGGCGATGCTGTTGTCGCAGTCGGCAAGAAGACGTTTCATCAATGCCACGGCAGTCTCTTTCGTGCTGCCCGAACCAATCAGTATCGCCATTAGCTCGGCTGTGGACAAAGCGTCAACGCCATGCGCTATCAGCTTCTCTCTGGGGCGATCGTCTTCCGCCCATCGCGTTATCGCGAGTTCTTTACTGTCATCAGATTTGCCGACCGCTGCATCTGCGACGGGCGATGGCTCGTATATCTCGCTTACTTTCCATTCGGTCATATTCTCACTCTCTTGCCTTTAGGTAGATGTTGTATATTACTTTATAGGGTGTATTACCTTCAACCTTATTTATAAAAGGTTTTGTCGAAGGCATGAAACTCGTCTTTGCCCATCACACAACGCTTCCACCATGCCTCAAGAAAACCACAACCGTAACCCATTAACTGCACAAAGGCGGCGGCTACGCTTAACAGACCTATCTTGATGGAGCGGTTCTGGAGGGTTGAGTCTACGCAAACCACACCCGAATAGAGCAGTATAGGCAACCACGGTGCTGCGCAAAGCCAGTACCAACGGTGTACATCGTCGTACTCCATGAGTATTCTCCCTATTGCGGAGATGAGCACAAGGGCTATCACTCCTACTGTGAATACCATAGGCAAGAGATGGACTACCTTCATTGTACCTGGGTGACGCTTCGATAGGTTGATGCGCGCTATGCCACTGTTGTAAACCTGTCGGAAGAACTTTCTAAGGTCGGTGCGACGCTTATGCCATACCCAAGCTGAAGGAAAGAGGCGTGTTACGCTGCCTGACTCTACTATGCGGTAGGAGAAGTCGATGTCTTCACCAAAACGCATACGGCTGAATCCGCCAAGCTTCATGTATACCTCACGACGTATTCCCATATTGTACGAACGCGGATAAAACTTGTCTAACTTTCTCTTTCCGCCACGAATACCTCCTGTTGTAAAGAAGCTTGTCATGGAGTAGCTTATGGCTTTCTGTACGGGTGTGAAGTTGGGATGCGACGCATCAGGACCGCCAAAGGCGTCGCAAGGGTGTACGCACAACTCATCGTCAACGGCTTTCAGATAGCCTTCGGGCAACACCACATCGCTGTCAAGCACTATGAGATAGTCGCCATGCGCCCTCTCCGCGCCATAGTTACGGCTCTGACCTGGACCAGAGTTGGGCTTCTCGTAGTATGCAAGTGTTAACGTTTTGTCGTACTTGCGACAAACGTCACGACAGGTCACCGTGGAACCGTCTTCCACTATGACCACCTCAAAGTCGGTATAGGTCTGCTGAGTCAAACTCTCAAGCAGCTCTCCTACCTCATCGGGCCTGTTATAGACTGGTATTATGATGCTGTATTTCATATCAAAGTGTTGCCAGCAAATACTGACGGCGTAGATTAGAAAGCGAGAAAACGTTGCTTTTCATCTTTCATAACAATGTTTTTTCATACCCACAACGATGGTATTTATCATTCGTAACAGCGTTATTTCTTACCCGCAACGATGTTTCCAACCATTCGGCTGGGGTACAAAATCGAAAAAAGTGAAGAACTTGCGCCCTTCACTTTTCTCTTATTCGGAATGAATTATTCCTTCATGCGCTGCAGATAGCTGCCGTCACGTGTGTCAACCTGTACAAGGTCGCCCTCGTTAATGAAGAGAGGCACGCGAATCTCTACACCTGTTTCAAGTGTTGCAGGCTTCAGAGTGTTGGTCGCGGTGTCGCCCTTTACACCAGGCTCTGAGTGAGTAACACGCAGAACTGTCTTGACTGGCATCTCAGCATAAAGCACTGTCTCAGTATCAGCGTCGCTTACAACCTCTACGATGTCAGACTCCTTCATGTAGTCTACACCTGTTACGAGGTCTGCTGCGATAGGTGCCTGGTCGAAGGTCTCTTGGTTCATGAAGATGTAATCATCACCTTCCTTGTAGAGATACTGGTAAGGACGACGCTCAAGACGTACATCTTCAAGCTTCTCACCAATGTTGAAACGACGCTCAAGTACACGACCGTCGCTAACATTCTTAAGCTTAATGTTCATGATTGTGTTACCCTTACCTGGCTTGCGGTGCTGGAAGTCTATGCAAACCCAAATGCCTCCGTCCATACGGACAGCTACGCCTTTCTTAATGTCCTGTGAATTAATCATTGTTTATCGTTATTATAATTATACGCACGTATATCACTGCAAAATTAATAAAAAAACTTTAAGAATACCACAACACTACCTTATTTTAGCAGTTTTAAGCACTAAATTTGCTACTTTTCTTGCGTATTTCAAAAGAAATGAGTAACTTTGCACACTGAATTGCGTACAATGCTAAAAAGAAACAGTCTCTTTAACGTAAATATTACGGTAGGAAACGATTACTTGTCAGGAGTTTTTCGGCAACAATAGATGACTGTCCGCAGAAAGAACGCAACAACATTCAATAGCAAACATAACAAAAATATAAGATATCTTAAACGAAAATGAAAAGAACATTCCAACCACACAACCGCCGTCGCGTTAATAAGCACGGCTTCCGCGAGCGTATGTCAACAAAGAACGGACGTCGCGTACTTGCATCACGTCGTGCACATGGACGTAAGAAGCTCACCGTTAGCGACGAGCATCACGGAAAGTAAGTCCTAAGAGTTAATACTCTTTAATGGGACACGGCGGTGAAACCGCTATAAGACAGCCTGCCATTTCCTTTAGGAAAAGACAGGCTGCCTTTTTCTTGTAAAACGCAATAGGAGAACACTTTGGCGCAATCACGAACAGACTAACACTGCGTTCATTGCACCAACGAAAATCGACCATGGCAAACCTACTGCCAAAACATATTTTGATAAAAGGATAACAATACGCACGTTTTGCATACATCATATTGCAAAATAATGCAAAAAGGCTTTATAAATGTCAATTTTTCTGTTAGAAAAAACATTCTTTCAGAGAAAAGTTTGTATGTTTTAGAAAAATTGATTAACTTTGCAGCAAAATTTAATATAACTCAAGGAACACGCACTTATGAACAGTGTATTAATCGAAAAAGATTTAAACAACTTACAGAACAAAGAGTATGCAGGGTATCAAGCGTTCATTTACTGTAAGAAAGGCACTGCCGTTATAACATATAACGAAGGTAGCCACGAGATGCACAATGATTGTTGTGCTATAATATTAAACAGTAAATTTCTGAAAAGCTACTCAGTATCACCAGACTTCGAATGTAGTGTCATCTACATTGAAGAGTCTTTCTTACGTCAAAGCGAACCACGCAACCCATATATCATACAGGGTATGCTGGCACTTTACACAAAACCAGTAATGCAACTCAATGAAGAGGAGGCTGAACTGTGTAAAGCTCTGTTCAAAAACTTCCAAATTCGTATCGAGGACACAAGGCATAAGTTCTACGATGACATACTACGCACATCAGCACACATGCTGTTACTTGACCTCTATGATTTCCACGCTCGCATCAACAACAATGACAACACGTCACTGAGCGCGGCAAGCATCATGAACAAGTTTATCAATATGCTCGATTCTAAAATGTACAGAGAAAACCGAGAGGTAGCGTTTTACGCTGAGAAACTGTGTGTTGTGCCTAAGTATCTCTCTGAGGTATCAAACAAAGTTAGCGGCTTCTCCGCTTCATACTGGATTAACAGATACGCCTCTCAGGACATAAACGAGATACTAAGAAAGAACGAACACACCGTGGCAGAGATTGCACAGATGTTCCACTTCACCTCTACCTCATACTTCAACAGATACGTTAAGCGCAACCTTGGAGTGTATCCGTCAGAGCTTAGAGGACAGTAAACGCCACAAACAAGGCTATACCGTAACGCCATAACGACGATGTAGTCAAAAGAACTATAAGATAAGACATTTTAATAGGCAACAACACGGAGCAAAATAAATATTAAAATAACAAGCTGCCGCATACCTATTATTTGCTTATATCATAAGATTTTATTAACTTTGCACTTGGATGTTGAAGACAAAGGCAATCATAACGCCACGTCACAACATCCAAGTGTTTTTTTGTACCGATACTAACATCGGTATAGCACCACCAACAATATATCACGACCACATAACATTTACACTACGACAACATGGTAACAGTGAAGATAATTAACAAAGGTAAGCAACCTATGCCAGCCTACGCCACCGCCCAAAGTGCTGGCATGGACTTGAGAGCTAACATAGAAGAAGCGATTATCCTGAAGCCTTTACAGCGCAAACTAATACCTACTGGCATATATATGGCACTGCCCGACGGCTACGAAGCACAGGTAAGACCACGAAGCGGACTTGCACTGAAGCACGGAATAACGGTAATTAACACTCCTGGCACTATCGACGCAGACTACAGAGGCGAGATAGGCGTGGTGTTAGTAAATCTCTCTGACACCGACTTCACCGTGAATCCTGGCGAGAGAATAGCACAGATGGTGATAGCAAAATACGAACAAGCCACACTGCAAGAGGTGGACCAGCTGGACAATACCGAGCGTGGCGCAGGAGGATATGGGCACACTGGCGTAAAATAAAGCGTGAGGAAAGAATGGCTTTGTGATGATTTTCGTAAAGCACTTCGCCCATAACATGACAAAACATAGACCATAAAATGCGCAGACTATTATTTCTTATATTAACGGTTGTTGCAATATTGCAGCCCGTGGCTGCCGACAACGACGCGCGATACCGCTACCTCTACATCGAGGCAGCGCGACAAATGGATATGCAACATTACACGCAAGCCTTTGAATTATTCAGACAGTGTAATGCTATCAGACCTAACGCACCAGAGACATTGTTCGCTCTCGGAAGGCTATATGCCATTGCTAAACAGGACTCTTTAGGGCTTTCGCTGATTAAGAAAGCCAGTATCCTTGCACCAGAGAATACAGAGTTTGCCGAAAGATTAGCTAACGGCTACCTCTTTGACAACCAGATAGACTCCGCCACAAGTGTATATGAGCGTCTGTCAGCAGCGCACCCTGAGCGCACAGAATACCTATCGTTGTTGCTAAGACTGTATGAACACACCAAACAATACGACAAACTGCTCGACGCTCTTAACCGATACGAGATACAAGAGGGACAGTCTGAGGACATCACACTATCGAAAATGCAGGTGTATGCCAACCTTGGCGACATGGAAGGAGCATACAAAGAGATAAAAGGACTGGTGGATGCGCATCCCTATGACCTCAGTTTCAAGGTAATGATGGGCAACTGGCTGCTAAGCAACGGGCGCAAGAAGGAGGCTCTCAAGTCTTTCCTTGACGTACTAAAGGAGGAACCTGACAATGCGCAAGGACAGATGTCGCTCATGGACTACTACCGTGGCGAGGGGCAAACCGATACCGCTGACAGCCTGCTCTACAATATGTTGATAAACCCTCGCACTGAGACTAACACACGAATAACTCTCATCAGCGACTGGGTAAAGGACAGTGAAGAGCACGGAGGCGACTCCGCAAGGGTAATGGAGATGTTCAATCGTGTGCTGCGACTGCCACAACAGTCCCCAGAAGTAGCCACGATGAAGGTAGCATACCTAATGCTTAAGCAAGCCCCACGTGACTCTATACGCAACGGTTGGGAAGAAGTGCTGAAGATTGCGCCTGAAAACGTGGAGGCAAGAATAAATCTTATATCCATACTTTGGCAGGACTCAATAGACGAAAACGTCATTAGGGAATGTAAGAAAGCAATAGAATACATACCTGACGAACCGTTATTGTACTATCATCTCGGCGTGGCACAATACATTAACGAGCACTACAACGATGCAATCGCAACGCTAAAACAAGGCACAAACGTAATAACCAAAGACACAAAGCCTACCGTTGCAGCCGACATCTTTCTCATGTTAGGTGACGCTTTGTATAAGGTGGGACGCCAACAGGAGTCTTATGAGGCATACGACAGCTGCCTTATATACAACCCTGACAAGGTGTTGTGTCTCAACAACTACGCATATTTTCTCTCACTCGATGCTAAAGATCTGAAGAAAGCTGAGAAAATGAGCTACAGAGCAATAACTGCCGAACCGAACAACGGTACATATATTGACACCTACGCATGGATTCTATACCAGCAGGGACGCTATGAAGAGGCACGAATATACATAGAACAAGCCATTAGCTGCGAACAGAAAGCCGCCGCCGACAGTACTGTCAGCACGGATTCTGTATCTATCTCCAGCGACATACTGGAGCACGCAGGAGACATATACATCAAAGTCGGCAAACGAGAGGAAGCACTACGAATGTGGAACAAAGCACTTAGAAACAACCCAGAAGACGAAGCCACACTACGAAAGAAAATCAAAAAGTACACCAAATAACCAAGTATAAGCTTTGTTATGACCACAAAAGCCTATCATTCAGGTAATATACACTTTACAATCATGAAACAAACAATCATAATCCTCATGGCTGTAGCACTGCTATCAGCCTGCGGAACAAGCAAGAGCGTACAAGGAACGGGCAAGGAGAACATTGCCATAAGCAACGAGAAAGGTAAGACAAACAGCACCATAGAGTACCTTCGTAAGGTGAGCGACAATGCAGTATACAGCAAAAACATCGTGTCGGCAATAGACTTTACCATCAATGCCATGGGAAAGGAATTTAATGTCAGCGGTAAACTGCAGATGCGACGCGACGAGGTGATACGCATCACCCTCACACCATTCGGCATCATGGAAGCTGGCAGACTGGAATTTACGCCCGACTACGTAATGATTGTAGACCGTATCAACAAACAATACATCAAAGCGTCATACAAAGACGTCTCGTTCTTGCAGAGCAACGGCATGGACTTCTACACTCTTCAGTCACTATTCTGGAACGAACTCTTCACGCCTGGCAAGAAGTCGCTGTCTGATTCAGACCTGTCTAACTTCAAAGTCAACATGAGCACGGTGGCAAAACGCCCCATTGAGCTGCAATATGGCGACCTTTCTTTCCTGTGGGACACTGACATTGAGCAGAAAAACATTCTCAACGCCAACATCACCTACCGCAAAGGCACAGCCCAACAGTCTACTATGACCTTCGACTACAGCAAGTTTACCAATATGGGTAGCAAGAGATTCCCTGCCAAGGAGGTGCTAACGTTCAACTCTAACGCTACTGGTCTCGGCAAAATGGTGCTTGACATTGAGATGAACAAAATATCAAACGACAACAACTGGGAGACTACAACAACGCTCTCCGACCGCTACAAGAAGGTAACAGTACAGGAGGTATTAGGCAAACTCCTCGGAAAATAGATAATATTCGGCATTAAAAGATGAATAAACTTATTATCATCATTACGGCTCTTCTGCTGTGTGTCGCGCCAAGTGATGCACAGCAGAAACGTAATACCACCAAGAAGGCTGCCACAACACGCTCTACTACCGTAAAGAAAACTACGGCACGCAAGAAGGCTACAGCCACAAGAGCTACAGCTAAGCGTCGCGGCAATACCGTAAAGAAGTCGGAAGTCACCAACGCTTCCATCAGGGGATTACGTAATGAGCAGGCACGCATTAAGCAAAACATACGTAAACAGGAGCAGGCTCTACGCGCTAACAAAGCGCAAGTACAGCAGAAGCTACAGACACTGCAACAGCTTAGCAACGACATGGAACGCAGACAGCACTCCATTGACTCCATAAACAAGGACATACACCACATAGACAACAACATAGGTCTGCTGTCATCGCAGCTCGACAACCTGCAAAGTCAACTTAACGAACGCCGCCAGAGCTACATCAAGTCTATGCGCTATATGGCTAAACAGAGCAGCATACAGAGTCAACTGATGTTTATTTTCTCTGCCAAGAGCCTTACAGAGAGTCTACGCCGACTGCGCTTCGTGCGCCAATATGCCGCTTATCAGCGCACACAAGGCAAGATAGTGCAGGAGAAACAGAAGCAAATGACGCAGAAACGCACCCAACTGCACGCTACAAGGGGCGAGAAAGCCACTTTGCTGACACGTGGACACCGTGAACAGGCTGCCCTCGCTCAACAGAAAACTGAACAGCAAAAGATTGTGACATCGCTGAAAAACGAGCAGAAGAACATAAACGCCATCATTGCAGAGCAGAAGAAAAAGGATGCTGCTCTTAACTCACAGATAGACCATCTCGTAGCGATAGAGGTAGAAAAAGCACGTCAGCGTGCCATAGCAGAGGCTAAACGAAAGGCTGAAGCCGCAGCAGCAGCCAAGCGAAAGGCTGAGGAACTGGCACGACGTAAGGCTGAAGCTGAAGCAAGGGCACGTGAGAACGCTCGCCGTATAGCCGAAGCTAAGGCGGCGGAAGAACGCGCTAAGGCAGCGGCACGCATTGAAGCACGTAACGCGGAGGCTAAAGCAAGGGCTGAACAGAAAGCTCGCGAAGCGGAAGCCGCACGTGTAGCGGCTGAGAGAAAGGCGGCAGCCGACAAACTGAAGGCAGAGAAAGAGGTGGCACAAGCCAAACACGAGTCAGAGACAGCAGTACGAGTATCTACCGTAGACCGCTCTCTGAACAGCACATTCGAGAGTAATAAGGGCAGACTACCATTCCCTGTATCGGGCGGACGCATCATTGGTCACTACGGAGTACACTCTGTTGAGGGACTGCCTGGTGTCTCTCTCGCCAACCAAGGCATTAAGATTCGCTGCGGTGCGGGTGCTCCTGTCCACGCAGTATTTGACGGTGAGGTCAGCGCAGTGTTCAGCAACGGTGACGGAAGCTGGGGTGTTATAGTACGACACGGCTTATATATGTCTGTATACTGCAACCTTGCCTCTGTCAGTGTTAGGAAAGGGCAGCACGTTTCTTCCCGTCAAGGCATAGGAGCTGTAGACCGTAACAGCGTGCTCGACTTCCAACTGCGTAAGGAGATTACAAAGCTTAACCCAGAAGTATGGCTCGCAAGGTAACGTGCCACACACTACATAACGCAACATTACACAACAACGCATGACGCATCTGGAGGCACCCCTCAGTGAAGCGTCATGCGTTGTTTTTGTAATAAGTAAGAATATACAACACTAAAACAATGTTTGAACACTTACTTACCAAAACAGTGGTCTACTGAAGACATTGCATCTTCGGCAAGACCACTGTAACATTGCACACTGTTTTATGTAGCGACTACTACATAACTTATATATATTCCGTCTAAGCTGTTAATCTGTAAAACTGACATTCCATCCCTTTGAGTTTCCTATTACATTGTCAGGAATCTCCTCATCAGGGTCTACTGTTGGTAAATCGTCATAAGGACCAGACGTCGTCATAGCCACACCTGACATAAGTTTAGCGTCAAGTTTCACAACATTTACTTTAGGACTAATATATTTCTTTTTCATCTTTGTATTTCCTCTTTATATTATATTATTACTATTAAGATACACATTCACTGCGATAGTCATAAGTCTTTTACTTCACCAGAACAGTTTTGCCGTTCTTTATAACTATACCCTTCTGGTTACTACCTACACGTTGACCAGCGATGTTATATACTGTACCATCTTCTGTTACCTCAGACACGATGTTATCAATTGCTGTTGCATTGTCTCCAACAACCACTGTCAGTCCCTTAGCCGATGCTGTTGCAGAAGCAGGAGCTATATAAGAGCGGAAGCCATTAATAACATACTTGTCCGTTCCCCTTGAGAGATACCACTTATTAGAATAAAGCTCATAAGCGTTTTCTGGTACTTTTGTTCCTGCTTGGTATGTACCTACGAAGTTCCAGTTGCCGTTTTCGCCATTCGCTACAGGTGTATCTACATTCACAGTCACATCGTTAAATGTAAACTCGCTATCGCTTGTGCTCACCTTGATAAGCACTGGCACATTAGCCTTTATCTCCTCCGCATCCTTGAAGTGTACAAGTGATGCGTCAGCGGCATCGTCAGAGAACGCCACTACCTTAGTATCTTCGCCAAAGGCTTTCTTTATCTGCTCCATAGAGAGGTTGAATGGCAGTACGAGTGTGTTCCAAGAGCCTGCGAGGAATGTGCGCTTCAGCAATACAGGGGCAGTCTCAACGGGTACTATGTCTTCCTTACTTGTCTCATCAAGCAATGTTGGCTCCGCCTTTTCCGCACAAACCTGCTGCCATGCCAACCAGCTTACATTGCTACCATCAGCCACATTCAGATTAAATGTAAGATTTGCCTCAGCGTCCGCATAACCATAAACGGTAATGTGTTTCAAAGCGTATACACCCACAGTCTGCTCTGTCGCGTCCATCTGAACAGCGGTACCATTGCCTACATTAGCTGTTATCTTACTTAAATCCCATGTCTTATTATTCGTTTGGCGAGTACGCACCCATGCAGATACCTTATAAAGTGCGTTAGCCTCTATGCCGTCGGTGGCTGTCATGGTAGCCGTCATAGTCTTAGCTCCCAAGACATTTGCGTCGCTAACCCAATACTGTATAAAAGGTACCTTAAAGTCTGTACCGTCACTGTTGCCCTCTACTGACCATGTATTAACATGATAGTCTTTCCATGTCATAGGTTGAACATTCCATGAGCTTATTAGATAATCATCAACGGTATTATTCACCTGGTAATCGGTTACGGTATAAGGATTCTCTAATGAGGTAGCCTCTGCTGTTGTCAATGTACGTGCATCATACTTTGCCTTGTTCGTATCGTACAGATTTTGATAGCTTTCCTTAGCAGCTTTAGTTACAAACGTATTCTCGACAACTATCTTCTGCATTGCTGCAAGCTTCTCTGGTGCATCCGCATACGCCTTAACAGAAGCCTTGGCAGCAGTCAACGCTTCATAAAGAGTATTATATGTAGCAATAGTATTTGCACTTTGGAACTGCTCTAACGCAGTTGTCAACGTCTCTAATACCGACGCTTCCATAGGTTTCTGCTGTGCTTCCTGCGCTTCTGCTATTATAGCGTTGGCATCCTCCGTGCTCATCTGGTCGGTATAATACGTCAGCGACCAATTATTGAATATCACCCAACTAAAATCTTTATAAGAAGGAATGTTAACGGTAATGTCCAGTTTACCATCGTCTGCTACATAGGTATAAAACGACTTTTCATACTTGCCTTCCTTAAAAGCCGCTTGCGCCTCCGATACTTTGTCAGGATAGCTTGTGCCAGTATGCTCACTATACCATGAAGGCATAAGCACGTCCTCGTCATTAGCACGCACAAAAGACGTTACATTTTCATAACCATTGTTTCCTTGAGTAGTAACGTCACCGTATGTACCATAGCGATCAAGACCATGGAAGGTCACTTTATACAGTCCTTTATCTAAACCTGTAACGCTTTGTGACCATATTCCTGTCTGCTTAAATACCTCTACCGCATTGGGGTCATTACTTGACTTATAGTTTCCCCAATTTCTATCTGAGAATATCGTCCATGTAAAGCCTGTATTGTTAATCTTCGACGATACGTCTACACTTCTATAATTATCCTTATTCTCTATAACAGTAGCAAAATCTTCTACCGTTGCCGTCATGTTAGCCTTCGCTATAACGCTCGTTACGTTGTCATTGGTATACGTAGCGAGTATGGCGTCATGCTCAGCTTTAGTCTTTAATGTCCATACTGTAGCCTGATTTACGTCATCAGTAATAACTACGTGTTCTCCTTTATCAGAAGTTTCATGGCGCAGGTACTTCCCTTCAAGAGCCGTACCGTCAGACTTCGCTTTTACCAGTATTACATAACCAGAACCTTGGGTAACAAACTCCATTGTGGTTTTCTTACCACCACCGTCCGTGTAAACCGATGTCCCATCATCTGTAAACATGGTTGTGTTTGCCCAATCAATAAAATTCAGATACTGAGTGCCTGTGTCATAATGTATACACAGACCATACTTGTCTACCGTTGCCTCTGTTCCCCAATCTGCTCCTCGAGAGAGAAACACCTTGTTTGTTGCGTCATACAGATAATAATCACCTGTTGTTACTTGTGCACTTGCGGAAATCCCCCCCCGTTGAGCAGGCGAGAGCCATCAAAAGTTGTAGTTTTCTTTTCATTTTCTGTTAGTAAATATAAGGTTCTGTTTTGCAAACAAATATTAAAAACAGAGGCAAAGATATAGAAAAAAATGATAAATACAACCGTTTTATTTATAGAAAAAAGACTTTAGAATCTATAAATAGTGTTTTTATTGACATAAATCAATGTTACGAATTCGCATTGCTATTTGCACATTACAATTATTAACAGTGTTCAAGGTGGGTAGTTTCTCATCAGTGCACACCACTGTTTTGCTGTTGTGGACTATCTCCTCTCTCAGCATTTACTATCGTTTTGCCGTCGTGAACTATCTCCTTCTCCCACCCCTTAATGTCAAACGGGCTGAAAGTCCAATGTGCCCATAGCCCAGGGCAAGCGTAGCGGCACCCTGGGTATTGTCGAATTGTCAATGGTACGCTCTGAAAGAGCAAAAGCATTAAGCCTTAACCACCTGTTTAATTACGCTTTTGCCCTTGCAGGGCGTTGAGGATTTGTCGTACGATATTTACACCCAGGGTGTCGCTACGCTTGCCCTGGGCTATGCGCTTATTGGGCTTTCAGCCCGTCCTTGCTAAATAAAGAAATCGGTTAAGTAATATTTCATATAACTACGGTAATTTACAGAACCACCCATATAATAATATGGGCATTACGAAAGCTATCCTTTCGCAATGCGATTAAGCCCTTTTCGTAATGCGAAAGCAGCCCTTTCGCAATGCGATTTGGGTGCTTTCGTAACGCGCATATATTTCGAGGCTGTTTTTACTATGAGAAGAACGAACCGCCCATAAGTAAAAACAGTAATCATAACTTTTAATTCTTAGTTATATTGAAAAAATAACTTACGCAGTTTTTACCTCAGATTGCTGAGATATTTTGGGGATATGAAGATGGAGCGATGCGAGCATCGTGACTGATGAATAGCCACAAAACAGCCAGCAAGATGAGATAAAAAATGCGCAAGAAAACATACTCTAACAATATAAAAATTGAATAAGTTATTTTTTTAATATTACTTACCTTTTAATTTTTAATTTATTCCGTCAGTATCTTACGCTTTCCGAACATTATCTGAGCCACTCCAGTTGTCTCTAACGCCTTTGTTACCACTATGCTGCCTACCACGCAGATGGGTAATGAGATTACGATGAAGAGCATAGCCTGTAACGACTGCGGAAGCACCGTAGGTATTATGCTCCGTAAATATTTACACATCACGGTGAAGATGGGTGAGAAGAGGAACAGCGGTAGGGTGTTACGTCCTATCCACAACATTCCGTTGAGCATGAAGCGTGGCGCATGGTCATAGAGTATGATTAGTGAACACATCACGAAGTAGACTATTGCTACTCCTCCTGGCGTGGCTTTGTCGAGGTTACCCCAGTCTACTAACAACAGGAGAAGTAACGCAAAGCTTAGGCGGCAGGGGGGAAAGACATGACGAATCTCAAGGTTATATATTCGCACCACTGCTCCAGCGAGGAAGTACATGGCACAGGGTAAGGAGAGTATGTCAAGGAGTGACATGGCGTAATATACTCCTCCACACGCTACTATGCGCAACAAGACGTGACTACTGATAAAGCGCGAGGCAGCGTAATGCGTTACGCCACACAGCACCATGGCTTGCAAATACCAGTAAGGACCAAGAGGCTTTACGAACAGACGGTACATAAAGACGCTGGGCGTGAGATGGTCTATGTGCTCATTGATAGGCAACAGCGACGCCATTACGATGTAGCCGCTCTCCATAACGATGTAGGGCACAAGGAGCCAAAGTATCATTGTGAAGAAACGACGTGCTGGTTTGGCTACGTTCATCAGATAACCTGAGATGAGAAGAAACCCTGGCATATGGAACGTATATACCATAGCCTTGGCAAAGGGGAAGGTATCTGACACAAAAGTAAGGTGAAAGGTCACCATGAGCAGTATGAAGACGCACTTCATATAGTCTAACTCGCCCAGTCTGCTCATGGTGTTCCCTACCACATTCTGCATTGGTGGCATAGGCGTTTACAGTAGTTCTGGCAACTCAAACAGACGTATGCCGTTAGAGCCTTTTATTAATATGTAGTGGTTCTCTATCGGATTGGCTGCTAACTCTGCCTTTACCGCTGCCACATCGGGGAACTTACGGTATGGACTCTGCGTCTTTCCAAACTCTGAACCTACCAGCCATACGTTGTCAATACCATGCTCTTGCAGGAAGTCAACAACCTTCTGATGCTCTTCAGCACTCACTTCGCCAAGCTCACGCATATCTCCGAGGATTGCCATCTTAGGCTTTACCTCCATAATGGCAAAGTTATGCAGGGCTGCCGCCATAGAGGTTGGGTTGGCGTTGTAGGTGTCTACAATGAGTTTGTTATGCTCTGTCACGGTGAGTTGTGAGCGGTTGTTGCTTGGTATGTACCCCTCCAGTGCCTCGTCTACCTGCTCTGGCGTAACGCCGAAGTAGAGTCCGATGGTCGCTGCCGCCAACATATTGTATATATTGTATGCTCCCACGAGGTGAGTCTGTACCTCATGCTCCTCATCTTGCGCTTTCCAAGAGAAGTGGAGGAACGGTGCGCAGTCTATAACGTGACCTTTTACCATGATGCCTTCAGCGTCATCGTCCACTGCATACTTTACGAGTGTGAGGTCGTGGGATATTCCTGCGAGGTATTTATTGTCGGCATCAATGAAGACCTTGCTGTCTTTCTTCTGACGAAGGAAGTCATACAGTTCGCCTTTTGTCTTTATCACGCCCTCGAAAGAGCCGAAACCTTCAAGGTGTGCCTTACCAACGTTGGTGATAATGCCATAGTCTGGCTCTACGATGTTGACGAGTGTTTTTATCTCTCCAGGGTGGTTTGCACCCATTTCTACTACCGCTATCTCGTCGTCTTTGGTAAGACGGAGCAGCGTTTTGGGCACACCGATGTGGTTGTTGAAGTTGCCTTGCGTGTAGAGCACGCGGTATTTCTTGCCTAAGACGGTGGCGATGAGTTCCTTGGTGGTGGTCTTTCCGTTGGTGCCTGTTACGCCTATGATGCGTGTCCCGAGTGCTCGACGGTGCTCGTTGGCGAGTTGTTGCAATGCTGTCAGCACGTCATCGACAACGATGAAGCGGTCGTCTGCGGCATATTCTGCTTCGTCTATCACAGCGTAGGCACAGCCTTTCTCTAATGCTGCGGCTGCATATGCGTTGCCATCGAATGATTCTCCCTTCAGGGCGAAGAAGATACTGCCCTTAGGACAGTCACGACTGTCGGTCGTTATGGTTGGATGCTCAAGGAAGAGCGAATATAATTTTGTCATAATTCGGTTTTAATATAAGAATGAAGAACATTTCAATGAGGAACGGTTTAAATGAAGAATGATGAATGAAGAATTAAGAATGAGAGTTGTAATAATGTAGAATGAAGGATGTGCCGACACTAAATCCGCCTTCAATCGAACTGAGTAACTCCCATTCTTCATTCTTCATTCATCATTCTTCATTTTCTAATCTGTCCGTTTCCGTCAATAAGCCACTTGTAAGTAGTTATCTCTTCAAGTGCCATCGGACCGCGAGGACCGAGTTTCTGGGTTGAGATGCCTATCTCAGCACCCAGTCCGAACTGTGCTCCATCGGTGAAACTGGTAGGTGCGTTGACGTATACGCAAGCGGCATCTACCTGCTTCTGGAACGCTGTGGCAGCGTCTTTGTTGTTTGTTATGATGCACTCACTATGTCCAGAGCCGTATGTTGCTATGTGTTCTATGGCGGCATCGAAAGTCGGTACGGTCTTTATCGCCATGGCATACGCCATAAATTCTGTGCCGTATGACTCGACGGTAGAGTGTAACAACAATTCTGCTGGATAGTTACCAGTTAGTGCTGCAAAGGCTTTATCATCGGCATAGAGCTTCACGTTGCTTGCCTTCAGCGGCTCACACAATGCTTTGAGGTCTGAAAGACGCTGCTCATGGATGATAAGGCAGTCGAGAGCGTTGCACACGGAGACACGTCTTGTCTTGGCGTTGTTGATGATTCGTACGCCCATCTCCACGTCACCGTCCTTGTCGAAGTATGCGTGAACAACGCCAGCACCTGTCTCTATTACTGGCACTTTGGCGTTATCACGCACAAAGTCTATCAGTTTTCTACCACCACGCGGTATACATACATCTATGTAACCTACGGCAGTGAGCATCTCTCCTGTTGCTTCGTGAGTGGCAGGAAGTAGTTGTACCACACCTGTGTCGATGCCTTCACGCTGCAATACAGTGTGAATAAGGGCTACGATAGCCTTGTTTGACTCGTCAGCATCACGTCCTCCTTTCAGCACACAGGCGTTGCCACTCTTGAAACAGAGTGAGAAGACGTCGAAGGCAACGTTGGGTCGTGCTTCGAACACCATGCCGATGACACCGAATGGCACAGCGACACGACGCAGATGGAGTCCGTTTTCAAGCGTCTTCTCTTTCAGTACACGTCCTAAAGGCGATGGCAGTTGAGCCACATGACGCATATCTGACGCTATGTCGGCAAGGCGTTGCGATGTGAGTTGAAGTCGGTCGTACAGCGGATTGGCTTTGTCCATACGGGCAAGGTCATTCGCATTGGCAGCGAGTATGGCGTCTTCGTTTGCTGCTATGGCGTCAGCCACGGCGTTAAGCACCTCATCTCGGCGTGCATCAGATATGAGGGCAAGGCTGCGTGAGGCCTTTTTTGCTATTTTGAATTGGTCTAACATTGTGATAATTCAGTTTTGTTTAGTTCGTTGCTAAGTAGTCATAGTGCACTAAAGGCTTCTGGTCGTGCTTGCCTATGAGTTTCCTTGCCTCGTCAGACGAGAAGGAACTGCGCCCTACGGCAATGCGTTGGTTCTCTGGGGTAATAATGTTCACGATGTCACCTTCCTCAAAGTCGCCCTCGATGTCGGTCACTCCGACAAGAAGTAGACTGACAGCCTTATCTGACTGCAACACCTTTGCAGCCTGTTCATTGATGCGCACTATTCCTTTTGCGAAACTTTCGCTGTGGGCTATCCATTTCTTTACGGGCGAAACGGCGTCTGGTCGCGGCACGAACTCGGTGTGAATGGTCTCCTGCGGAGCGTCAAAGAGGTGGAGAAGGATATTGTCTTTCTTGCCGTTGGCGATGATAACGCGTATTCCTTCCTCCGCTACCTTGCGGGCAATGTTACACTTTGTTATCATTCCTCCACGTCCCAAACCGCTCTTTTCGGTCTGGATATACTCGCCAAGGTCACGTCCTGGCTCCACTGTCGGTATGACATGAGACTCTGGATCCTTAGGGGAACCGTTGTAAATGCCGTCGATATTGGAGAGGATAATGAGTTCATCAGCACCGAGCATGGTTGCGATGAGTCCTGAGAGTTCATCATTATCGGTAAACATCAACTCGGTTACGGACACCGTATCGTTCTCGTTGACGATAGGAATGACGCCATTCTCTAACATCACCTGCATACAAGCACGCTGGTTAAGGTACTCACGACGTGTACCAAAGTTCTCCTTCATGGTCAATACTTGTCCCACATGAAGCCCGTATTCACGAAAAAGGTCGTAGTAATGGTTTATTAGTTTCGTCTGTCCTATGGCGGAGAAAAGCTGTCGTTGCTCCACGCTGTCAAGCTGTTTGTCGGTCTTTAGCAACGCACGACCAGCGGCAACGGCACCTGATGACACCATGATTACCTCCACACCACGGTGGCGCAGTTCAGCAATCTGGTCCACAAGGTGCGACATTCGCGTTATGTCCAGTCCACCAGCAGAGCGTGCCAGCACGTTAGAACCTATCTTTATTACTATACGCATAGCGTTGTTTAGTTTCTTTTTTATAGTGCTTATGCGGCAAGGACTTTGCTTTCATTCTGTTATTATGACACTTTTCCTTTCTTATGTCATAGCCATCCCCTCTCCGCAAAAGCAAAAAGACACTGTCGTCCCATAGATGTCAGGACGCAGTGTCTTAGCGATATTGTTTCAATTATTTATTTAGCACCTGCCTTCAAGCCTCTTATCACCGCGCTGGTGAAGCCTGCATGCTCCATCTCATTGAGTCCTTTAATGGTCACTCCGCCAGGAGTCGTTACCAAATCTATGGCTGCTTCTGGGTGCATACCACTTGCCTGAAGCAGTTCTACGGCTCCTTTCATGGTCTGCATCACTATCTCTTGTGCATCGTGTGCCTTGAAACCGAGCTCTACTCCACCCTCTGCACTGGCACGAACGTAACGCATGGCGTACGCGATACCGCATGAAGCGAGTGTCGTTCCGGCTCCGAGGAGGTTCTCAGTGGTAAGGATTGACTTGCCAAGTTGGTCAAACAATGCCTTTACCGCAGCCACTTTGTCGTCTGAAGCATTAACATTCACGAGAAAAGTCATGCTTGCCAGTTGCGCAATGGCGATGTTAGGAATACAGAGAAGCGTAGCAGGAACAGCACCATCCTTATCCATCCACTCCTTGATACTGTCGCTTTTCACTCCCGCCGCAATAACGACGAGCGTCTGACTTGCATAATCCATGGATGCCTTTATGCCCTTCAAGACCTGCTCTACCAACCAAGGCTTGACGAAAACCATAACGATGTCGGCTTCTTTTACAGCCTCAGCGTTGTCCTTTGTGGTCTTTGCGCCCTTTTCAGCAAAGCGTGATAGGTCTGCCATAGGGTCAGAAACGGTGATGTCACCAGCGCAGAGTGACTGTAGTTTAAGCATACCTTCGACGGTAGAACCGCCCATGGCACCTGCGCCTATTACTGCTATCTTCATTGTATTGTGTGTTGTTAAAGTGCTAATTGTTTACTTCTTAAATGCTAACGAGCCATTTATTACAGGCTGTTCAGGGCTGTAGCGAGGCGTGAAACGAAGTCGTCCACGTTAGCCTTTGTTATGCACAGCGGTGGAAGTACACGCAAAAGGTTGGTTCCTGCGCAGCCAGTGAAGCAGTGAAGGTCGTACACTAACTTCTTGCGAACGTCTGCATGAGGCACGTCAAACTCTACGCCTACCATCAAACCACGTCCACGTACATCGGTGATATGTGGCTGAACCTTCTGCAACTCCTTCAGTTTTGCAATAAGATATTCGCCTACTTCGTGTGCATTCTCAACGAGTTTGTCTTCCTCCATGACGTCAAGCACAGCAAGAGCAGCCGTACAAGCGAGGTGATTGCCACCGAATGTTGTGCCGAGTCTGCCGTAAACAGGCTTGAACTCTGGTGAGATTAGTACGCCAGCCATTGGGAATCCGTTGCCGATACCTTTCGCTACGGTGATAAGGTCTGGCTTGATGCCGAGCCACTGGTGGGCGAAGAACTTACCTGAACGACCGTAACCGCACTGTATCTCGTCGCAGATAAGGAATGAACCGTTGCGCTTACATGCTGCTGCTAAGCCCTGAGCGAACTCTGGTGTAGCCATCTGTATGCCGCCAACGCCCTGTATACACTCAAGGATTACGGCGCAAACGTCACCCTTGTCGAGTTCTTCCTCCCATGCAGCGAGGTCGTTCAGTGGAAGATATGTAACGTGTCCACAGTCGTTTATCGGTGCAATAATCTTAGGATTGTTAGTCACTTCCACTGCCAATGATGTACGTCCGTGGAACGCCTTTTGTGCAGAGAGGATACGTTTGCGACCATTTGTGAACGACGCTAACTTCAAAGCGTTCTCGTTAGCCTCCGCTCCTGAGTTGATAAGGAAGAACTGGTAGTCGTCATAACCACAGGCTTTGCCAAGGCGTTGAGCCAGTTCCACCTGCAGTTTGTTAACTACTGAGTTGCTATAAAAGCCGAGTTTATTGAGCTGTTCGGTCATTTTCTCCACGTAATGTGGGTGACAATGACCTATACTTATGACTGCATGACCGCCGTAAAAGTCAAGGTATTCCTGACCTTTATCGTCCCATACGTTGCAGCCTTTACCCTTAACGATGTTGACATCGAATAGGGGATATACGTCAAATAATTTCATTTTGTCGTTGTTTTGTTATTTTGTTGTTTGGTGGTTTGGTAGTTTAGTTGTTTCGTTATGTGGTGGATTGCTAACAGATAAGCACGTAATTGTATACATATCCTATTAACTAACCCACAAAACAACTAAACAACCAAACGACTAAGCAACCGATTAAAACGCTGATGCCTTTAGGTTAAGACCTGCTTTTTCGTCTATTCCGAACATAATGTTCATGTTCTGCACAGCCTGTCCTACCGCACCCTTGAGCAGGTTGTCTATCATTGATGTAACGACAACCTTGCGTCCGAAGACGTCAACGTGCACAATAGCCTTGTTAGTGTTCACCACTTGCTTCAGGTCTGGTGCCTTCTCGCTATAGTGAGTGAACGCTGCCGTAGCGTAAAAGTCCTTATACAGTGCCTCTACCTCTTCTTTTGCCATTGCCTTATCAAGGCGAATAACCTCTGTACAGAATATGCCACGGGCGAAATCGCCACGGTATGGTATAAAGTCAACGGTTACTTCGTTGTCTTTTACCTCATAGCCCTCGTCGAGAGTGTCGACTACTCGTGGTGTATTCTCTGGTCGAAGCTCGTTCAAGGTCTGCGTTATCTCGTGCAGATGCTGGTGCGTAAAGAGCTTATACACAGAGAAGTTGTTGTTTCTCCAAGAGAAATGTGTGGTGGCACCAGGTTTCTGTCCTGCGCCCGTTGAGCCTGTTATGGCGTTCACAGCGATATCGTTCGTAATGAGACCTGCCTTTGCCAATGGCAGTAGACCGAGCTGAATGCACGTAGCGAAGCAGCCTGGGTTAGCGAGATGCTGACACTTAGCGATGCTATCACGATGTGTTTCAGGCAGGCCATAGACGTAATCGTGGTTGCCCGCGATGCGGAAGTCCTGCGCGAGGTCTATTATCTTCACGTTCTCTGGGATGGTATGCTCCTTGAGGAACGCCTCACTCTTACCGTGACCGAAGCAGAAGAACACTACGTCTACCTTGTCAAACGGCATCTCAGAGGTAAATTCCATCTCTGTTTCGCCAAGCAATCCTTCGTGGACATCATACACTTTGTTGCCTGCGTTAGACTCACTGTTAGCGAAAACTATCTCTACTGATGGGTGGTTTATAAGCAAACGGATGAGTTCGCCGCCTGTATAGCCTGCGGCACCCAGAACCCCCACCTTGATTCCTCCCCCAAGGGAGGAAGAGATATGTGACTGTTCGTTCATATCTATTTATATAATTCTGTTCTGATTACATCTAAAACGTTTTCTGTTCCTGCCAATACCTCTTCGTTTGAAAATCTAAGCACAGAGAAGCCTAAGTGCTCCAACCTTTCGGTACGGTGCTCATCTCTTTCCATTTGCTCATATTCTGAATGATAACCGCCGTTAACTTCTACGATGAGTTTTCGTTCAAGACAAACGAAATCGACTATATAGTCTCCTATAATATATTGTCTATTGAACTTAAACCATAACTGCTTGCCGCGTAAACACTCCCACATTACCCTCTCGGCATCAGTAGAATACTGTCTGTTTTTCTTTGCAAACTCCTTCAACAGCATATATCTGTCAGGCGCAGCATAGTTATATTTATAAGCCATAAGAAAACAATCACAGGGAAATTACTGCGAACTAAGGTATTGTCACCCCTCCCCTGGGGGAGGGATGTCCGCAGGACAGGGAAGGGGTTATCTTCTCTCGTCAGGGTGTGCAAGGTAATATGCGCGCAGAGCGGTAGAAGATACCTTGATGAAGCCCTTAGCATCTTCTGATGTCCATGCCTTAGCAGTCTCGCCATACTCACCGAGCTTGTTCTTAACAAGGTCGTTAGGAGAGTCAACACCCACTGTCTGGAAGCAGAGAGGACGCAGTTCCAGTTCTACCTCACCAGTAACGTTGCGCTGTGAAGATGTCAGCATAGCCTCAATATCTGCCATTACAGGCTCCAGATACTGTGACTCATGGAGGAACATTCCGTACCAGTTAGCTACCTGATCCTTCCAATACTGCTGCCACTTTGATAGTGTGTACTTCTCCAAGAAACGGTGTGCGCCGATGATAAGCATTGGTGCTGCTGCCTCAAAGCCTACACGTCCCTTGATGCCGATGATAGTATCGCCTACGTGACAGTCACGTCCTATGCCGTAAGCGGCACCAATCTTCTCTACCTCCTGGATAGCGGCAATCTTATCGTCGTAGTGCTTTCCGTTTACAGAACAGAGTTCACCCTTTTCGAATCCGAGTTTCAGAGTCTCAGGACCTTCCTTTGTTGGGTGCTTGAGGTATGCTGATTCAGGCAGTCCCTGCTTTGAGTCGAGAATCTCACCGCCACAGATTGATGTGCCCCAGATGCCTACGTTGTAAGAGTACTTCAGTTTGGTGAAGTCGGCAAAGAAGCCATGTTCGTTAAGGTAGTCTATCTCTTCCTGACGTGACAGGTTGCCATCACGTGTCAAGGTGATAATCTCTACGCCCGGAGCCATTACGAGGAATGTCATATCGAAACGTATCTGGTCGTTACCAGCACCTGTAGAACCGTGTGCTATGGCGTCGGCACCAATCTCGTTAGCGTAACGTGCTATGGCGATAGCCTGGAAAATACGCTCTGATGACACAGAGATAGGGTAACAGTTGTTACGCAATACGTTGCCGTAAACCATATACTTGAGTGACTTCTCATAGTACTCCTGCGTTACGTCGAGCGTAACATACTTTACAGCACCGAGTTTATATGCATTCTCTTCGTTCGTCTTGAGTTGCTCCGCAGAGAAACCTCCTGTGTTAGCACAGGCTGCATATACCTCATATCCGTCCTGCGCAAGTTTCATTACTGTATAAGAGGTGTCGAGACCTCCACTGAATGCTACTACTACTTTTTTCTTTGCCATGATATTTTATATTTTAGTTTTTTCGTTGTTATTGTGTTGTTGGGCGGTTGGGTGGTTTTATCGTTTAGTTAATACCCTGTCAGTTGGTTGTGGTTCGCATAACGAAGCCACTAAACAATTAAACGACCTGCCCCCTCACTTTTAGCAAGGTATCCCTCTCTTAGTAAGTGTCTTCACCACGTCTTGGAACACCTCGGCAGGCGTTGGCTCTCCCTTGTGCTGCTCAGGGTCGTAAAGCATACCTGTGCAGATGCAGAACTTACGGTTCTTTGCCTCAAGGATGTCGTGGTTAATGCAACCGCGGCAGCCTCTCCAGAAAGATTCGTCGTCTGTCAACTGATTGAAAGACACTGGCACATAGCCTAACGCCGTATTCATCTTCATTACGGCATCGCCTGATGTAAGAGAGAAAATCTTAGCGTGAGGCCAACGCACACGCGCCAGAGTGAAGGTGTAGTCCTTAATATGTTTCGCTACGCCCAGTCCCTGAAAGTCAGGATGTACTATCAGTCCTGAGGTGGTTACATACGCCTTGTTACCCCAAGTCTCGATGTAACTGAAACCTACGAAGCGGTCGTTCTCATCAAGGGCGATAACCGCTTTACCCTCTTTCATCTTTGTCGCTACATACTCGTGGGTGCGCTCTGCAATACCCGTACCACGCTTTTTCGCTGCAATACGAATTGTGTCGAGTATCTCGTCCACATACTTCTCATGTGAAGCGTCTGCCACAAGAATTCTAATGTCTTTCATTTTCTATGCTATTGTATTTTTATTTTCTTCTTTTATTGTTATGAGGTATACGCTCTTATGTTTTAAAGCACCATATCAGGAATTATGGCAGACAGCTCGTCTACCACGTCCACGTGCATCGCGCCCTCTCTTATTACTATGAATATAGTGTCATCGCCCGCTATCGTGCCGAGCACTTCACGCAGATTGGCGGAGTCTATGTTTGAGGCTATGCTACTGGCGAAGCCCGGTCGTGTCTTCATCACCGCCATATTACCCGAAAACTGTATAGACTTAAAGCCAGGTGCTGGCAGTATGTCGGCAGGAGGAAGCGGCTTGTGAACCCTGCGATATGCCGTATCTTCTGGTATGGCATATACATACCTGCCGTCTGACGCAGCTGTCTTCACAATCTTCAGTTCCTTCATGTCGCGTGAGAGTGTAGCCTGTGCCGTAGGTATTCCCTGACGTGCCAAAGCCCTTATGACCTCATCCTGCGAACTAAGTTCGTTGGAGGTCACTATCAAACGCAACGCTGCGAGCCTGTCTTTCTTCGTTATCTTCTGCATGGATAAATATTCAAAAACGACTGCAAAATTATAAATAAATATGCAAATAGCCAAAACTTTTTCCTCTTATTTTATATATAGCATGAATATTTTTTCATTTTCTTACTACTATCGCCTTGCTTTTACCGTTTGGCGACGGCCCTCGCTATGGGGATAGCGATATGCTCCCGCTGCGAAAGCTATCTAATCGTAATGCGAAAGCTATCTAATCGTAATGCGAAAGCTACCTAATCGTAATGCGATTAGATAGCTTTCGTGACACGGCTGTTTTAATTGCTTTGCTTGTTACAATTTCCGTTTGATGATAAAAGAAAAAGTCTTCGGAGTCAAAAAACATGACCTCGAAGACTTCTTCGCTTTTTTATGTCGGGGTGACCGGACTCGAACTGGCGACCCCTACGTCCCGAACGTAGTGCGCTACCAACTGCGCTACACCCCGATTGTAATGAGGGAGCGTATCATTTATTAATGCGCTACACCCCGATTGCGGTCGCAAAGGTACTAAATTTTTCCTAAATGAGGAAGAATTAACGTCAGAAATTAATATAAACGGGCAAAAATCAAGAAAAATAACGCTTTTAATTGAAAAATATGCAGAAACATTTTGTCAGTTCAAAAAAAAGCAGTACCTTTGCACCGCAATCAAGAGATGTGCACTAACATAGGGGTGTTAAAGGGCAGTGTACGGAACTTGAATTGCAAATGGTGCCATAGCTCAGTTGGTAGAGCAAAGGACTGAAAATCCTTGTGTCCCCGGTTCGATTCCTGGTGGCACCA
>CAKQDQ010000004.1 GCA_934229335.1 uncultured Prevotella sp.
TCAATTTCTACTTTAAGCTTGACTACGCACCTCATATAATTAACAAATATTAGTACTTTTATCACCACACAAAGTATAAAAATAGCAGTAGCCGGAACAGGCTACGTAGGTCTGAGCATAGCCACGCTCTTGTCTCAACACCATCACGTGACGGCAGTGGATGTAATCCCCGAAAAGGTGGAGAAACTCAATAACCGTATTTCGTCCTATTTAGGACGACTATATAGAGAAATATCTGGCAGAGAAGGAATTCAGCCTTACTGCAACCCTTGATGGCAAGTCTGCATATAAGGATGCCGACTTCGTGGTCATCGCGGCGCCAACCAACTATGACCCGGTAAAGAACTACTTCGACACATCCCATGTGGAAGAGGTGATCGACCTGGTATTGGAAGTGAATCCGGATGCTGTGATGATTATCAAGAGCACCATCCCTGTGGGCTATACCCGCAGCCTCTATCTGAAGTATGCCAAGAAGGGCATCATGAAGCGTATCAAGGCAAAGGGCGTCGAGGTTGTCATCTATGAGCCGACGCTCGAAGACGGCACCACCTTCTTCGGCAGCAAGGTGGTCAACGACCTGGCGGCGTTCAAGACCCAGAGCCATGCCATCATCGCCAACCGCTATGACGCCTGTCTTGATGATGTGAAGGAGAAGGTATATACCAGGGATATATTCAGAAGAGACTGACCGATAACAATAGGGTAGATATATCCATCTTTGAGTGCGCCAAAAGAAATGAAGAACTGTGTGGAATGTAATGCTGAGTATTAGAAATAAGCTCGGCAGATTTGATGTCCGAATACAAAATATTCTAAAAAGATACGCTTGAAAATTTTTCATTACATATAATATGTTATATTTGCATTGATTATGGATAAGAATGAAATTACGCTAAGAATAATTGGCAAGAATGGGGATGAACCCCTTTCTCCAGCCAACTTTGACATCGGTCAGATACGATTCTTGCTCGATGAGGTGGAGAGTTTGTTATATCCAGACAGGAAGAAACGTAAAGACCGCCCTACAATTTCTTATGAATTGAAGGAAGGTTCTGTGCTCAATGTGTTCAGAACTTCTATGCAAAGTGTTCTCTTGGTGTCGTCTATGCTTGGTGTTATTGAGCAGGAGAATGGCTATATTGATAAGTTGGAAATGGCTAGTGCACAAGCGATAGAAAATCTTCAGTCTTTTGCATTGCGCCATAACTATGACATAGAAATTGGCACTTCTGACAAGCCACAACGCATCTTTAAGATTACTCCAACCACTCATTATGTTCGCCGTGAGAATATCTTGGTGGATATTGAGTGCTATTATTATGGCACATTGACAGATGCTGGTGGAAAGGACAAGGCTAATATTCATTTGGATACAAAGGATGCAGGTACCTTGACAATTCGAACAGACAAGGAATATCTGGCAGGTTATCAAGGTAATCCTCTTTATAAAAAGTTTGGCGTACGAGTTCGTGCCAAGAAGAATATTCTTACAGGTGATATAGATAAATCAACATTGGTCTTGGTGGAACTGATGGACTATCAGCCCAAGTTTGATGAGGATTATCTGCAGGGATTGATTCGCAAGGCTACTCCAAAGTGGAGAGGTGTGAATGCTGGCGAATGGTTGGCTAATGTGAGGGGAGGACTTGCTTGATGGAACAGAATTGCGTTCTGTTGGACACCAGTTTCTTCATTCGCTTATTGAATGAAGAAGACGATTTGCATGAAAATGCCATGGGGTATTTCAGATATTTCTTGGAGCATGGTTTCATGATAAAGATTAGCACCATTGCCATAGCTGAGTATTGTGTGAGAGGGGATGTAAGTGAGCTTCCTTTTAAAAACATGCTCATCGTTCCTTTCAATTTCGATCATGCTCAACGGGCTGGAAAGATGATGGCGGAGGTATATGCTGAGAAAAGAAGGCGTGGTGCTGCCATTCATCCAAGGGCAGTGGTACCTAATGATACCAAGATGTTTGCGCAAGCAGATGTGGAACCTGATATCAACTTTTATGGTACAGCGGATGTCGAATGCAAGAAGGTGTATGACATTATAAAAACTACGGAAGGCAAGTTGTCTTTTGATTTTATTGATATAACTGTTCCTTATAATAACGTCTTCGGAGTACTTGATTTTGAGGAGTAGATACTTATTATACAGTATAAGTATTTTTAATGTCATTAAAGACATAATTAGATAAAGATTTGATTAATTTCGCCAATATATTAGCGATGTATACAGAAGATAGAAAATCCTTTCGTAAGGAAATATTCAGTAAGTTAGAAGAACAATTCCAGAGGGGACGCACTCCCGACGACGACCTCTTCTATTGCCATTCCTCCGAAGACAAAATCGTACTGTCGCATGCCCTGTTCTGGGTAATGACACGAAACCTAAGAGGTAAGGTGACAAAGGAGAAGTTCTTTCTGCTTCTCCGCCAACTTGAGGAGGAGATGCTCGAAGCCTATCTGACGGAATCAGAAGATTTCAAAGAATTGTTGCACTACTGCAACATCCTCTACAACATCCTTCCTATGATGCTTCGGAGCAAGTACGATTACCGCATCCACTTAGATGCCCGCAAGCTGGCCGCCATTATGATAGTCGCCTGCGGCTATGGCGGTGACATGCCCGAAGCCTTGGCCTACGACCTCCTCGATGATATGGACTTTTACTATAACAAGGTGAAATGCCGCAAGATAGAACAGCTCTTGCCTTCATTGACCAAGCTGGTGATAGAAGAGCAAAAGGATATTTAGTGACGGTCAGTCTGCGACAAGGCCTCTGGAGATTACCAGAAGCATTACGAGAATATGTATAAGAATAGATAATAACCCATTGGCAGAATTAAGTATGCACTAAATTAATTCCGCCAACAGGTAGAGTTATAATAATCGTTTCCCAACGGAGCAAAATTACGAACTGTCAACACCTTCAATCGGAGTTGGTTTATCAAGGTTTATCGCTCGATGTCTTTTACGAGGTGGTGACGGTAGTCGCCACCATCAGGTGACGTATGTTGTGACCGTCGAGAGCTGGCTCTCGAAAGGGAACGGCAGACGGCAGCTGATAAACCGTAAGGATCGTAAAAGGCATCGGGAGTTTATCCCGGTTTTTGTCTAAAAAATCCTCATCCGATGTACAGGCTAAGGAATAGGGAGTGCTCCAACACTCTCAAATCCTTAATAAACACCAATACCCATTTGACACATAAGAAATCAGTGAAAGGCCAGATTCGTGCCCTCCGTGTCCTCCGTGTTTAAATTTTGTCCACGCCGAAGGCTGTGGATACCACGTCAACAAGGAAGATCTTCGTGAGAGCATAGTGTCCATCAGCCTACGGCGATGATCACAGGTCAAAAAAATAAAACACTGATAGAAAGCCGAGGAACACAGATAAATCTTTCACGGATTATTTTTTTGACCTATAATCTTTGGATTTATTTTGGATTTTCATGGATTTGCAAGTGCAGTGGCACTTCCTTTTTCTGTACGGCTTGTCCTCTGATTTATAGACAAAAACCAAGATAAACCCAACTCTAATCATTCTACTTAATACGATTTCAAACAACGAAGCCAACCATGAATTCTTAAGCAGAGTCAATTATTAATAATCAAGCGGTACCATATTACAATTTATAGCGGAACCGGTTTATCTTGGTTTATCGCTCGTCACGATGTCAAGGTGCTGCGAAGCTGCACCGGAATGTAGACTGCGGCATCCCAGTTGAGAGCTTGTTCTCATAAAGGGGATGATGCAGTCTGCGTTCCAAAGCCCCTCAGGGCTTGACATCGTGACGGGAGTTTATCCCGGTTTTTGTCTAAAAATCCTCAGTCTATGTACAGGCTAAGGAAAAGGAAGTGCCCCAGCACTTGCAAATCGAAGAAAATCCCCAATAAAATCTAATACCCATTTGCCAACTAAAAAAATCAGTGAAAAGCCAAATCCGTGTCCTCTGTGTCATCCGTGTTTAAATTTTGTCCACGCCGAAGGCAGATGGACACTATATGCTCCCTTATATTGTCATTCGATGTTAAGCCAGTGTCCCTGCCTCAGTCTATGGACACATCGACACCACATATTGACATTATCAGTGATAATAAAAGCAGTCATAAAACACACCACCCAATGATCGCTTTTTGATAAACATTTTGGGCACCTACTGTAAATGAAATCTGCCCACTCGGGGTAACGTGCTTGCCCATGTTGGGTAACGTGCTTGCCCCTGTTGGGCAACGTGCTTGCCCCAAACATGACCAAAAGTATCATTTAAACCCAATCGGTCATTAGGGCTTGCTCGTATCATCTAATGACTCGCTCGTAAACGAGATTCAAATCACGCCATCAGAACAAACACTTTCCGGTTTATGAAGACTCGCTTTTCGATAGGTTATGTCCGATAGCGGGCGTCTGGCCTCTTTGGAGTCTTACCGTACAGCATTATTCAGCAATGCAATTCCAGATAAATTGCCAAGAGAAACTGAATTTTTATCCTACCTATTTGCCTGTTTTGTAATTTTGTATTATTTTTGCAAATAGTAAAGGAGAAAGAATAACATGATCAAATTTTGACCTGTATTTTTGTCGGTTTCGGAGTTTGGAACGGGCTTTGTGACCGATGACAAATTTCAAAAACGGAAAAAATCCAGGACATAAGAATAGAAAACCTTACTAACTCAAAATTGGTCAAGTTATTTTTTTTACCATTACTAAACATACATCTTGTGACCACACGAAGAAGTATGACAACTAAGTAACGAATTTGATATTCGCATATTGATGACCATTACAAAAACGACCTTATCAGATGCGCCCTCTGTTGCAGGGGACGACGGCGAAGCCATGTCGGAAACCGTCGAATCCCCCACCGGTTCACCCGTCGCAGACACCGACGGGATGTCCTGGTATGTGGCATGCGTGAGGGTCAATTACGAGAAGAAATTCATGCTCGCCATAGAGCAGGACTTCCAAGGTCGCGGCCTTCCTATCGAAGCCTGGGTGCCCACTGAGAGGCGTGTAGTGGTCAACAGCCGCGGCAAGCGCTGCATACGCGAGTTCGTGGTCCTCTCCACCTTCGTCTTCGTAAGGGTGGATGCTCACCACCTCAACGACATCCGTTTCCGTCCCGACGTATACAAGATGCTCACGATGCCCGGCAAGAAGACTCCCCACATCATCCCCGATGCCGAGTTCAACAATTTCCGCCGCATCATAGACACCGGCAACGCCACCTTCATCAACCGTCCTCTCAGAAAGGGCGACAAGGTGCGCATCATCGACGGTGCCCTAGCCGGCTGCATGGCGTTCGTCCAGCGCATCCAGGGCAAGAAAGTCATCATCGGCAACGAGCTCCTCTACATCGGCGGTGCCACCATAGAAGTAGACCGCGAGTCCCTGGAGTTTGTCAGGGAGGGCAGGAGTTGCTGAGATGATATCCTTGAGCCATTTTATGGTTCGTTTGACTGCGAGGCAATAGAATAAAGTGGCGTGGACTGTGTGGAAGAAATGGATTTAAAACTAGATATTGAAGAATAGATTATAATGAGTTCCAGTAGAACTTCAAAAGTAGCAAAAAACACGGTGATGCTATATATACGAATGGCATTCACTATGCTTGTTTCTCTTTACACCAGCCGAGTCGTACTAAACACTTTAGGAGTAGTAGATTATGGCATAAACAATGTTGTTGGAGGTACTGTTACTTTTTTGACATTTCTTGTTTTTTCAATGAATACTGCCACACAAAGATTTCTGAATGTGGCAATGGGAAAGAATGATGAAGAAGAAGTGAGACATGTTTTCAGTATTAGCGTAACAATCCATTTCATTATTTTAGTTCTTGTTTTAATAATTGGAGAAATAGTTGGTTTATGGTTGTTATATAACAAGTTGGTTATACCAGCCTACCGTATGACCGCTGCATTCTGGTTGTTTCAGTTCACGATGGTGTCTACCTGTACTACCATCATGAGCATTCCTTATAATGCCGAAGTCATTGCTCACGAAAAAATGGGTATTTATGCATGGTTGTCTATGCTTGATGTCGTATTGAAGCTTGTTGTTGTTTATCTTCTTGTAATATCACCGGCAGATAAACTTATAACATTTGGCTTCTTGACAATGTGTACATTTATTTTAAATAGAACTCTCTATACCATTTATTGTAAGCGTAATTTTAAGGAGTGTAAGTATTCCGTCCATTTTCCACGTAAGCTATTCAAAGAAATGGTTGTGTTCGCTTCTTGGGATTTGTTCGGTGTTTTTGCCTGGGCATGTGCCACACAAGGAGCCACAATATTGCTGAATATGTTCTTCGGACCTACTGTCAATGCAGCACGTGGAATAGCAGGCACGGTTCTTGGAGCAGTCAAAGGCTTTTCTGGTAATTTCACTACAGCATTGAATCCAGCCATTACGAAAGCTTATGCAGCAAAGGATTTTAGCTATATGAATAAATTGATGTATAGCGGATCAAAACTTGTGTTTATCCTTCTATTCACAATTATGCTGCCATTGTTCATAAAGTGTCATTATGTATTGGAGCTATGGCTAAAGATCGTGCCAGAATATAGTGTTTCGTTTATAAGGATACTATTGGTTCAGACCCTGATAGTTACAATGTGGACTCCGGTTTTTATTTCTGGTATAGCATCAGGAAAACTAAAAACTTTTGGCTTTATAACAAGCTCCTTAAATATATTGCAAATCGTTGTTTGTTATATTATTTTGAAATTGGGAGTGCAACCAGTAGAAACTATACTCTCTTTGGCTCTTTGGGAAATAATCGCATACAGTATACAATTTTTTACACTGAAAAAACTTATTGAATTCCATTTTTGTCAATATGCTTTAAAGGTGTTGTTTAGGGCTTTCATTGTTGTCATAGCTGTTGGTATTCCTGCCGTATATTTCGGCAATTATCTCTCTGACACTTTTTTGCATTTGATATATACTTGCCTTGTCGCTTGTTCATTGTCATTGTTATTCTCCTTTTTCATACTGTTGGATAAAAGTGAGAAGTCTTTTGTCATGGCCAAGATTTTGAAAAAACATAGTTATGAAGGTAATAAAGAAAATTAAAGAATTTGTTTATTGGTTCCTAAGAAAACGATATGTTCGTTGGGCTCAATATCATGCCCCTCGACGTTTAGCGGATATATTGTATCATGATGTTTTCCATAAGTGGATTAATTGGAAAAACCCACAAACATTAAATGAAAAAATCAACTGGTTGGCATTCAACACAGACACAAGTTTGTGGTCTTTATGTACAGACAAGTATGCTGTCCGTGATTACGTAAAAAGTAAGGGACTAGCTCACATACTTATACCTATTTATGGGAAATGGGACAAAGCTGAGGATATTGATTTCGACTCACTTCCCGACAAGTATGTTTTGAAACCCAATAATGGTAATAGTGACCTTATTGTTGTTGATGGCAAGCACAAACTTGATAAGCAGGAAGCGATTAACAAGCTGAATCATTCTGGAGCAGGTAAGTTTATCGGTTCCGCCCAACCTCATTATTTGGCTATTAAACCTTGTTTTATTGCTGAGAAGTTACTCGAAACAACCAATCCTTTGGGTTTGGTTGATTATAAGTTCAAAGTTTTCAACGGTAAACCCTATTGCATTGGTACATGGGCAAATAGAATACCGATGACAAATACAGGTGACTTTGGTATCTACGATTTGGATTGGAATCCATTGACAGATTGGATTAGCAATAAGGCGATGAACCATGTTCATATTCCTAAGCCAGAATGCTTAGACAAAATGTTGGAATATGCAGCTATCTTGGGTGAAGATTTCGAACAAGTGAGAGTTGACTTTTATGAAATTGACGGAAAGGTGTATTTTGGAGAATTAACCTTCACATCTGCAGCAGGAAGAGACAATGATTACACAGATGAAGCTCTTCTGAAAATGGGTCAACAAATAAAATTGGATTTCTCAAAGAAAATAAAACGTCATTGGAATCTCACTCCATATAAAAATCTCGTTAAATAAATGAAAACTCCGATTTTATACGTTCTTACGAGCTCTGAAAACGACTTGTATTTGGAGGAGTTGTGGGTGTCTTTGTTTTCTCTGCACCATTACAATAAGAAAGTAACAGTAAAGGTGCTTTCTGATGAATCGACAGCAAAAAGAATCAAGGCAAGACCCGAGCTCTGTGCTATGATTGATGACTTATACTCTGTAGATGTTCCTCAAGATTATCCTGCAAAGGAGCGGTCTCGTTTTATAAAGACAAACATAAGGAATCTGGTTGAGGGTGATTTCTTGTTCATTGATACCGACACTGTAATTTGTGCTCCCTTAGATGAAGTGGACAATCTTACGGTGAAGAATATTGGAATGGTGCCAGAGTTGCATGGGCCATTTAAGGAGCATCTTACTTATAATTACACTGTTGCCGACACCAACAGAATTTTCGATACAGATACCAGTGACAGCCCATATTGGTTTAATTCTGGTTGTATGCTAGTTAGAGATAATACGTTTACGCATGAATTCTTCCGCAAATGGCAAGAGAATTGGAAATATTCTGCTTTTAAGAAAAACAACAGTTCTGACCAACGTGCTCTGTTAAAAACCGATCATGACTATGGCTATGTTATAGAATGTATTCCTGATGTTTATAATGCTCAGATAGCTATGAGTATCAAATGGTTCTACGAAGCTAAGATTGTACATTTCTGGCATTTCAGAAAGTTCTTCACTCCTAATATGGACTTCTCTCCATTCTTCAGTCACCAGATATATAGAGATTTAAAGAAGAAAGGAACAATTGATGAAGATATTGCATATATGATATTGCATTGCAAAAATCAATTCCGTAACGACTCTATGATTTGTGGTGAAAAGGAAATTGGTTTAGTTATGCATCCCATCAATACTGTATTGTGGACACAATATAAAAAAGGTGGATTTGTACATTGGGTCATTAACAAATTGATTAAATATGTAAGTTTATATAATAGATGTGCAAAGAAAATAAAGAGAAAATGACATACGCACCAATTGCACTTTTCACATATAACCGCGCAGACCATACACAGAGGGCAGTAGAGTCTTTGCTTCAGAATGCAGAGGCAAAGGATTCTGACCTTTTTATCTTCTCCGACGGAGCAAAGAACGAGAAGGCGATAAAGGGAGTTGAGGATAATCGCAAGTATATACACACCGTCACAGGCTTCAAGACTATAACAATCATAGAGCGTGAAAAGAACTGGGGATTGGCAAACAGTCTGATTGCCGGCATCACCGATGTCATCACTAAGTATGGCAGAGTGATTGTCGTAGAAGACGACTTGATATTGTCTCCATATTTCCTGAAGTTCATGAACGATGGATTGGAGAAGTATAAGGATGATGACAGAGTAGGGACAATTACAGGTTTTGTACCTCCTATTGAAGAAAAGCTTCCTGAAACTTTTTTCCTGACTTATTTCCAGTGTTGGGGATGGGCAACATGGAAACGCGCATGGGATTTGCTGGAAACGGATGCACGACCTTTGCTTAAAGGCTTGCGTTTCAAGAGAAAGAAGTTTGATGTAGGAGGTGGAGTTTGCAACTATGGCAATCTTTATTGTCAGAAGGTCGGTCTTGTCGACTCATGGTATCTGCGCTATTATGCCTCATTGTTTTTAAAAGGCAAACTTTCTCTCTATCCTGGACGCTCTGTTGCGGCAAATGACGGTCTTGATGGCACAGGAACGCATTGCGGTGCCGACTTAAAGTGCTATTTCAATGCCCACAATACGCAGGCCCCGATAGTGCTTAGAGAGATTGAGGTAAGAGAGGATGAACGTGTTTTTCAGATATTCAAGAACTATTTCTTGCCCTCGAACACAAAGAGGTCAATGAAGTCTTTATACAGCCAATTCAAGTCTTTTGTCAGGAGACTTTTATATATAGATTGTAAATAATGTTGAAACAGATTCTCATAAAACTCCTCAATCTTCCCACAACCCTTCGCATCAAGTTGTATCCACGAATCACCGTATGATATTAAAGTCGCATAGAGTTGCGTTTGGCAAGAACCTCCAGATTCCGGGCAAAGTGTCATGGCTAATACGTGGGGCGAGGATTACGATAGGAGATAATTTCTGGCTCTCCTCTGGAAATGGTGTGAATCCTATAGCAAGCAATCTGCAGGCTGATGTATACGTAGAACCAGGAGCGGCCCTTACCATTGGCAACAATGTAGGAATGAGTAGTACACGGTTGTGGATTCATGAAAGTGCCAGAATCGGTAACAATGTGAAGATCGGAGGTTGTGTGCTTATTACTGATACAGATGCCCATCCGATGGATTATGTGGCTCGTCGCAGTTCCAACGACGGCACTAAGTCAGCACCGGTAGTTATAGAGGATGACGTATGGGTAGGTGCCCACTGCATTATCCTCAAAGGTGTGACGATCGGGGCAAGAAGTATAATAGGGGCAGGTAGTGTGGTGACAAAGAGCATTCCTGCCGACTGCGTGGCAGCTGGTAACCCGTGCAAGGTTATAAAGAGTTTAAATAAATGAAACATAGAATATTGTATATAGACAGAATAAAGGGATTGGCTATCATCTTGGTTGTTGTTGGACATTTATATACATTCTCTGAAGCAACAGATGGCAATCTCGTCAATAAGTTCATTGGGTCATTCCACATGGCTTTGTTTATGTTTGTTTCTGGTTTCGTTGCATATATATTACCCCCCCCACTGGACTATAGAAGCTTGCTAACGAAATTGCTGACAAGATGTGTTAAATATATTGTTCCTATGTATGTGGTGGGATGGTTGCTTTATCTTTTTGCGTTAAATACAGTTAGTCCTGACAACGTTATGCTTCTTGCGATGAAGGATGGTGTTTTGTTTGGCAACTGGTATTGGTATTTGAAGGCTTTGGCAATTTTCTCATTATTGAGCCTGCCCATTATGCATGGAAACAGAATGTGGATTGATGTTATATGTGTTTTTATCTGTTATGCTTTGTTCGGAGTGTTGTGGAAATATGGAGGTGAAATAGGTGCGAATCTTTGTATGGAGCATGCAACTTGTTATTTCCCATTTTTTTCATTGGGTCTTTTGACGAGAAAATATAGTCGTTTGCAAAAACTGATGAAATCAGAAGCTCTCTTTGCGATTTCTATCGTAGGATATGTCAGCTTGTTCTTCTCCACATGTGACATTCATATTGTCAACACTTTGTCCAACAGGTTTTTGTTGCCGGTATGTGCGATAGTTGTGGTATTCAATACATTGAGCAAGATGGATTATAAGCAGTCAAAAATTCTGCAAGGCTTGGAATATTTTGGAAATAATTCTTTGCAAGTCTATCTGTTCCATTATTTCTTTGTGCTTTTTGTGAATATTCATTTACTGTGGATATGGGGAATGGATAATGATAATAATTTATTCATGCATCTTTGTGTTCTCATGATGTCGATAGTCATAGCTGCTTTGTCAATATCAGTGGGAGAGTTGTTGAAATATTCCAAATATATAAGCAAATTAATTTATGGTAAATAGCAATAGGGATTTATATGTCGATGTGGCAAAGGGACTCGGGATTTTGCTTATTGCCTGTATTCATACAGAGGTCTTTGGCGTTGTAGACTATGCTTTGACATTCATAGCGGTACCGGTATTTTTCTTATGAGCGGTTTCTTTGACCGATCGGAAAAACCGTTTTGTCAGTGGTTCCCAAAATCTCTCCGTACATTGATATTACCGGCTGTCATCTGGATTTTGATAGCGACAGCGTATATCAAGCTGTTGGGCTATGTGAAAGACAGGAGTTGGGGAGAGAATCCGTTCAACTGTTATATTATTACTGGTTATAATGGTCCGGCGTGGTTTCTTTTCGCTTTACTTTATGCCAAGGCGTTGACTTGGGGATTGGTTAAGACGAAACTTCCTAAATATGTTGTCTGTGCTGTCAGTATAGCGATAGGTTATCTTGGAATGACAGTGAATATGCCGCTTCTATTGGATGAGGGATGTGCCGCTCTGCCTTTTTATGTGGCAGGTAAGTATTGTTATCCTTATCTCAGAGAGGTCATTTCAAATAAGTGGCTTTTGATATGTGGTGTTATAGCTTTGCTCGTGTATATAATGCATTATGCCAACTTTACTATAGTACCACAGTCGAATGGTAATTTTGCGCCATACTATGTAGTGGCTTTGGTATTGATGATCTTGTGCTTTGTCCCATTTATGTTTATCTCAGACAAACTTCATAATCAGAAGTGGCTCGCATCGTTAGGTCAGCATTCGTTGGGTATAATGCTCTTGCATTCCCCAATGTGTCATACGGCAGCAGTGGTTTTGAACAGAGTTTTTGAACCAGGCTCTATGCCATGGATTGTCTGTTTCCTCGTCGCTTACGCAGCAATTGTGTTTGTGGCTTATTGGGGAACGGTCATGATAGAGAAGTATACACCAGTGCTGTTGGGGAAGAGATAGTTTATAGCCATTTCATCGTATCCAAACGATTAGCTCTGTAATTTTCGATTTTTGGCATTGAGGATTCGATTCATTGGCAATAAGGAAAAAGTAATGACAACGGAAAACAAAACGCTAAAGGCTGTCGCACCATATACCCATTCTGGTTTCTTGAATTTCAAATGCGCTCCATTTGAAGCATGGAAACGTAATGGAGGGAAGGAAGCAAGGAGTCATTATCCTTGGCGCTTCCTGCATTGGTGGGCTTTTCGTTGGGAATTGCCGACATTGTGGAAGAGCAGAAAGGAGGCGAGGCTGAGGTTCATGGAGCCGGTTTCGCTCCATTTTGATGCGTTTCCGGATTATGCCATTTATGAGGTGGTGCCGATGTTTTGGGATTGTTGGCCCGGTTATTTCGAGAATACTTGTCTGTGGTTGAGAAAGCATAATGTGAAGACAGCCGTATTCACTTCTCGGCAGACTGCGGAGCGGATGCAAGAGCGGTTCTCTGGAGAGAATAAGAAATGGCAGAAGATAAATGTCATTTGGTGTCCGGAAGCGGTTGATGGGGAATTATATCAGAAAGGCAAGGTGTTGAAGGACAGAAGTATTGACTTGCTGGAGTTCGGGCGATCAAACGATAAGGTGGTTTGTTCGGAGAAACTTACTGGTGTTAAGATCGATGGAGCGCCGCTGCAGCATGTTTGCACCAAGCAGAACGGCAAGTTCATCTTCACCAACGAACAACTTTACGAGGCGATGGGCGACGCGAAGGTTACAATCGCCTTGCCACGTAGCATGACGCAGCCGGAGATTGCGGGAGACATTGAGACGCTGACGCAACGCTATTGGGAGTGTATGTTTTCACGGATAGTGATGGTGGGACATGCGCCACAGGAACTTGTTGATTTCATCGGATATAATCCTGTAATAGAACTTCGTGATGATATCTCAGCCGAAGAACTGATTGCAGATGTATTGGAAAACATAGAAATTTATCAGTCACTTGTTGACAAAAACAGGGAAACGGCTGAAAAACTCGGAAGTTGGAATGTGAGAATGAAGTGGCTGATGGAAGAGTTGGCTGGTCAATATGATACAATCTGCATAGACTAATATTACAGCATAGGAGGAATGGTAGTTTTGCATATATGTAACATTTTTTCCACGTTGTGAAAGATATGTTGTCAGTGTAAGCATGTACATAAACATTTAAGATAAATTGGAAATATTCAAAAATATTGTGTATCTTCGCAGTATTAATGTAAACAAAGAGGCTATATGTATATATCAAGGATAAAACTATATAATTGGAAAAACTTCCACGATTGTGAAGTCGTGCTTTCCGAACGTTGCTTCATTGTAGGAGCAAATGCTACAGGAAAGTCCAATTTCCTGGACGTTATACGCTTTATGCGTGATATAGTAAAGCAGGGAGGAGGATTACAGGCTGCTGTTGCTCTTCGGGGTGGGTTGAAGAAGATACGTTGCCTCGCAGCCAGACAAAGAACGGAAGTCTGTATAGATGTGGACATCTGTGAAAATGGGCAAAGCAGTCCGAAATGGCGATATTCGTTAGAACTGTCTAATAAAGGCGGCGGTATACAAAAGCCATACCCATTAGTAAATCGTGAGGTCGCATACAATTATTACACTAACAAGACGGTTCTTGATCGTAAGTACAGTAGCCAAGATGAGGACTCAGAAACGCTGAAATTCACCCATCTTGAACAACCTACAGCAAATGCTGAGTTCAGAGAGATAAAGGATGTGTTCCAGACAACCGAATATCTGAACGTGATTCCACAATTTGTGAGGGATGCCGACTCTGTGATGTTATCTTCTGGAATGGAAGATTATTTCGGACGTAATTTCCTGGAACGTCTCTCGCTGCTGAACACAGCAACACGCAATAAGTACCTTAAAATAATCAACGAGGTGCTTCTTACGGCAGTTCCACAATTGGAGAATCTGTCTTTCGTAAAGGACGAGAAAGGTGTGCCTCATATAGAGGCTAAATACAATCATTGGAGGGCTAAAGGCAGCAAGCAGAACGAGCAAATGTTTTCTGATGGAACCATACGTCTTATCGGTTTCTTGTTTGCCATGTTAGACGGCAGCGGCATTATTCTTTTGGAAGAGCCGGAGACGAACTTGCACACCGCTATCATTGAGGCAATTCCGGAGTTTATTGCCAAGGTGCAGCGCAACAAGAAAAGACAGGTAATAATAACAACCCATAGTTACGAGATATTGTCGAATCCGGGAATACGAGCCGATGAACTTGTTATCTTGCGTCCTACATCAGAGGGAACGGTTGCAAAAAATGCCAAGACTGACGATACCGTCAGTGCGATGCTTGACGCAGGCCTTACCGCTGCCGATGCCGCAATGTCTGAAACAAAGGCACAGAATGTAAACGATATTGGCAACGTTGTACTTTAAAACCGTATAAGGCATGACAGAAGTTTTTATTGTGGGTGAGGATCCGGTTACACAAGAAATCCTTCGCAGGCTGATAAAGGATTATGCCCCCAATCTTGTCGTGAAGAATACATTGCCGGCAAGAGGAAGCGAGATAAAGAACAAAATGGAGAACTTCAACAAGTTCTCTGAGAGCTATCCTGTCATCTTGTTGTCTGATTTGGATACCGACGATTGTGCGCCATTGGCTAAAGCCAATCTTACCAAAAAAATGAGTGAGCAAAATGCCAATTTCATTATAAACATTGCTGTTGATGAGGCGGAGGCTTGGCTGTTTGCCGACAGAGAAGGATTTGCAGAGTATTTGGAAATTGCAGAAGACCACATGCCGGTCGCTTCGTTACAAAAGTTTGGAGGTTCGAAACGGCGTATTGAAATGGATATCCCTTTGAAGGCTTCCTATTTCCTGACACATACGCTGATAAAAGAAACGAAGAACAAAGACTTACTTGCCCAACTATTAGCGGAGGGTAAGTCGTGTAAAGGGCGTGAATACAATTCTGCATTATTGCCATATATACGCACAAAATGGAATGCAGAAAATGCGCGTAAAAATTCATACAGCCTGGATAGAACAATATTGCGCATACAATCTCTGTTAGGTTGAAGGCAGATTGGGAGGATTCTGGCTTCTTCAGATAATCTACTATTCTTTGTGTGACTGAAAAGCAAGTGGTTGCAGAAATGCAGAGAGATATGGAAGATTTTTTGCTGACTGATTTGTTTTAAAGAATAAAATCGAAAAGAATGAAAATAGCACATATACATTGGTCGTTGGGAACAGGCGGAATAGAGACGATGCTGCCCGACATCGTCAACGAGCAGGCAAAGACGAACGATGTAGCTTTGGTGATTGTTAACGACTGGGTGGAACCTTCTATTTTGGCTAAAATCAACCAGACAAACGTTAGGGTCGTACTTCTGAATCGACATGCTGGCAGTAGGAACCCTTGGCCGATAATAAAATTGAATTTGTTTTTAATTAGGTTCAAACCCGATATAATCCATACTCATGCTTATCAAATCATTGATATGATATTGTATCCTTATGGAAAAAAAATCAGGACTATTCATAATACCTATAACAAAAGTGATGAATATCATAAATTCGATAAACTGATATCAATTTCTAAGGCTGTTCAAGACTTTACCGGCAATCAAGGATTTGAATCTATAGTGGCAGACAATGGTGTAACTGTCAGCAGTATTTTGAATCGTAAGAGTAAACCTTTTGAAGACGGCAGATTCCATTTTGTTCAGGTCAGTCGTTTGGATATAGCGCAAAAGGGTCAAGATATACTTCTTAAAGCCCTCGGAACTGTCAAGGCTGATTTTAGGATAGATAATTTCATGATGCATTTCGTGGGGAATGGCGCTGATGAGGAAAAATTAAAAATGATGACTCGTGAACTCGGCATTGAGAGCAATGTCGTTTTTGAGGGATTGAAAGATCAGATGTGGGTTTATTCTAATCTGTGCAACTTCGACCTCTTTATTCAGCCCTCGCGTTTTGAGGGCTTCGGTTTGACAGTGGCAGAGGCGATTGCTGCAAAAGTGCCAGTTCTGGTAAGCAACATTGAAGGACCTCTCGAAATCATTGATGGAGGAAGATTAGGCTTGACTTTTGAAAATGAGAATTCATTGGATTGTGCTGAAAAAATTGTGGCATTCATGCATGACGGCAGAAATGAAAATCAGGTTGAGGCAGCCTATGAGTATGTAAAAAGTAATTATGATGTATCTCTCACAGCGCAGAAATATATTGATGTGTATAAATCCGTTTTAGCCGATGAATAAGTTTTGTATTTTAATTGTCTGCTTGTTGGCATATGCAGATGTCTTGTTGGCAAATGATAGCATAAAGGTAGCATCTCCTTTCTCTGCCTCTTTGGAGATAAGTACCAAGTATATGTGGCGAGGTATAGAATATGGCACAGCCCCGACTGTGTTCCCGATGATTGGCTATGGCTACAAGGGCTTTAATGCTTTTGCCATGGGAGGATATGCTGTCAATGGCAGCCATCAGGAGGTGGACTTGGGGGTGTCTTATACAGTAAGTGAATTTAGTATTGGCGTATCTGATTACTATTATCCTTCAGCAGTAGGTGAAAAGGATGGGTATTTCAAACTCAGCAACCGCAATACCGGCCATTGGGTTGAAGCGTATGCTTCATGGAACGGTAAAAAGATACCTTTGTGGTTGACGGTTTCAACCTATGTTTTCGGTGCAGATAAAAACGAAGACGGTAAACAGATGTACTCCTCATATGCGGAATTGGGTTATACACATTCTTTTAATGATAACAACAGTATGTCACTTTGTGTAGGAGCCAATCTGAACAAGAGTTTTTATACTGGCTACCAAAGTGGATTTAATGTAGTTAATGTCAATGCCAAGTACAATACGGCGTTTAAGCTTGGCAAGTTCCGTTTACCGGTAAGTGCCAGCTACATACTGAATCCATATAAGAACAAATCATTTTTCACTATGTCACTTTATTTCGGAATATGATGAAAACAGCAGTTATCCTGTCTGCAAGAAAAGACAAAGGAACAGATATTCCCTATCCCTTGAAACCGTATTGTGAGAATATCTGCCTGATGGATAGAATTATAGAAGCATTGACTGCGCTTGATTATTCCAACATATATCTTGTGGTTGGAGATAAGGCGGAATTATATCATAAATATGCTTCAGAACGCGTTCATCTTGTATTGAATGCAGATTATAAATTCACTTCTTCAATGGGGTCGTTGGCAGTAGCCGCACCTTTCATTGATGATGATTTCCTGTTGGTAGAGGGGGATACCTTCTATGAGTATAAAGTCTTGAAGGCTCTGACAGAAACGACCAACGATAATTGTTTTGCCATTACAGAGGAGTCTGGAAGTGGCGACGAAGCATTTGTTGAGACTAGAAAAGGATATGTTGCCAAAATAAGCAAAGACCGTCATCAGATATGCAACTTTGAGGGAGAGATGCTGGGCATCGTGAAGATTTCAAAGCCGACATTTGACAGAATGATGCAGAAATGGAACCATAGCAATAATCCATATTTGAACTACGAGTATCTCTTGCTGGATTCTACGGATGTGTTGGATCGGCCATACATACGTTTTACTAACCTTATATGGGGAGATGTGGATTGTGAGGATGATTTCAATAAACTTTGCAACTATATATATCCTAAACTCAGGCGCAAGGAAGACCCGTTTGATTATGATAATCTGATTTCTTATCTAAATGCTATATTCCCGCATGAGCATATAGAGAAAGAAGTCAGCATAATGCAGATTGGCGGAATGTCAAACAAGAACTTCAAGGTGACCAAAGGAAAACTGGAATATGTGTTGCGTGTGCCGGGAAATGGTTCGGAGGGAATGGTCGTACGTAGCAACGAGGAACATAATTCCATGCAGGCTTGCAAGATGGGCATAAATCCGCCTATCAGATATTTTAATGCAAAGACTGGCATCAAGCTCGCGGATTACGTAAAGAACGCAGAGACTCTGAATGGAGCAACTATCCAACGGCCTTCCAATATGAAGAAAATTGTCACAATTTTCCAGACGTTGCATCATTCGCATGTGCGTTTTGGAAATGAGTTTAATGTCTTCAACGAAATACGTAATTATGAGAGGCTTTTAGAGGAGTGTAACGGCACTATGTATGAAGGTTATGAAGACCAGAGAGAAACGGTGCTAAGACTCGAAGATTATCTCAATAAGTTGGGAGTCTCCATCAAACCGTGTCATAATGACTTGGTTGCAGAGAATTTTCTGAAGGCTGAAGACGGGACCATATATCTCATCGACTGGGAGTATTCCGGTATGAATGATCCGATGTGGGATATTGCTGCATTATTCTTGGAAAACAACTTTTCGGAGGAGAATCAGGATTATTTCCTGAATCATTATTTCAATGGCAAAGAACCGGAAAACGCAAGAAAGAAAATCTTTGTTTATCAGATATTGATGGACTGGTTGTGGGCTTTATGGACTGTAATAAAGGAGGCACAAGGTGACGACTTTGGTACATATGGCGTGGATAGATATACACGTGCTATAGATAACTTGAAAAAAATAGAATTATAATGAAAGCAAATACTTCCGCACTATTGCGAAAAGGTTATACTACGGGAATCCTGTCTGGTATGACATGGGGATTGGACACCGTGCTGATTGGCGTAGCTATGGCGATGGCTCCTTTCGTTGAAAATCCTGTGCTTCTTGTTGGTGGCACATTTATTTGCAGTATGCTGCATGATGCTTTTGCTGCATTATGGATGGTTATAATAATGGGCTTCAAGGGACGCTTGAAGGAATTGTGGCCGGCATTTAAGTCAAAGGATGGCTTGTATTGTGCATTAGGTGCTTTGTTCGGCGGTCCGCTTGCCATGACTTTTTATATGCTTGCCATTGCCAAAGGTGGTGCGGCATTGACTGCTACGGTAACTGCTTGTTATCCTCTTCTGGGTTCAGCTATGGCTATGGTGATATTGAAGGAAAAGGTCCGCCTTAGAGGTTGGCTTGGTCTGTTGATCTGCATTTTGGGTATTATCTATATCGGCTATACACCAGCCGATGAGACTGATGTGAATGTCATAGGAGGTATTGTCCTGGCTGCTGTCGCTGCTATAGGTTGGGCTACAGAAGGTGTGGTTTGTGGATACGGCATGAAGACGGGGAATGTGGATCCACAGATGGCTTTGCTTATAAGGGAGCTGACATCGGGTGTCGTTTATGTCTTGGCAGTAGCACCGATTATGGTAGGTGGATATGAGAATATGGTTGTTGGAACAATGGCTGTTTTTACAGATTATGCTTGTTGGCTGACATTGTTCTTTACGGCATTGATAGGTATGATTTCCTTCTTCTGTTGGTATACGGCAATCGATCTTATAGGTGCAGCTAAAGCTCTTTGCTTGAATGTCACTTACTCGTTTTGGGCTGTGGTATTCACATTCGTCATCGTAGGAGGTAGCTTGTCGGTGAACATAATTGTAGGCTCAATTTTGGTCGTGACAGGCGTGGCGGTTGCAACATTGGTTTCACGAAAGAAAAACAATTAGATATGAATGCTATAATATTGGCGGCAGGTATGGGCACTCGTTTGCGACCTCTTACCAATGACCGCCCCAAATGTTTGGTTGCAGTCAATGGCGTTCCTATGGTAGAACGCCAGATTCAGTTCTTGAAGCAGAAAGGTATTGATGATATTACCTTGATTTCCGGCTATAAAGCGGAAGCGTTGGAATATTTGAAAGACAAATATGGTGTGGATATCATTTTCAATGACAGATATGACACCTGTAACAATATCAATTCGCTATATATCGTAAGAGACCGTTTCCATGATACTTACATCCTTGAGGGAGATGTATATATGGAAAAGAATGTATTGTCGAGAGATATCGAACAATCAACTTATTTCGCCCGCAAAAAAGCGTATGAGAATGAATGGGGCTTGGAAGTGGACGGGAACAATCATCTTGTGAATATAAATATTGGTGACGGTTATGGTTATTTGATGAGTGGCATCTCCTTTTGGAATGCTGCCGGCTGCAAGAAAATCATAAGGCATATGGAAGAAATATATGCCTCTGGTGATTATTCAAGTCTCTATTGGGATAATATGGTGTTGGACATATATCCGGATTTGGATATCCATGTGTGTGGTATTGACGGGATATATGAAATAGACACGCCTGAGGAGTTGAAAGAAGTTGAACAATTCTTGAATAAGAATAAATGAAAGAAATTAAAATAGAAGAACTGCGGACAATCCAAATGGATATTTTGCAGAATGTACACGATTTCTGTATCAAGCATGACATAAAATACACTCTGGCATACGGCACATTGTTGGGCGCAGTGCGTCATGGCGGGTACATACCATGGGATGACGATATTGATATCGCAATGCTCCGTCCGGAATATGAAAGGTTTATGCGTGAGTATAAGGATGATGTGTACAAATTTACTGAATGTCGGTTGGACAAAGATGTCCATATTGGCTTTGGTAAGGTGGAGGACACAAGAACCCTTGTCGTTGAAGGAGGAAATACAAAGAATCTTGGTGTCAGCATAGATGTGTTTCCTATTGATGATTTGTGTGACACATATGAGGATAGCCTGAAGTATATCAAGAGTTTCAGGTGGAATTGGTTGATAAGGAAAGCAAAGAGTAGAGAGTTGTCTATTGTAAAAACATGGTGGAAGAGAATTCCAGTTTGTTTTCTCAAGTTTATTTCGTTACCATTTTCACTTCATGAATTAACGTTGAAAGATATAAATAGAAGCATTCTTCATAGAGTGCCTGGTTCGAAGTATGTTGGGCTGATTTGCGATGTGGCTGTTGATGCAGTCATGGAGCGTTCTATTTGGTCTGAATATCAGTATTTGTCTTTTGAGGGTAAAAAGTTTATGGCTGTAAAGAATGCTGATGGGTATTTGAAATGCGAATATGGTAACTATATGGATTTACCTCCCAAAGAGCAGCAGATTCCAAAGCATGACTTCTTTTTAATATATTGGAAATAATTTTTGTATATGAAAGGTATTGCACGTTTTTTTACACTATATTGGATAATATATTTCCCTACATGTATAGCATACAATGATTTGCCTGGCTTCTCCAGTATAGATGAGATGATGACAATCATCTTGTTCTTGTTTACATTGCTGATGTGTCGGAAACGCTATATCAACAGGAAGCCATTGAAGGAATATCTTGTATGTATGGGCGTCATAGCTTTTTATTTCGTTTATTCATTGATCTGGGGAGCCAATGTCTTGGGAGGCATTCTGCTTGACTTGATGCAGGAGGTCCGCCCTTATACCATTATTTTCTGCACTTGGATTCTGAATCCTCAATTCTCGAGGAAACAGAAAAAATGGATGCTGGCGACGATGGTCTTGACATTGGCGTTATGGATAATCTATCATCCGGAATCTATTGAAAATAGAAGTGCAGAGTTCCCGGTTCTTGGTCAGTTGGCTATTTGCACGGGTATGTCATGGTATCTGTTGACAAAGCAGACAAAGCTCAACCGCAATATTGCGTTATTGCTGGTCTTGATAGGAATGATAGCTCCTAAGTTCAAATTTATGGGTGAGGTGGTCTGCTTTATCGCTTTTATCTACTTCTTGAAAAAGCGTCTTAATTTCAGGTCTCCCAAAACGATTCTTTATTGCACAGTAATAGTAACAATTGTCTTGACTGTGACATGGACACGTTTTGATGCTTATTATGTAACGGGATTGAGCAATGAAGGTATGGCAAGACCAATGACATACAAAACATCTCTCAAAATTCTTTCGGATTATATACCTTTTGGTCCTGGTATGGGTACGTTCGCATGCAATGGCGCATGGAAATTTTATTCTCCTTTATATTATAAATACAATTTGAATGACATTTGGGGAATGAGTGATGCGTCTTTAGGCTCTGGCTGTTTTATTTGTGATGCATATTATCCTTCTTTGTCACAGTTTGGAATCGTCGGAGTTTTCTTCTTCTTGTGGTTCTGGAAACGAAGGTTCAAGGAGATAAATGTTATTCAGGATATGCGCTATTATCGCGTGGCGATGATTACCGTTTGTTGTCTCGCCATCGAGCAGACGGCTGACTCTTCATGGCTTTCTGGTAAGGGTATGGGATATTGTATGCTCCTTGCTCTCTGTCTGAATGCCAACAGAAATATGATGATTGAAAGGCAACGGCAGATGGCTGCAACAGCAAGTGAACAAGCGGAGAACACCAAATGACTAGAGTCTTGATGGTTGGCTCGGCAGAGCAGAGTGGGGGAGGTGTGGCGAGTGTGCTGCGCCTGATGAAGCAGATGCCCTTCTGGCAGAAGTACCACTGCGGATGGCTTGGCACTCAGATACAGCGCAGCTATGGTGTGAAATTATGGTATGCTCTGAAGGCATACGCCAAGGCGCTGTTTACGATATGGAAATATGACATCGTGCATTTCCATACGGTGCCTGACAGGATTTGCTTGATCATCCAACTGCCGGTGCTCTTGCTGGCATTACTTGGCAGGAAGAAGATTATTATGCATGTTCACATGGGTAATCAGTTGGAAGATCATACACATAACAGATTGTTTATATGGTGTCTGAACAGAGCTGACCGTGTGGTGCTCCTGGCGAAGAAGTGGCAAAAGTGTTTTGCAGAATGGTTTCCTACAGTGAAAACAAAAACTGCAGTGATATACAATGCTTGTGCTCCGACTCCAGCCGTGGATTATTTTATCAAGGAGAAGAGTATCATCATGGCAGCTTTCCTCAATGACAACAAGCATCCCGATTTGCTACTGAAGGCATGGAAAAATCTGAAAACGGATTTCCCAGACTGGTATCTTACCATCATGGGTAATGGTGAAGTGGAGCGCTTTCAGACTATGGCTCATGACATGGGCTTGGATGATTGTGTTACTTTTACTGGCTACATCACAGGCAAGAAAAAGGAGGATGTTTGGGACAGAGCAAGTATCTATTGTATGTGCTCCCGCCATGAGGGATTCCCGATGGTCGTGCTGGAGGCATGGGCGAGAGGTGTGGCAGTGGTTACTACTCCAGTGGGTGGTCTGCCCGACGTGATAGAGGAGGGCAGAAACTGTCTTGTTTTTCCTTTTGATGATGCTGATGCGTTGGCCTGCCAACTGAAGCGCCTGATAGAGTCGTCTGAGTTCAGAAAGAACATGGCGGAATATTCTAAGGTCTTTGGCGAGAGGGTGTTCGCACCAGAGAGAGTGAATGAGAGTGTGGAGGATTTGTATGAAACAGTTCTCCTAAGCTAATATTATTTCTATATGAAAATTCTAATCAACGCATACGCCTGCTCGCCGGGAATGGGCAGCGAACCGGGAATGGCATGGAACTGGGTGAGCAATCTTGCTAAGTTCTGCGAACTGCATATCATTACCGAAGGGGAGTTCCGCGAGAAGATAGAGAGCGTGGTGCCGACGCTGGAGCAAGGCGGGAATATGCACTTCTATTATAACCCCGTGTCGGAGGAAATCCGCAGGATGTGCTGGAACCAGGGCGACTGGCGCTTCTACAAGTATTATCGTGAGTGGCAGTGGAAAACGTATCTCATGGCAAAGGATATTTGCCGGGATGAGCATATGGACATACTGCATCAGTTGAATATGATCGGATTCCGTGAGCCGGGATATCTCTGGAAACTGTCGAAGGAGAACGGTGTGCCGTTCGTTTGGGGACCCATAGGAGGTCTTAAACAATTTCCTTTAGCATATTTGCAAGGTGCGGATTTGAAAATGAAACTATTCAATAGGTTAAAGAACTTTCTGAATATTTGGCAGTTAAAGCACGAAAAACGTGTGGATGAAGCTCTTAAGACAGCAAAGCTCTTAGTAAGTTCTATCCCGGACTCTTATCGCGCACTCAAAAGATATAAAGGAATGGAATCTATAATCATTCCAGAGACCGGTTGCTTCTTGTCGGATGATGTCTCTATGGATAGATTCGATGTCCAGGAGTTTCATGTAATGTGGGTTGGCAAGTTTGATTTCCGTAAGCAGTTGCCGTTGGCATTAAAGGCAATTGCCATAGCAAATAATCCGAATGTTGTCTTAGACATTTATGGTGGCGGTTCAGATGTTCAAATTGCTTCGGCAAAAAAACTTGTGGATTCCATTGGCATTAATGAAAAAGTAGTATGGCATGGCAATCAGCCAAACGATGTCGTGAATAATGCTATGCGAAATGCGCAACTCTTCTTTTTTACTAGTATTAGCGAGGACACTTCTACCGTAGTATTGGAGGCTGTAAGCAATCATTTGCCGATATTGTGTTTTGATGCATGTGGTATGGCTGCTGTTATTGACCACAATGTCGGCAGAAAGATTCCTCTATCCAATCCTGCACAATCAGCCACAGACTTCGCAAAACAGCTTAACGAGCTGGAGCATGACAGGGGCTTGCTTAAACAACTGTCAGCAAACTGCAGGCAGAGACAAATCGAATTGTCGTGGGAAGAAAAAGCCAAGACGATGGTGGAGTGGTATGAAAAGGTGAAATGAGTAATAGCGGGCTGTTGTCAGGATAGTCGTTAATAGAATAATGGATAAGAATAGTCTGGATTTTAAGCGTGCCTGGATACGATTCCGGGAATTCGGCGGACTGAAACTGTTGCGGGAGTATTATAGGATGGGGTTGGTGATGCCCATCATTGCTGCCGCTTTTCGTTGTCTGAAAGAACGGCGTTCGCTGAAGACCGTGTATTATGTCGTGCAGGAAAAGGCTGAACAGGTACTGATGAAGAGATACGGCCGCTTGCTCAAAAACATTCCAGACAGGCAGCATCGAAATGATGATGTCGCCGGACATGTGCCGCAGATTATCTGGACTTGTTGGCTTCAGGGATTTGACCAGGCACCTTGCCTTGTGAAAGCTTGCATGGCATCACAGCGGAATTGCTTTCCAGACTTTGAACATCGCATTCTCACCCTTGACAATTATCGGCAATGGGTGGAGTTGCCAGAATGGGTGGCAGAGAAATACGCCAGGGGGAAGATACCGCCAGCCTTGTTCAGCGACGTGTTGCGTGTTGCTGTCTTGAAGCGTTATGGTGGCGTGTGGATGGATGCTTCTGTGTTGTGTACTGGTCTTGGCAATCAGCAGCTACAGAAGCAGTGGAACGAGGTGGAAAGCAGCCAGTTTGCCGTGTTCAGATATTACAGTAAGGGTGACCGATATCCGAGCGGATTGTCAAATTGGTTTATAGCAGCCATGCCTGGCAATATCGTACTTACGGCCGTCTATGATATGCTCACTGCATATTGGCGTGATTATGATTGCACTATTGATTATTATATGATGCACTTGTTCATCAGTTGTGCCTTGAAGTCATTCCCTGAGATGGAAAGTGGGATGCCCAAGCTGAACAGCCGGTTCAGTCTGTTTCTCGGCGACGCCCTCTCCCGCACTTATCGTCAGGAGGCGTGGCAGGAACTGGTAGACCATGTGGCGATACATAAACTCAACTACAGAAAAGCTGACGAGGCACGGAAAAATCCGAACAGCTATTATAATTTCATAAGGAAATAAATCAAAAATGACATTCAAACTTAAAAACCTGGATATCCTCTGCAGCAGGGCGCAACTCGAAGCGCTGCCAGAGGGAAAACTGCTTATCAATACCATCAACGCCCATTCGTATAACACGGCGCGAAAGGACTCCCTTTTCGCCGAGGCACTTACACGGGGCGATGTGCTCATTCCCGACGGCGTGAGCGTGGTGAAGGCTTGCCGATGGATAAAGGCGAAGTCGCAGCCCAGGGAGCGCATCGCAGGATGGGACCTCTTCGAGTTTGAGATGAACCGCTTGGAGAAGCTTGGCGCCATGTGTCATGGGGCAGGAGAGGGGCAGGCTGCCGATGCCTGCGAAGCCACGGAGGCGAAGAAGACCGTGATGTTTATGGGCAGTTCGCAGCGTGTGCTCGATCTGATAGTGGAGCGTGCCGCTGTGGTGTATCCACATCTCAGGGTGGTGACGTATTCTCCGCCATACAAACCGGAGTTCTCTGCCGACGACAACCGCGCTATTGTTGAGGCTGTCAATGCCGCAGACCCCGACTTGCTGTGGATTGGCATGACGGCACCGAAACAGGAAAAATGGACCTACTCTCATTGGCATCAACTGGATATCCACTGTCATGTGGGCACTATCGGAGCCGTGTTCGACTTCTTCGCCGGCACCGTGGAGCGTGCGCCGATGTGGTGGCAGCGTCACGGATTGGAATGGCTCTACCGTCTGCTCAAAGAACCTAAACGCATGTGGCGCCGCTATATCATCGGCAATGCCCTGTTCCTCTGGAATATCTTTTTCCGGGAGTGACAGCCAGCCTGCCACACCGCAAATAAACCCAAAACGAGCAAGTGCTACCTCTTACACGATATCATATCGTCAGAGGTAGCACTTGCTCGTTATTCTTTTCAGAACCTTGCGCCCAGTTCCTGCCGGGCATAATTCTATTTGTCCAACACCTGATATTTACTTACTTGCGACTTGTATTCCGGCACAATCTCCTTCATCTTCTTCACTATCGCCATGTCGTCGTGGGTGTATGAAATCTTGAGCAGTTCGTCCTCGTTCTTCTTCGCCTCCTCATAGTCATACTCGCGCACCTTAGCCACCATGAGCTTGGGGTTGTTCGTCGGTATGGTGTTCTCCTTGGTAGAAAGCAGCTCCTCATACAGCTTCTCGCCCTCACGCAGTCCGGAGAACTTTATCTCTATGTTCTTGGCTCCCGACAGCGATATCATGCGCTTCGCCAGGTCTACTATCTTCACCGGTTTGCCCATGTCGAAGACGAATATCTCGCCGCCCTTGCCCATCGTTCCTGCTTCGAGCACCAGCTTGCATGCCTCCGGTATGAGCAAGAAATAGCGGATGATGTCGGGATGCGTGACAGTCAGCGGACCGCCCTTGCGTATAAGTTTCTTGAAGATAGGAATCACCGAACCGTTTGAACCGAGCACATTGCCGAAGCGTGTGGTCACAAACTGCGTCACGCCCTTCACCCTGCCGTCCACGATAGCCTGGTTCAGCGACTGGCAGTATATCTCGCATATTCGCTTCGAGCAACCCATCACGTTCGTTGGGTTCACCGCCTTGTCTGTTGATATCATCACAAACTTCTTCGTGCCGTATTTCACTGCAAGGTCGGCTATGATGCGGGTGCCGTTCACGTTGTTGCGCACCGCCATGGCAGGATTGTCCTCCATCATCGGCACATGCTTGTATGCAGCGGCATGGAACACGTATTCCGGACGGTGCACCTCGAATATCTTCTCCATGAAAGGCTTGTCGGTGATGCTGCCCACGATGGTCTGGTTCTTCACATCGGCAAACTGGTCCTTCATGATCAGTCTCACGTCGTGCATCGGCGTCTCCGCCTGGTCGATGAGCGTCATCTCCGCCGGCTTGTATATAGCCACCTGTTTCACCATCTCCGAACCGATGGAGCCTGTAGCACCGGTGATGAGCACCCTCTTGCCTTTGAGCATCTCTCCGATGGCGTTCATGTCCACCTCTATCTTTTCGCGCGGAAGCAGGTCTTCAATCTCAATCTTGCGCAGCTGGTTGTAGGTCAGTTTCGATTTGCCGTCCCATTCCTCGGCGGCAGGCATCATCATTATCTTTATGCCGGCCTGCACAAACTCGTCCACCATCGCCTGGTTGTCGCGGAACTTCTCCGTCTTCAGAGGCGACACGAGCAGCACCTTCACGTGCAGGTGTCTCATCTGCTGGGCGATGCCCTTCTTGTTCAGAAACACCCTCTTGCCCATGATATACGCATTGCGCATATCCGGTCCGTCGCTGATAAACGCTTGGAGCATGTATTTCTTCTCTCTCGTGGCCAGGATACTGTTGGCAAGGCTCACGCCGCCGCTCTTCGTACCGTATATCGCCACCGGCTGTGCCTTGTCTGCCATGAATCCGTCGAACATGGCGCGCACTATCATTCTCTCCACCCACATCAGCATGGCGGAGCAAATGAACATCATGAGATTGCCGCGCAGCGACTGATGCATTATCACGCCGTCAATCTCAGCCTCGTTCATCGCGATGCTCACCAGATACGACAGGCAGGAACCGACAAACGCCGCCTTGCCCACCCGCTCAAGGTCGATGAGTGATGAATAGCGCAATATTCCGGTGTAGGTGTGGAACAGGCGGAAACACACGCCGAATATCAGCACGCAAATGAGATTGCCTGCCGTGAGCTGCCAGAAATTCTGTGCAAAACCGTCTCCTCCAAATTCCAGATAGCTGCCCACGTAGCTCGAGAAGAACACCGTGAGACAGTCTAAAAACAGTACACACCAATAGGGTAGCGCCCTACTTGAGAAATACCAGTCGGAAAATCTGCATAATACCTTCATAAACCTATTTGTTCCTTAATAAATAAAGTGGCTTGAAACTTACTTTGTTAATCAGCAATAATGTTGTTCCTTAGAGGTGTTGGAACTCAAATTCAACAAACAATAATCGCCATTACTATACCTTTTATGCAAAGGTACTCATCTTTTTCGTATTGCAACAATTTTGCTGACACTTTTTTTTCAGAAGCCTCATGATTTCTTGATTTTTGATAGACTTCAATGAAATTTATGATACCCCCCCCACAGAATCGGTCATTATGTTTTGTTCGAATTTCGCTTTTTTTAGAAGCGAGTGGATTTAGTTTGTCTTTCAATCCACCCCCGGTCATTATGTCTTGTTCGGATTTTGCCTTTTTAGAAGCGAATGGATTTAGTTTGTCTTTCAATCCACCCCGGTCATTATGGCTTGTTTGGATTATGCTTTTTTAGAAGAGTGGATTATGTTTGTTTTTCAACCTCCAATCGGTCATAGTTTTTTTTCTTTGCAAATAGCCGGCTCACAACCCTTTTCAGGTATACCAATTTATCAAAAAATGGGCAACGTGCTTGCCCCAGTTGGGTAACGTGCTTGCCCCGGTTGGGTAACGTGCTTGCCCCTCTTGGGCACGAATGGTGCCTTCAAGCGTGCCCAAAGCATTCAATCTTCTTTTGATCTTCACAACTTGGATTGAGCGACACATAGTCGAAGGCCGAAAGATAGCCATCCTTAATGAATTTAGCAATGGAGTGGGAGCAAAGCAGATCATCAAACAAGTCGGTAAATCCCTTTCTGTTCAATCTGCATGGTGTAGCTGTCACTCCGAGTTTCTTTGCTTCGGGATAGGCATTCATCACCTCTGCATAGGTTTTCGCCACTGCATGATGTGCCTCGTCAATAACTATCCATGAAGGCTTGTCCTCCAACTCCTGATAGTGACGAGTCAGCCATTGAATAGAACAAACTCTGATAGCACTTGGCATTCCACTTAACGATTCTCTTTCAACATTAAGTGAAGCTTTAAGCGTTTCCTCAATCTGTGATACCAACTCTCTACGATGAGCGATAATCCATACACACGAATTCTTCACTCTTCGTTCCTCGTTCTTTACGACACTGACAAGCACGTGCGTTTTTCAAGTGCCTGTAGGCATCTGGACCATGACAGATTGACGAGTCTTGAACGCCTCTTCAATCCGTTGCACCATGTCGAGTTGATAATCGTAAAGTTGTATTTGATTCATGTTGATAATTACCTCCTAATTCATTGCGTCAAATAAGATGTTTTTCTTTTTACCGCTATACATCGAGTTTAGAATGGCAATTCCGAACTTGGTATGCCATAGTCCTTACAACTCTCCATGTCGCTGATTCCTTTCCATGCTTCATGCAGATATGTGTTCACGTCTTTTGGCAATTTCCCTTCTTTTGCTATTCCTTCAAACAATTTGATGATTGCATCCAAAGTATACTCCGGACTGTATACATCATCAAAATATTCCCAGTGCCTGTCTATAACAAAGTGACGGCACATGGATTTTGTAAGTTGCATGAACATCAATGCTGCCGTCTGATATTCCTCGTCAGCAAGCAACTTCTGAATAATATCCATCTCGTCAAACATCAACGACGAAATCGTATCACAATCCCAATCAACATTCTTGAAGTTGAAGATACGCTCTTCATAGTCCTTGTTGAGTGGAATGATTGATTGAGCCTCTTTCTCTGCTTCCAGAATCTGACGTTCTTTCTCCTTTCGTCTCAGCTCTTTCTCTCTTGCTGCACAAGCTTCCTCCTCATTCATCTCACGCTCGATATGCAGTGGCTCACCTGTGATTTTTTCACTTGGTGCCAATTCCAGAAGCTTCTTCTGAACTCCCTTGAAGTCATCAAATCGAGACAGATGGGTATTGATATAATTGAACACGTACTCACGCTTTTCCTCATTGTTCCATACAGCCACGCTGTCTACCAACGCGACAAAGCTTGCATGGATTAGCTTCCCGATGCGCAGCTTGTATTCTCTGATATACTCTTCCATATCACCACGCATCAGCAACAGCTCAAGGTTTTTGCACAATTCTATAGCGATAGCATATGCTGCATCTGGTCTGCCTTTTGCCAACACTACAGGTACAGACTTCTTCTCCCAACGCTCCAACAGTCGCAACATATACATGAAATCATCCCGGTCCTCCGGCATGAATGTCACCACTTGCTGAAAATACTTACTATATGCTGCCTCCAAATCCACATACAAGCCCTTGGGAACAAAGTCTATCTTCGGACGTTCCATACACTTGCGCCGTTTCCTCGCCTCCGCTGCCACCAGAGACTTTTCCTCCTGAGCAATGCGTTGTTCTTCTTCCTTCCGAAAAGCACTCAATATCTCCTGGAACTCCTCTGTCTCCATAGTTTCAGCACACATGTGCTTTTCTATTAACGTGGAAATGTACTTCTTCCACACCCTCCAATTGCTTTCATCTACGCAATCAGGGCAGGGAAGACCTCTTCTCAATCTATCTTCAAACAGGTCGAAGTTCCAGTTGTATGGTTTATTGTTGTTCATTCTTATCTTTTGCTATCTTTATTACTGCAAACCATTTACAAGTTGAGAATTATTGTAGAACATTCCAAAAGGGTAATATTATACTCACACTTCATGTTCACAAATAAATCGCATAGACTCTTTTACCGACATAGGCTTCGCACCAACAACTTGCGGCTCGTATGTACAACGTAATTCGCCAATAAAATAGTTCAGGGAACTGTATTTGGAATCTGATTTCACTAATTCTTCAAGAGCTGACACAACTTGAGAGAACTGATCTATGCTTTGACTTGCCATATTAAGTAATGTATTCTGCAAACGAGAATACCAAGTGTTAAATGAGTCAGGTAAATCCCATGTCAACCGTAAAAGTTCAAGTATGTTTTCTAAGTACTTTGTATCTGTATACCCAAACGAAGGTACATCACAAGCTTCCCATAAAGCCTTGTAATCTTCTCTTGTCGCAGTCACACATTCTTCTAAGGCTTGACCATCGCCCAATCTGACGAGGTATCTTATTGCTTCCGCTTTTTGTCCCTCATCGTAAACAGAATCGTTCCTTTTAATAGCTTCTATTGCCCATTCTTTATTTCTATCATCTTTGATTGCTTTAGAAATGATATACAATTGAACGTCTGTTGGCAGAGAGTCATAATTATTCATTAATAACGACAGACCTTCTATCTCGTTGGTGCGGCAGAAAAGGTCAGCGAGATTGATGGGGTATTTTACATTCATAATATGACGTAGGACATCTTTATAAGACTCCTTTACGGAATAATATGCAGCACTTCGAACCAACAAAGTCAATGTGTCATAAACGATATTTTCCGTATCCTGCTTTAAAAGATTGACTATTTCAATCTTTACCGACTCAAAACCGCATTTTTGTACTGCATATGTTATGTAATCCGAATGTTCCTTATCCATAGAAAGGCCATAATCTAATTCTGCATATGGTATCAGACGCAGAATAAATTCCTCTGGCATATCAAATCTGTATTTGACTAAGATGTTAGAACAGATTCTACATCCCGCATAATCTGGACGAAAGCGTTTTGAAGACAGAAGGTTGCAAACAGATTCCTGAAGGACTTTTATCTGTTTCTCAGAAAGCGTATCATCATTATGAAATGTGTTTATAATGAACAACGCATAATGGCATTTTGACTTCAAACTATCCGATATTGCCTTTTTATCATATTCGTCTGAATTATCCAGACAATAGGGGGAAAGATATTGCCATAAGTATTCATTTATTTGTTCTTCCTCATCATCTTTTAATTGTAATCTCAACTCTTTCCTATTTGTGACAGCATATTTGTCCAAAATACTTGAGATGTACCGGTTGAATCTCTTTCTATCAAAAGCAATCTCTTTATCATGTCTATGCATACTCTCATAATCCAGAGGCTTTGGCATACTCGCCAGATAATGAGCATATTTGGATTTTATAAGAGATTCTATTTCGGCACATAGCTCTTTTGAAGGGGCATTTCTTAAATAGAAGATAGTTATCCTATAATATTCGTCATCACCCCATTCTTCTGCTAATGATGTTATGTCACCTGGGGTTAAACGAATAAAGAGTTTAGCTTGGAGTTGCATATAGTCATTGTACGAACCTGAGGTCTTGTGAACCATACGCAGTTCTTCAAATATTGTGCGAATCTCATCAATGTCACAATGTGTTGACATAAAACCACTAAAAGCACTAAATATCTTTTTACCATCTTGTCCGTAAAAGAAGGAATGTCGATTATCGTAAACTTTCAGCCATGCATTATCAACAAAATCTTTCAGATTTGGATGTTCAATTATAAGTTTTTCTGTATTCACTATCAATTGCGATAAAACTTTAATGGCTTCATCATCATGATAATTATAGTGCGCCTTGTCTGCGATTGTAGGGTAATATTGCCAAAGCTTGCTTAGACTGTCATATTGGGACACATTCCCCAATGCAATGACAACATTGTCTCTACTTACAGAAACTCTGGCAGAGTCACTTTCTCTTGAAAAATCATGAATTTCAGAGTCGTTCTTGATTGAAAAGTCAACGAACTCATCAAATGAATTTGAGACAACGATCAATTTATAGATTGATTTCTTTAAAAGGATATGTTTTATTGATGACGTTAGCTCTATCAATCTCTTGATATCATCTGAATTTGCAAATATTTCATTGCTAAATGGTATGTAGGGTGCTTCATACCATCTGCCGTCATTATCTCCGAACTCTTCTAATCGTTTGTAAGCTGAAGCCTTGAAAACCGCTTTTAAACCATTTCTGCTTATAATGTCAGGAGAGATAAACCAGAAAATGAATGACAACAAATAAAGATATGCTCCTAATTCGGTTTCATTATCATACTCTTGTAAGAAGAAAGCTAATGAGTCTTTATTTAAACAGAAAGCAGCAAGTTTCCGGTCAAAAGACCATCCGCAGTCTGGACTACTGGATATGCGTTTATCCTTGTATTCCAATAATACTTTCTTAAAAACCTTATAGCAAAAAGAAGAATCCAAACAATTTGTATCTATATTTAGCAACGCTTCCGCATGATTATCATAAGTCCAACCGAGCAGATAATCTTTTTTAGAGCCATTTGACATTACAGACAATAGCAATTCAAACGCATCAAGCCATTCTGGTTTAATACGATTGATGCCATTGTTTCGATAACTGATTAAATCAAGAACAACATCAACATTAAGCATTGAAAGATATTTTGCGACATAATACAATTGAAAGGCATTCTTTTCGAACCGATAATATCCTCTGTCGTCTCTATGAAATAATGTATAACCAAGGCAACATCTCATATCGTCTTCTGAGATGTTCATGTCTGCAATGTCTTCTATAGACAATTCTTTCTTTTCTGTAAATTGCATCACTAAGGCAATGCGTTGGAGAAGTTTTGTTCCTCTTAGTCTTACATCTACCACAGAACCCAACTTTCGTTCATTGTCAGCAGTAAAACTTCTATTGATAAAGAATTCATAAATAGAAAGTCTGTCATTGGGAATTTTATTGTGCTTGCGATAGTAATCAAGCAATCCGTTTAGGTAGAAAGGCACATAGACTAAAGAATACAGATTATTCTCTTCTATTTGACGCAAAAAAGCCTCTTGGTGGTCTATTCCGCTTTGTTTAATTATACTTTTAACGTCGTCAAAACGTAAATCCTCAAGATATAATCGTTGGAAATCAGTTAAGACTTTTTCATTTGCGATGAAGTTTCTTCTACATGTGATGACTATACGCAATTCCGGATATTTGCGTTGTAAGGTTGTTATCTCAATCAAGAATTTCTCACGTAGTTCCTCACTGCTGATTTCATCATAACCGTCTATTATATAAACGATATGATTTGATTGCCAGAAATGTGGAATAATTAATTCATGCTTATGGTTAAACATTTTAGCTTCAAAAAAGAAAGGAAACACATCCGATTCATCTTCTTTTAGAAGAGAATATAACTTTCTTGCTTCATATGTTTTCCCTGCTTGTCCTGCTGCTATGAGTAACCATTGTTTGCTTTCAAAACCTTTGGCTTTACCAGTTACATATTCCTCTAATGTATATTCTTTATATTTATCTGGATTTATGAAACGTTCTACAAGATAAGAATCATCCTTATTGGAATAAGCACTGATCTTTCTGGAATAGTATTGTTCGCCATCCTTAAAAAACAATATGTCTTTACTTTTTTCAATGGCATTGCAAAATTCGTCTACACCATAATAGTTTTCACCCAACCAGCTCTGAATACGCATATCGAGTTCTATGACCCGTTCATGATCTAATGATTTCAAATCGGCACATAGGGTTCTGAAATCCACAGCGTCTGTAGCACCGTCAAATTTGAATTCCTCATCTTTATATGAATGAACTGTCTTGTTAGCTTTGTCGGAAATTATAAAGAACCTAAGCTTATAATGTTTAAGCATTGAATTCTCTTTACACGACTTTAATGTGTCATCTAACTTTTTTTTCGTATGTTTGCTCGTTACTTGGACACAAACCTTATTGGTCAGATCTATAAGGTCTATTCCAGCGGCATTGCTCATATGTCTTTTGCCGTTGAAATTTTCCAACTTATAACCATAAACAGAGTTCATCAGCATCAACACAAGATTCTCACATGCCACATTGATGTCATTTGTTCCCTGTGAATTGCTGATTCCTATATAATGGGATAAGCAAGAGAGCATCTTTTCAATATGCTCTACACAATTTATGTATGATGCTGACTTTTTCATATACATTGTTAGTTGTTTCTCTTCGATATTATAGTTGTTGCCCTTTTGTTTTGCCAAATTTTGACATCAAGGTTTTTGCACAGTTCTATAGCGATAGCATATGCTGCATCTGGTCTGCCTTTTGCCAACACTGCAGGTACAGACTTCTTTTCCCAACGCTCCAACAGTCGCAACATATACATGAAATCATCCCGGTTCTCCGGCATGAATGTCACCACCTGCTGAAAATACTTACTGTATACTTCCTCCAAGTTCACATACAAGCCTTTAGGAACGAAATCTATCTTCGGACGTTCCATACACTTGCGCCGTTCCCAAGCCTCCGCTGCAACCTGAGACTTCTCCTCCAGAGCAATGCGTTGTGCTTCTTCCTTTTGAAAAGCACTCAATATCTTCTGAAACTCCTCCATCTCCATAGTTTCAGCACACATATGCTTTTCTATCAACGTGGAAACGTACTTCTTCCATACCCTCCAATTGCTTTCATCTACGCAATCAGGGCAGGGAAGACCTCTTCTCCATTTGTCTTCAAACATGTGTTCCAGTTGTATGTTTTCTTTTCTGGCATATTCTTAATTCGTCAAAATCATGTTTACTGATTTTCTGTATTCTTCTCCACCAAACAGTTGTAGCCAAATACAAACGTGTCTTCTGTAGCATCGCCATATAGAAAATCTTCAAAACAAGTAAATGAAGACTGAAATATCTGCCCATACAACATATTGATCGTGTTAATACGCCAAACCATAGCATTACTATATCGTTGCTCCGTACGCTTGTCTTTCATAACGAGTGTCAGAATATGACATACAGCCTCCAATAGAAACTCATAATACGAACAATGACTCTCTCTGTCTGGCTCAAAGTAATCCGCATCCTTACAGTGTAGCCTTGCAAGTCGTTCAAGAAGATAAAAAGCGTTTCCTGCCGTCTCCTCATTCTTACCAGCTTTATATTGCTTCATAAAGACTTTAAGCAATGGAACATATGCCATTGCTGATTTCTTACCATCATTCCACGTGTTTGGTCCTATCCAAACCTTGTCTATTTCCTCACGCATGGTAGGTGTGAACCCTATAAAACTGTAGTTCTTCCATGACTTCACCGTGCGCATGGCAGCAGGATATTTATTAGGATGATTACATTTGATGTCTTGCAGCATATGTCCAAGTGTTTCTGTCATACACTTGGCATGCATATATCGTTCTTCATCTGTCTCACTGGCTGCATAGTCACAACAGTCTGTGTACCATTCTTCATGTGGAAGATCACTCTCCACAACGTATTTACGGCTGTCTATGGCTTCAGACCAATAGGTCAGGTAGCGGATTAGTACGTCATGAGGCAATGCCTTCAGCTCTTCTACGACTTTCTGTATTTTCTTGTCTACAACTAAATCGTAATAATCGCCTTCGGCATTGTAGACGAAATCGAATGAGTCTTTGTGCATGTTTTATTTATTCTGTCATTTGTGCTTCTTTGTACAAAGAAGATAATAGTTATTCGTCTCTATTGTTATCTCGAAAATCTACTTCAGATATGCAGGTCTGCTGTCATAATCAATATTTCATTTTATTTATCAAACATCTGAAATTTTTATATATTTCAGTTTCCGACATATTCAGATATTCTAATGTATTTCTGATGTTATAATGTTTATTGTAAGGCGCATCACTCTCTGTAAGAATTCTTTCTTTAGGTATTGTTGATAATATTCTCCTTCCATTATTCGATTTCGTCATAGCTTCGTTTACGGAGAAGTAATATCCTGCTGAGACGATTTTTGTTATCAACGATATGCTTCCTGAATACCAATGAAAAACAACGTTTGGTATTCTGTATTCTAAAAGTAAAGCAAGTAACTCTTTCTCTGCTTTCCGAGAGTGTACACTTACAAGTTTATGGGTATCACCGGATATTTTAGAAAGGATATGTCTCAAACTTTTTATTTGAATGTCTTTCGAGTTTGAATATGCAGAAGAAAAGTCCAATCCTATTTCTCCTATGTATGAAGTGGAATTAACGAGACTATCAAACAAATGCAATTCGTTTTGTGACGTTTCTGCCAATTGTGGATGAAAACCTAATGACAAGCGTATGTGTTTATATCCCACGACATGTTCTTTTCCTATTCTATAATGACTTGGCAGATTTGTCATTCCTATAATTATGTCACCTTGATTTTCAGCCTTGCTAATATATTCTGCAGGATTTTCCATCATATCATAATGGCAATGAGTATCTATTGTCATACGATTCCTGCTTTACCTTTGATTTCGGGAGTTCCTTTCCTTGCAATCCAATCTTTTACTTGCTGATATGAATGTAACGCTAACGACACATAATCATCGAGCTCCTGCTTGCTACGTATTCCATTCATAAAGAGTTCTCTTCGGATGATATTTGTATCCATTCGGTTCTTTATAAAATACAATAAGGCATTGAAATCATGGTTTCTTTTCTGTTTATGAATATTCAGATTGTACTTGGTTCCATGCATGACATCGGTTCCAACATATTCTGCTGAATCCAATCCTATAATATCTAAAGAAACTCTTCTATATAAACATGGCAGACACATTCCGCAATGAGTGATTTTTTTATTGCGTATAACGTCACCTGGTTTATCCCAATGACTATTATGCCCTCTTTTTGCACAAGAACATGATTTTGAGTATAATTGTCTTAATATTACACTCTTATTCACATCATTGTCACAGTCTTTCATCATGTCTGCTTTTGATTTCAATCTGTATGGATTGTTAAAAGTATTGTTGATACCGACCAATTGAAGTGCTTCTTGTATTCGTTTTATGAATGTGGGATGAGTAGTCCTTGTACTGCAAGCACTTCTACGTCCGCTATCCAAAGGTATATTTATTGATATTGTTCCATTTTCGGGTACTATTAGTGGAGTGTTTGGTGATATTTTATGGGCCACGTATATTCCAGCGGCAAAAAACAACAATGACCTTGAACGGAATGTGCTTTCAGATGGAGTTCTTTTTACATTCCATGACTTAGGTTTTAAACCTGCATTTAGAAGTACTTGCTCAAATTTGTTTTGAAAAATGTTGTTTTCTCTGCAATATTCTAAAATACTTTTTTGGTCGCTATGTTCCTTACCCAGTTCCATATGAGAAACAAGTAGTACTTTTTTGTTGGCAGACAACGTATTCGTTTCATCAATAAAACCGATTAATGAGTCTAAACCGCCAGAGAATAAAGCAACTTTTTCAAACTCTTGTAGGTCGTAATCTCTAATATTTTTTGTCGGACGATAATCATAAGGATTTGCTTGAACGAAATGTATGTTCCAATTGTCTCCTGTAAGAAAACTTATGGCTCTATTAAATGCTTCGCGTCCATGATTCATCATGGCAAGATTGATAACAGGTACATCCAACAATACTAAATCTCGTTTCCATCCATCATCAGAATATGACAGACGATGGACTGCTCTATCCACATTATATACAATCGACGCCAATATTAGAAAGTCAAAAGCAACAGAAGTCGTGTCTCGCGAAAACTCCCATAGTTGTTTGGGGGCGAATTTTGTATCAACTGAGCGAATTTGTCCGTCAATTCCTCGGAAAGAAATAGTAAAAGTTCCAAATACTTCACTTATTCTTGACGGTGTATAATTGATGCTTATTCTTGTTTCCATATATCTAAAATTTCGGATGTTAATGAATCAAGATAATCTTTTCCGTCTTGGCTGTTGAAGTCGATTTGAGTCATTTCTTTGCTCAACTTCTCGTCCAATTCGTTATGCAACCATCCTCTGATCTCTCTCTTTATATCCTCAGGATTGCTGCCTTTATCAAATATGTGACTTTGAAACAATTCCGCCGAGTATTCCAATATATACTCCACCTCAAAGGTTATAATCCATTCACAAATATCATCTTCATTTGCATTTTGAAGTCTTTCTTCAATTTCTTGTCCATCTTTGCAATCTGACAAAATATCATTCAGCACTTTATCCATAGCATAGGTTGCTGCTGCATCATCCATCGTGGAATCATTGTCTCCAATAATTTCATTCAGCAGTAACTCCTTAAAATCTTGTGGCGTTTTTGGCTTCTGTGCATCAGGTAAGTTGTCAACTCCCAAACTTGCTATAAGTCCATATTGCTTGACACCATTTAGGACGGCTGTCAATCTTGTAACAGCTCGTCCTCCTGCACGACCAAACGAACTGCCTCTACGACCTCCATGTCCACCGTTTCCACCGCCTCGATACAATCCATTACCAAGTGCCGTACCAAAGTTTCCTATAAATTTTGCATTTGTCGCAGATTTATTTCCTGTCCCATTTGCAATGCTCGTCATGGCACGTTTAGTGGCTGTCCAGTTGGGAGTCGATTTTAAATTATGAGATTGTGATGTACCCATGTTTATTGTCTTTGATTTCTTCGTTCTATAGCCCTTGACAAAGGTTTTGCTTTGGGCAATGTATTTATATAGTTACGTATTTCCTCACTTGAAGACTGCATCCTAACAAAAAACACATCCGCTTTTGCATCAATATTTTCTGTTCGCATATTGCTGAATAATAATTTAATTCTGTCAATATTATTATTTAACAATAAATTGTTCTCGTCGCAATTCAGTATTCTCCAACAATTCTCTGATTTCGGATCTTTTCTTAGATTATCGTTTATCAAATGGATAATCATGTCTTTTTCCGAATCGTCACAAGCATTAATAATTCCTGGCAATCCCCGTTTCATCGTAACAATCGTTTGCAAGGTACACAATTTTTGAAACAGCAACATGACTTTACTCGTGACCAACGAGGCTATTGGTTTTTCATTCTTCAATGCATCGCGTGCTACCCAGAAGTAATTTTGCAGATTTATATCTTTCAGTGACGGTTCTGAACTTAGCCATTGCTTCAAGTAGTCTGACGACCAGTTGTCTTTCCATTGTGTATTTTGGATTCCCTCTTCAGTTTTTGCTTCTTGTTCTACGTCTCCCAATGGCAAAACACCTTCATTCGCATTTTGAAGTTTATACAGTTCTTCAAATCGGGAATTATACAGCGTATTGTATTCCAGTACCATAATTTTGGTTAACACATCGGGACGAATATCCCTAAATCCTGCTACATCTGCTAACTCTTGGCGTACATATAAAGTATTCAAAAATCGTTTGAGTTGCCTTGGATTTCCGTTTAAGAATTGCTTAATGATAGGGACAATTGGCAAACGATATTCTACAGCATAAAAATCAATATTTTGATTTTCTGGAATATTTGCCTTTATGTCATCTATATTGTATTTGGAATGCTTGTCTGTTTTTCGGAACTCTAAATATTTCTGATGTATTTTGTTGAAATGAATCTCATTCAAATGATTTTTGCATAGAAGAAGCGTGATATAAGTTTCTTGCTCATTGTCTGACAAACGTGGCAATTTGTATGGCAATTGAATAAGTTTCTCCAGATAGTCAGAAAATGGACTGGATATATCTTCTTTCTTCATCTGAATAGGATAGTGTTGGCTTATAGCATATTCAATGATACGTTCATCTGCACCTATTACAAATGCTGTATTTTTTACATTCACAAATAACTTAACGGCCTCCAAGCAACCGATAATTCTTTTGGGGTCACATCTATCTAAATCGTCAACATAGACTATTACGGCTTTATACCTCATGTCTTTAACCAAATCCTCGAAAAGTTCTCTGAAAGTGGCAATGAATTTTGAAGTATTACCTTTGGTTACGTCTTCAAGTAGGTTGTTATATTTATCCTTTCCCGTTATCTTATCTATGTCATCCTTTTTAGGCAGCCATTTCTTCAACCAATCAGGAGTAAGATTGTCATATGCTTTTTTTAGAATGAAGACACCAACTTTCAGAAAGTTTATTCTTGCAAGTAAATCGTCTGTTCGCTCAAATACATCTTTCCGTGTGTTAATGTCTTTGTCAAGTGCTTCCAATATACTTTCTATCATTGTCAGCTTGGTGGAGTCATAACTCTCAAACTGCCAACTGTTAAAATAAACTTGGAGTATGATGCTATGCTGCTCATTTTGTTGTGACTCCTCCCATTCTTGTAATGACTGCTGAAGCAATAACATCAAACTGCTTTTCCCTGATCCCCAATTGCCAAACACTCCAATTGAGATAGGCAACATGGCATCATTTAAAACTATCTTTTTGAGCAAGTCGGCATGGACTTGAAATCCTAGCAAATCTTGCGTTGTTTCATTATCAGACCACATATTTTTAAAATCAATTTGAATGGACTATTTTTTTTACAAAGTTTACTTAAGCACTTCCCTTATGAATTCATCCCTTCTTATTTCCCAAACGTTTCCATTCCTAGATGTCAGTTCAAACTTTTGACATATTTGTTCTTTAAAGTCGTTTAATAGACTTTTCGCTTCATCATTATCTACTTTGATAGATATTCTATCATTTGGCCTTATAGCTCCATCCATGTCTTCATAGTTAAACCCTTTTGTCAAGAATGAACAAAAGTCCGTTTTCAAAACCCAGGCAGCTCCCATTTCATTGAGGGAAGCGTGGCTTTGATAGAAATTTTTAGAATGCACAAATATTACATATAGATTATGTTCCTTGAATTGATCTCTAAGTGTATCGAATATGTCTTTGTTAAAACCTATTCCATATCCAGGAACAGAGCTGCAGAATACTGTGTTTTCATCCAGTCCTATGTATTCCAACAATCGTACTAATGCTTCTACGAAATATTTGTCTTTACTGGAATGACTTATGAATACTTTAAGCCGTTTCTTATTATTGTTATTGGAATTTGTTTCCATTTGATTATTGTTTAATCTTGATAGAAGAATTGCATAACACGAGTTGATTTCATGGTAGTTGTCCATGAGGGTATATCCATTACCACTATTATTCACGTTTCGAAATCTAACTACGTCTAGATCATTATTCCCAAACTGATTGACAAAAATAACACATGCACGATTATACCAATCATGATATGCTTCAATAGTTTCTCGACTATTTGCATTCTTTTGTGCCTTTCCCAGAAAATCTGCTAAAAGTTGTTTTAATTCGGTTATCATTTCAGAAGGTAGCATGTCAATATATTTATCATTACTCACATGGATTTGATTCCAAAATACGCAAGCAACATTCTCTCGTTTTGATAGTAATTGCTGGTATTTAATGTTTGCTTCTTTTCGTTTAGAAGAATATGAATATGTGTATATGCCTTTTATCTTAGGTAGCGAGTCTTGGGGAATTAATATCGTCTGAAGTGGATTGTTTCCAATCCAAAGATATTCCAAGTTAGGGAATAGTCCATTTAACTCAATTATTTTAATATTATTATTACTAAGGTTGAGTTTTTTTAGATTACTCCAACCGTTGAAACTAACTTTTTTCAGTTCATTACCTATTAAAATAAGTTGTTCTATTTGTGACTCAACAACTTCATGAGGAATTGAGAGAATAGAATTGTAACTCATGTTTAATATTCTTAGGCTTGGCAATTTAAGAATTTGAAAGTTGATAACAGAAATGTTATTATTGGAGAGATCTAATGATCTGAGTTTTCTTAGAGATCTTATATTTCCTGATATTTTTCTGATTTTATTGTTATGTAAAACCAATTTTCTAAGGTTCTTACATTGAAACACATATTCAGGGATTTCTTCCAGATTCTGCCCCGACAAGTCTAAATTTGTTATATTTTGTAGGTTATTATTGATTTCTGCCATTTTTCAACTTTTTATGTGTACTTTTGCATGCAAGTCGACTATGGGAGGTAGCGACTATAAATAGACTCTTGATGAACTTAGGGGGAACGTTATGAAGGCCGGTGTAACTGTACTTCGTTGCAGGCGTAAAAAACTACTGCACTAACGGGCAACCAAGTGGGTTAGAGAGTGGGCTTTTGCCAGACTCCTCTTGGCTCGCTGCACTATATCAAATAGTGTGGCGAGTATCATTCTATGCAGTATGATAAGTATACGATGGTTGTTGTAATGCTTCATTTTTCCAAATACCTCATCACCTTCTCCACTTCTTCCAACGGCACATTCAGCATACGTGATACATAAAGAGGGGTTATAAGGTCCATAGAACCAGAAGGCGTTCCATATCAGTTATACATTCAATGTCCTTTTTAAGCTTTTCCACGTTTTTTTTATCAAGTTCCATATTAATCATTGTTTAGTAAACGTTTAGACCTTTGGGGAACAAGCAAGTATTTACAGAATTGCCAAATGGCAATTGATACACTTGTCATCGTTCAGTGATAATCACTTTAAATGTTTCGAAAATAAGTTTTATGTCATACCAAAACGAACTGTTCTTCACATATTCCAAATACAGTCTTATCTTCTCCTGCATAATTACGTTGATGTAGTAATCCTCTGGGTCTGCAGCCTTTTCCATCAGTTCATTCTCATTGCGGAATCTAATACTCGCAGGATCCGTAATGCCTGGACGAACGTCCAACACATGCATTTGTTCGGGAGTCCAGTAATCCACATAGTGGCGCACTTCAGGGCGTGGACCGACCAGACTCATGTCGCCTGTAAACACATTGATCAACTGTGGCAGTTCATCAAACTTGTACTTACGGATGTAATATCCTGAACGTGTGACACGAGGGTCACGGCCGCCGATAGTCACCAACGAACCTTTATCTGCTCCAACTCGCATCGAACGGAATTTGAATATACGGAAATCCTTGTTCTTTCGTCCTACACGCACCTGACGATAAAATACAGGCCCTTTGGAATCCAGTTTAATCCATATTGCCAATATCAGGAATAACGGACTTAAAACTATCAGTCCACAACCAGATGCAACAATGTCAAATAATCTTTTCATATATTTTTTCATAAAAAAAGCTTGAAGACAAAGATTCTGCACCTTCATCCTCAAGCTTTTTAAAGGTTAAGTATTACAATTTAGATACTATCTCTACGAAATTCTCAATCACATATTCCAGATCTTCATCTGTCATTTTCGTATTCAGAGGCAGTGTGATTTCATTTTCAAACATGTGATAGGCATTAGGAAAATCCTTGATGTCAAAGCCCAGTTTCTTATAGGCTGTCATCATTGGCAGTGGCTTATAGTGAACGTTCGTTGCGATGCCGCGTTCTGCCATCTGCTCAATCACCTTGTTGGCTTCTTCACGTGTCTTGCCCAACAGTCTGACCAAATACAAGTGACCAGATGAAACATACTCCTCTGTATAATGAGTCAATACAGCAACATTCAAGTTCTTGAAAGCCTCGTCATAGCGCTCGATCATCTTTCTGCGACGTTCCAGCATACCCTTATAGCGCTGCATCTGCACCAGTCCGATAGCTGCTACCACATCTGTCATGTTGCATTTATACCAAGCACCAATGATGTCATACTCCCACGCACCGAGTTTCGTCTTGGCCAAAGCATCCTTGTTCTGACCATGCAGACTAAGCAGCTGTGCCTTGCGATAAAGGTTCTCGTTCCAAGTCTCGCCATCAATCTCCGGCACACCGCTGAACACGTTCTCTGCATCCTTGTCCAAGTCCTTCACAACCTTTTCATTGCCGAAAGGCAGATTCCATGACAACGCACCACCTTCAGCCGTAGTAAGATTTTTCACGGCATGGAACGAGAAAGAAGAGAAGTCTGCTATCGCTCCCACCATCTTTCCCTTGCGCGAAGCGCCGAATGCATGAGCGGCATCACAGCAAATGGCTACTCGTCCTATCATCTTCTGCAAGTCAGTCTTTGGAGTAAAGATATCCTTCTTGCCCTCCACTATGGCAAACAAGCGGTCGTAGTCGCAAGGAATACCAGCCAAGTCCACAGGAATGATAGCCTTAGTCTTGGGAGTGATAGCCTTCTCTACAGCTTCATAGTTCATCTCAAGGCAATCCTTCTGCACATCCACGAAAACGAGCGTCGCTCCCACGTGTTCCACGATAGAAGCACTTGCCGTATAGGTATAAGCAGGCACTATCACCTCATCACCTTCGCCCACGCATAACAGAAGTAAAGCCATCTCAGCACAAGCCGTCTGCGAGTTAAGGCAAACCGCTTTGTCTGAGCCTACAAACTCTGCAACTTCTTTTTCCAACTTCTTTGTGCGCGGTCCGGTTGTTATCCAACCAGACAAAATGGCATCACGCACCTCATTTGCCTCTGCCTCCGTCATATCAGGCGGAGAGAAAGGCACATTACGCAATTTCATTGTCATAATATGTATTTATTGATTAAAATGTTTATTCTTGTTTCCCTTCTTTTCGTTTCAAGAAACCATATACAAACTGCCACACATAGCCAATCGTGCTATAGTGTGCTACATGTCTGAATTTCCAAGAATGTTTGAAAGCGTTGCCGATGACATGCAAACGCTCATACCATCGTCCTTTGCCACGATTGTAGATTGATGTGTCGTCGTTAAAAACGCTCTCTATAGTCCTTGCGGCATACCTGCTGTCAGCGAATATCGTCTTGTCATGCAGTTCTACGCCGAGATATTCCACTGCGATAGTATTCAGAACATCCGTAAAGCCATCCAGTCTGAACCGTTTGCAAAGTTCATAAAACTCCTTCCACTGTAGTTTGTCTTGATTCGCTTTTATCCAGCATGCCCAATCCACGATATGACGCAGACGGATTCCCTCCACCAAGAAATGCGTAAGCGAATGATAAAGCATGAACAAACCTTCCGCTTCTATTGGCAGCGTATAAATGTCTGTCCCGTCAAGCCTGTCGAGTTGGCTTGCGTCGCCTATCGCATCTGTAATGAATTTATGTAGAGTCATATCCGTTCCGCCACGTCGGGCAGAAGTGAAAAACCGGTGATTCTCGATTGTCAGCGTCTTGTAGATGATGTGCGAATGCTTATACCATCCGTCATCAACCTTCAAACCATACTTGCGCGCCACGTCATTTCCTTGCCCATACGCACAATTCCCCTTACTGCCGATCAGGTAGCAATCAAAATCTCCCAGTTCTCGATGTGTTGGTTTCGGATAATAACGGCTATGCGCCAATCCTTTGAATACTATTGTCTTTATGCCATGCCGTTTCCACATTCCGGAAACGTGCTTTGCCAATTCGAAATACCTAGTATGCGAGTTTTCCGTCAGTACTGTCTGGGTGTAGAACTTTATTATCTGCTCGTTCTCTGGAAATCCTTTGATATCAGTCCCACTCTTTTTGAGGTTGTCGAATGCATCATATACCAAAGCGCGAATGCCTTGTTTCTTGGCAAGCGCCAACACATCCTGCCAGTCGGCATTGTCGGGAATTGTCTGTTCCCGTCCGTTTATGACTATGTCTGATAATTGTAATAAAGCGTCAGCAGATTTGTTCATGGAGGTCTTATTTCAGCTTCTTCACATACCACATTTTCTTCCAGCCGTTGCCCACTACATTCATCATGGTCCAGAACGTAGCCATCACGGGGTTCATCCCCTCTGCCACATGAAACAAAGGATAATGTGCCCAGATGCGTTTCCACAACGGCTTCGGAGTGATGCTCACCTTGCGACGGCGATATCTCGCCAAGTTCTCCTTCAACAAATGGCAAGGAGCCTTTCTTACCACTTTCAGCCAAAGGGCAGTATCATTATTCTTTCTTACATCTTTTATCTGCACCAGTCCAATGCGCTCTCTGTCATACATCACTGCCAAACATCCAGGCCAGCAACACATAAACATGGCAAACTTGCTCACCTTCTTGATTCCCGACACATACACGCCCAAGTCCTTGCCGTCCTCGCTCATCTCCGTATATTCATGATAAGAGAAGGCATAGTCATTTTCCACCATAAACTTCAGTTGATGCTCCAACTTCTCTGGCAACCACAAATCATCTGAATCAAGAAAAGCAATCCATCGTCCTTTTGCTCTGCGCAAAGCATTGTTTCGGGTTATGGCAGCACCAGAGTTTTGTGGATTGCATTCATATTTGATTCGCTCGTCCGTTTCCATAAACGGCTTTACCACCTCAAGTGTATTGTCTTTTGAGCAGTCATCCTGGATGAGCAATTCCCAATTCTGGTATGTCTGCGCTTGAATACTCTTTATCGTCTCTGCTATAAAATCAGCACACGCCCAAGTGGGAGTGATGACAGACACCAATCCGTAGTCTTGCATAATAAAAATCTTCGCTTGAATATAAAGGAATACAATATGCTGTCGTATGAGCATCAAAGCCCATACAGCATATAGTAAAAATAGAATAAAATCAATTTGAAGTTCCCCACCGCAGTATCGCTCTGCGCTAGTGCCGCCACTCGGGAGGGGATATATTATTATTTACTGTTGTTGTCTATTTTGAAAGAATAGTCATGACTTATTCTATAATAATCAAAGCCAAACTGTTCTATTTGTGGACAACTTATCTGTGCGCCATTTTCGCCAGCCTCCTCTGCTTCCATCAATCGATTTCTGTTGAAAGCATTAATAGCATTGTTCTCTGTTCGTTTTATGAGGTATGACATTAAACATACCTTTCTTTTCTTCTTGTTTATATACGACGATATTGATGGCACCTCAGTTAAGGTTTCCAAGCTCTGATAGAGTTGAAGCTCAACCTTTTGATATTTTCCTTTGGGGAAAACAACAGTTCTTGTTCCATCTTTTTGGGTCTTTTCAATAGGACGAGATAGATTTTCTATTCCGCCTATAGAGCTTGTCACCTCACACAATAGAATAATATTATGAGTGTCAGTATCTGTCAGGATAAAGTCACACCTGCGCTTACCATCAGAGATTTTGGTACCTGTATATCTGCCAATATATGTATCATAATTGACTACACTCAAGTTAAACGGATTGCCACAAAAAGACGCATACCCCTTTTTGTAACCAACAACAAATTGTGTGTCATCCTCTGTAAGGTCAAATTCACTCAAACTTGTTGTGTTTTCATCACATATACATCTTCTTCCTACGCCATAAAACGCAGGAAGGTCATTTTCCAAGAGATTCTTCATTTTGCAGCTGCTTTAATTCTTGGTATTTATCATATATGTTATTAATATCCTCTGAGAGTCTATCCGTGTTGACGTAGTGAATGTTTTTAACTTTCAAGTCAACTACTCCTCCCGACAGAATCTGGTATACCGAAAGGTCCTCATAGTCTACATGTGCACCGTCAATATCCGTCTTGCAGTCGTGAGCCTTCATCAACAGATTCAGAGAATTAATTATATATGGACTATGTGTAGCAAGTACCAATCCTATTTCACGGCTGTCGACCTTTGAATAGAACGCCAATCGTATTATCTCGTTCAACATCTGAATCTGAGAAGTAGGGTCAAGACTCAATTCCGGTTCCTCTATATGTATGTGTACATATCTTGGCATATCTGTAAGTTCCATTTCTGGGCGATACTGAGTGGTAAGGTTCTTTTCAAACAACAAGTCAATGATACTACGCTTCTGAGCCGACTTAAAGTCAAAAGCCTGGGCATAATAGTTCATCATGGCAATTAAAGGCGCTGTTGTCTGTATACCTGAAGACGCATGTCGAAGTTCAAACGAAGAGTAATTTTTGTCTTTAGGCTTAAGTATAAACTTCTTTTGGTTGTTGCCTCCGCGTTCCACATTCATGTCCAAACCTATGTAGTTCAAGTCAAAATGCTTTATGGCATCAGTAGCATTGTCAAATTCGGTAAATGTTTCATTAAAGAAAAAACCCAAATAAGCGTTTTTTGCCAATGTACCCTGACTTGACAGTGGGGCTATTGCACTTCTTGATTCTGCTACCCACACTTCTTTGAAGAAGCATAAGTCCTCGTTGGGTATTATAGCATTGTAAGACAGCTTACCACCTGAATAACTTACAGAATACGAATTCCCGTTTATAGTAACAACATAATGAATGTATGTATCTGCAGTAACCAGTACACTCATATTATCACGCAACAAATCCCTGAACCTAAAGTTTATAACATTCTCTTCTATATGCGAGTTATGGAAATAAGCTCTGATAGAAAGGCGTTTGAATATGTAGCGCATCAATACAAGAGCCTTCATGAGCGTACTCTTGCCACTTGCTGAATTTCCAATAAATACCGTCAGTGGTTTTATATCGATAACGCCAGTATCTTCAAGAGGTCCTAAGTTCTTTATATGTATTGTTTCGTGAATCATAACCTTAATTATTTAGCTGATAAACTTTAAAATACAAAGTTAAACTTATTTCTTGAACTTTGCAAGAGTGCCGTTCCAATTCTTTTGCAAGAGCTTGGTGAAAATCAGCCAAGGACCATAGCCAACTTGCTCACTTTCTTTATTCCCGACACATACACGCCCAAGCCTTTGGCATCCCCACTCATCTCTGTATATTCATGATAAGAGAAGGATTACATTCATACTTGATACGCTTGTCTGCCTCCATAAACGGCTTAACCACCTCAAGTGTATTGTCCTTAGAACAGTCGTTTTGAATAAGAAGTTCCCAGTTCTGGTAAGTCTGTGCCTGTATACTTTTGATTGTCTCTGCCATAAAATCAGCACATGCCCAAGTGGGAGTGATGACAGACACCAATCCGTAGTCTTGCATAATCTATTATTTTTGTATATCTCTTATTATTTTTGCTAATTGTTGCTTATACTTTGTAGTTGTATCAGCCACCATTTGTTTGTTATAGTTAAGTGAAGATTTACAAGGCTTATAAGTACTTCTCATATAACCATTGAAATCAGCTAACTCATTCAATATCCAATCTACACCAGTCTTTCCACATTTTTTATTGAATCTAAAAAAATCTTCAAAGACATTTACGAAACCTTTCCTCATAAAGATATCCTTATAAAAGAACAAAGTGTCTATAGACATAACAACTATTGGATTAGATACTGTTTCAGCTAATTGTTCTTGAATCAATGGCTGATACCATTCATTTATAATAGACATAAGACCAAGCTGAACAATTTTAGGATCTTCTATGACAAGCACAGGATAATAGGAAACCTCATTAGGTATGTCTTCATCCCAAATAAATTCGTCATCCTCTACCAGATTCATCTGTTTAATAAGTTGAGTGACACCTACAGCTTCTGTTTTTTTCTTTATTTTCTTATCCACATTATTTTCAGATAGAAACAACTTGTTTTTCAGTTCTTCGATTACATCTGATAAATCAGCTCTATCTTTCAACATTCCATTCAGCTTAATTCCTTTGCACTCAAATAGTATAATCGAATCTTTCTCTCTGATATAAAAGTCTGGTTGGTCTTTTTGTTCTGCCTTACCAATGTCTTCTTTGTGTGGGAAAAAAACTGTAGATTTTTTACTAATACATTCCAATATAGAATGTTGAAATAAATAATGTTCAACAAACTTGCTATTATAGAATTGAAAGAAATTGCCTTTGTGCAGTGATTTCAAATCAAAAAACAAACTGTTATATAATCTCTCACAGAGAAGTGGTAAATTATAGATATAATACTTACCTTTTTCGTATTTTATCAATGGATGCGAACGGAATATGCGATAGTCTATATTGCAATCTCTATCATTGACCTCTTTACTGTCGTATGGATAGGTCGCATTTATATCCAGCGACAGATAATCACACACATTCTCGGATAAAAGTTCATTATCCTCAACAACTAAGAGAGGGCAACCTTTACGTTTCTGTTGTTGTTCTTCCACATACAATGCAACAAGCCCAAATACAGTAACAAAATATTCATCTAAAGTTTCAATGTTCAATTTATTGCAAAAAGCAACACACAAATTATCATTGTCTTCTAATTCAAGAAATTCTTTAAGTTTATAGAAATAAAAGATTTGTGTTTTACATGTATCTTTCCAACTTGTGTCTATAACATCATTCAGAACATACCTTAAGAAATAAATCATCATAGGCAATTTCTTATCATCATCGTTCCCTGAAAATTCCATCAGATTTTCATTAAGTTGTATGACAACAAGAAAAAGATCTAATTCCAAATCTTCTTCGTTTCCATTATCTCGATATTCCTTAATAGGAATGGAAAATATATAGCGCAATAATTCTAATATTGTTCTTTGTGTGCAATAACAGATTCGCTGATGTTGAAGATTAGGGGCAAACTTCTGAAACCTAACATTGAGTTCTTCTATTTTATCCTTACTTATTTCCGAGAAGAATGTCGTATCTGGCATAAAAGCATTACCATAGTTCAAACTAAGTACATTTACAATCTGAATCAGTTTTTCGCGATTATATTTCCTCAATATTGCTTTGATGTTAACATTTCCTTTTTCAGGAAATATATCATGGTATTCCAATATTTTCAATATTCTCAATTCCTTTCTCACGACTCAATCATTGTTTATTACACGGGATGGCACACCAACAGCCGTTTTGTCTGCAGGTATCGATTTGTTAACCAATGCCATAGCACCAGTCACAGCACCTTTACCTATTTCAATATCATGTCGAGCTGTTATGGATGTACGCATACCTATTCTTTTATTACTATCTTGTTATGTCCCTGCTTTCGTCCATGACAGGCAAAATACACTCCATACGAGATTGTCACATTGCTGCCAATAATAATTTTATCAACACATAGGTCATCGAAATAGCATTTCATCCCAATAAAACAACCCTTTCCTATTTTAAAGCCACATAGGCGATAAAGGGCTATACGCACTGGGGCAGTACACAATTCGACGCTATATTTTGACAAATAGTCTTGCGAATTAAATGCCAAAGTTCACCGGCAATTGATCTTTTAAACCAATATGGAATGTGTTCTTCCAGTACATCAGGATGCGCCCAATGATAGAGGTTTGCTAAAATCCCCTCCCCCCGATAAATAATTTGCTCATATTTATTCTTATAGTTAATGCTATATTTGTGGCATATTCATTTTATTACTTATTTAAGATATTGATTACACAACACTCTCGCCTTGCTAACAGAAAAATCACCACTCCTTTTATAGGCTCGTTCTGCCATTCTTTCTCTAATTGTTTTATTAAGCAATAGCACTTTTATTGCTTCAACATAACTATTGGAATTATAGGTTTCACAAAGGAAACCATTATCACAATTTACCACAAACTCACTGTTGTATTTCCAGTCAGAAGCAATAATCGGTAAGGAAGCAGAAAGTGCTTCTACTAAGATGCCGGGACAACCTTCTCCAATGTAATGTGATGGAAATATTAGAGCGTCATACCGTTTTAATGTGGGAATCACTTCGTTAGGTTGCAACACCCCTTTATACTTATATATGTCTATTGCATTAAGATGTGTGTCAAAATATGTGTCTGTCTTTTGTCCGTAGAAGTCTATATTGACATATTTGTCCAGTCCATACTTTGAAAGAATCTTTGAAACCTCCTTCAAAGTATCCAAGCCTTTTGACTTTTCAACACGAGAAACAAAACAGATGGCTAAAAAATACCCCTCCATTACAATCTTTTCCAACTTAGGAGGAGCGAATTCCATACGTTTTACAAGAGCATTTGTTTTCAATTGTCGTAATAGCTCTCTGTCTTTTTCAAGCAACAACACTTTGTCAATCATCTGTTGTATGCCATCCTTGAATGGAACAATATACCCACTTTTTCCATCATCAACAAATTCGTGAGAATGCTTCCATTCTGTAACAATAACAGGAATACCTGATATATAAGCATCCACTACAGAGCCAGGAAGACCTTCTGTATAGAAATGAGTAGGCAGTAACATTACGTCATATTGACTGAGCGTTTCGTGAATCAGCTCTGGTTGCAGATGACCACAATACTCCACGAAGTCATATTGCTTCACTTTCCCCTCGAAGTATTCTTTGTCTTCATCTGCTTCCTGACCGAAGAAAGTGATAGAGAATTTTTCTTGCAGGCCATTAGCAACAATATGATCAGCTAAATTAAAAATCCAATCCAATCCCTTCTGTTTCATTATTCGAGCCATAAAAACAATACGGAGTTTCTTCGACTCTGTGGGTTTGGGATTAAAATCAAAGAATCGGAAATTAGGGAAAATATCCACATTCTTGAATTCGTAATATTCTTCTAATTCTTTTTTTAATCGTTGGGTTTCGGCATGAATTCCCTTTATCCGTCCAAGCATGAAGCGGTGTATTGGAAGATTGGTTAGATACTCCCTTAACCAACCTCCAACAACGAAATAGTGTATATTAAACCGAAACAATTTCGACAACAAGAATATTATAGGGAAAAAGACTTTCAAGTTGTTGTGTGCCGGCAAGTAGAATAATGTTTTGCAACACATAACTCTAAAGAACATCTTGAAGAGGAGAAGCTTGCTCTTCTGCAATGACTGAGTGTCGAAATATTCGACATCATAATCCGTTAATTGTCCTTTTGCCAAACGATACACATCTCTTGTCTTTACTGTCTGGCCATCCAACTGATTTGTCAAGTAGCCAAAATATCCTAAAACTAAAACTTTATTCATGTTATATAAATTAAAATATAGAAAAACGAAAGTCTTTAAATAACTTTAAGACAGTAGAATACTTTAATGTCGATTCTTCTCGTTTTTTTATTTCTGTTGTCATGATTATAGATATAGTATAGGTTGTTAACTTCCAAGACATACGTGGTAGTAATCTTGCAATGAAAGCTAATATGTTTAGAGGCTTTATAAAAAATGGAAATAATGTAAAACGCATCAATAATGTTTGAGCTAGTCCCATTGCAGCCAAACGAATTCCTTCTTTACTTTTTTCATCCCATTTATTTATAATTGGATTATGGATTACCAATAAATTGGGAGCGAATGCATTAATAAAGCCTTCATTATAGACTCTTAACGATGGAAATATTTCTTCATATCCATATTTATTATCATAATATGGATTGGCATCTTTAAAGAAATCTCTTTTTAGAAAATGTGAACCTCCACAAAACATATAAATCTTATATAATCCATCTGTAAATTTGGGGCCTATTAAATCGACTCTGTTCTTTTTCCACATATTGTCATATATCTGAGTTGTCAAAGTTTTTACATGAGGATTATTATCCAATATTGTTATAGCATCTTTAAAGAAATCTTTATTCCTTGATAAATCAATGTAAGCATCATCATCAAGGAAATATATGTAATCACCATGAGATTTTAAATATGCATAATTGCGACCTCTTCCACAACCAATATTTTCATCCAGACGTTCATAATAGTATTTGTACTTATGTGTTGTAAAAAAACTATTTATTACGTAACTTGTATCATCAGTAGATGCATTGTCAATGATGACAAATTCTGTATCTTCTGGTATAATACAGTTTATACAACTATTAAGAGCTTCTATTAATTGTTTGGCTCTATTCATTGTTACTACTACAATTGATAGTTTCATCGATATATAAGTTTATAAAGTGATGTACAAAAATAAAATTTAATGAGTAGCTGTTGGATAAGTGTGTTATTATTATTTTTAGTTATTCTTAAATGTCTAAGTTCTTTGATTAAAGTTCCTAATATTTTATTATCTACATCTGAGATAATTCTATCCCAAAGACATATACTAAGCATATAATATACCATATTATCCAATTCCTCACGATACGTATCTTTTTTTGATGATGAGTTTAATAGATTCCACACGAAAAAAATATTAGAAACTTTTTGTATCATATTGCTTTTGCGCTTCTCTTCAGACATACTTTGACCACTATTCATTTTTGAATAATGGTTTAATGCCTCACATAAGAAGCAAATTTTATTTGATTTTGATACCAGCTGTGATGTAATAACAAAATCCTCAAGCATATATGAAATAGGAAATTCAATATCATCATAGAGTTCTCGTCTGGTAAGTCTATTCCATGCATATGCAAAAGATTTAAAATGAAGTATGCTTTTATAGTATTCCGATGTAGACATTGGTTGCTGATGACAAACAATACTTTTATCTCCGTATTCTTCGGTCCAATCACAACATACCATATCTGCATCTTCTTCTATAGCCTTTAAATAAAGCTTTTCAACAATATTAAGATCTACCCAATCATCAGAATCGATATGCATTATATAATTACCAGTAGATGCCAACACACCCGTTTTTCGAGCTTGAGGCAATCCTTCATTAGACACTTTGTTTATTATACGTATATTGCGATATGGATAGTCTTTTATAACGTTTTCCAAAATACTCATTGAATTATCTTTAGTGCAATCATTTACAAAGATATACTCAATATCTTTAAAAGTTTGTTCAAACAAAGATCTTGCACAACGCTCTATGTATTTTTCGACCCCATATACAGGAACTATTATACTTACCTTATTTTTCATTTTCAAATATATTGTTAAAAATAGACTGAAAATAAACATAATTAGATTCCAAGGTCGATTTATCAACCTTATCTGTTAAGGCAGAGTCTAATGCAAGCTTAAAATCAGCCGTAGTATAAGAAGGTATAAAATGTATAAAACCACAATTACGAATCCATTCGTAACACATTTTGATCTTATTGTTAGAGTTTGGCAGAACAACAGCAGGAGTTCCTGTTATATATGCGAAAATCATTCCATGTAATCTGTCGGTAACGATAACTTCTGCTTTAGAAACTCTTTCAAGAAATTGTTCTAATAGATAATATCGTTTATTGTATATAAACGTATCATCAATCTTAGTATCAACAAAAGAAACATCAATATTGGTATTTTCTATTATCGACATTATTTCGGACTGATTATTATTGCTCAAAATCTTTTCCCTATCATCTCTTAAACATAGAAGAATTCCATTTTTCTTCGGATTATGCCAATATTTTAGAGTCATAACTATATCAGGAGCAAGAAATGATTGACAACTAAAATTATCCTGAATAAAAGAATAAGACATCTTTTCACGAGCAAGCATTTTTATTCTTTTTCCTTTATATAGAGTCTTGGCACTTGTAAGAAGATTTTGACCTAATCTTGCTTTGGTATAAGTGGTGGTTTGAGGAAATTGAAAAATTATATGCTTTTTTAGTTTACTTATAATTAGTTGACGACGCACCTCAAACCAACTCCAAATATCCCCCATATTTCCTCCTGCAATTATAGTAACAATGTCATCTTTCGTTACACTATGAATATAACCTTTTAATTCACCCATAGATATTGATGATGGAACTTCAATTGGAGTGTAATCAGGAAAATATTTCAATAGCATCTGTTTTTGTGCAAATGTTAAAGCAATATCACCGAGATTACCATAATCAGCTGCTAGAAAAATGTAAGCTTTCTTTTTATTTGGCACTACTGGTTTCTGAGATTTAGCAATAATGTATTTGAAATTAGAAATCCAAATCTTTGGAATTCTATCATAAAATGACTTTATCATCGTTTTAAAATTGGCTTTAGCCCCCACTTTATAATTTTTTTACAATCATTTACTACGCTCCAGAAGCCATAGTATACATATGAATCTATTTTTTGTAGACTCCCATCAAGTATTTGATGATCATATATTTTTTGACTAAGTACTTCTTTCATGGTACTATTATACCATTCACCATCTTCTGTTTTTCTATTTCTAAGTTCAGCATAGCTTGGGGCAATATAACTAGGAATCATACCTAAACTTATAAAATGGCTTGAATTTGTACAGAATAAGGAACAGCAGTGTTTGCCAATAGCCTTAAAAGGAATAGGCTTATTGGGATTTTTGAAAATATCATAAGCAACAGGACTACCATAACATGGATGAAAAATTCCAGTTGCAAGATTTAGACTTCCTCCCCATTTACCTGCATAACAATATTCTTTACGTTTTTTCATAAAATTTTTCATTGTAAACTTAAATAGTGGTGAATCAAAATCATCCACAGAATGAAAATAATCGTTTGCAGATTGTTTTGTAAATAGCCTAATATCCTTAGAAAGATTGAATTCGTCACGTGTAGCTGCTATTTGTGGAAGTGCACCTACATTTTTCATACACATTTTTTTTATATCTTCAAGATATGGCTCATATTCATCACATAAATTAAATTGAACCATAAACGAACACCCTGCTTCCTTAACCTTTTTGATGTTTGCAAAGAATTTTTCAAATGCTTTCATCCTCAATAATTCTAAATAATGAAGAGAAAAAGAAAAATTAACTCTTGCCAACATTTCTTTTGGTATTAAGTCTATAAATGTATTAAAGAAACGAGTATATGTTCCATTTGTAGTAATGTTGATATAATGACCTTCCTTTAAAAGTTCCAAACTTATTTCAGGCAATTCTTTAACCAATGTTGTTTCTCCTGCACCACAAATACTTATATATGCTGCTCCATTTAACCGTTTATGGCTAAGACCAGCAGCTATTTGCTTGGCAGAGTATTTCATCTCTGCCATTTTCATAGTTCTATAACCACGTTGAGCAACATAACAATAATGACATTTCATGTTACATACGGTTATAGGTATAAGACATTCAAAAAAATACTTTATAGGTTCCATTTGTTCAATTTTTATTATGTTGTTTATTTAAATTAAAAACTTCAGTAATATATGATTCCCATATACTGATAATTTTTTTAGATTCAAATCTTTGAATTACTTTTGTTGCTTCAAGTCCACAACGTCTACATAAAGTAGGACTGTCTGCAAATTCTGATAAGGCATTCGCTATATAATGTGGATTACCTCTTGGTACTATTATGCCATTTTTATGATCCTGTACCAGCAGACGACCACCACCTGGTGAATGGTCTGTTGTTACAACTGGCATACCTATTGCCATTGCTTCTAACAAAGAATTCGAAATACCTTCAAAATCAGAAGTTATGACATATATTCCTTCTTTAGCCATATCTTCCATTGGGGATGTAGAAACTCCTTTTAAGTCAATACATTTGGAGAGAGAATTGTTTCTAATATATTCTTCAATATAAGACTGAGATGGTCCTCTTCCATATATAACCAATTTATACTCATTATGATTTTTATAAAATTCATGAAAAGCAGAAAGTAAAATATCTAAACGCTTTTGATAATTATCAAGTCTTCCAATATACACAATAGTTTTAGGTAAATCATCATAATTAATAGTCGGAATTCGTCCTTTCAAAAAGATTGGATTAGGTATTACTTTTGAGCGTTTTTGTAATGCAATATTATAAAACTTTGAAGCCTCTTCAGTCTGAAATACAGCACCGTTTGAATGATTATAAATCCAAAGTAGTATTTTTGTTACTAATCTTCCATCGCTAAATGCCGTATATGGATCTCCTCTTTCTGATATTATAGATGGGACATTTAGTAATTTCCCTAATATTGTACATACGAGATTTGGTATACCTAAGAAAGAAACCAAAACTTGAGTGTTTTCTTTTTTTACAAGTGGCTTAATATACTTTAACCAATTGTAATATTGTATGTATGTGTTTTTACTCCGAGTTTTATTGTAATAATATACAGAAATATTCTTATTTATTTCTTGATGTGTATACCCTTTGTTGCTAAGTACAAAGATAGATATTTTGTGTCCACGTTGAGCTAGCGAATTTGCAACAAAAGTTGCCATTTTTTCTGCTCCACCAAAACTTAAGTTATTTATAATAAAACTTATATTCATAATATTTCCCTTTTGATTTTTTTTGTATATACAAGCAATACCAATGCAACAAATGTAGCAGGTTCACCTTCAACAAATCCTGTATTATGAACTAATGAATCCGCCACTAACCCCATGAACAGTAAAGAAATAGGAGATATAATATCATTAATTGTTGCTTGTTTTAAGGCAATAACAGTTAATTTAATAATAAAACATATAAGAGTAACACCACCTAAAAATCCTCCTGCTAAGAAAGCAGAAACAAACAAATTGTGTGATGGTCGTCCAATTAAATGTACACATGCAGAGTAACCACCAAAAATAGGATGTTCTATATAATAATCAATAGATCCCCTTAAAAGCATTTCTCTACCAGAATCAGATTCACTTAATAAACGTGAATCTGATGATTCAAGAAATCCCATAAGATGAGAAATTGCATATAACAATCCTACAGATAATACAATTACTGTTAAGTACTTATTTTTTATTTCTTTTGATATATATCTGTAAATAAGATATAGCCATACTATTAAAGAAATAAAAAAGCCACCTCTTTGTTGACAAAAGAATAATCCAATAAGGATAAATGTTGATGATACGATACCTATATACTGTATTTTCTTTTTAATACTGAATAATAAGAACAGTGAAGAAATACAGAAGAATAATAAATAATGTCCATTAAAGACAGGATTTGGATACAGACCACTTATTGATAACCCCAGGAGATTTTGATTTGATGACAGCAAGTTTTCCTGGTCGGGATCTATTACAAAGTAATTTAAAAGAGGGCTTTGAATAGGAACTCCATAAGCCTGACATATTGTAACGACAGAATCAAGAATGCCAATAATAACTAAAGGATATATGAGATAGTTCAAACTAACTTTGTGTTTTAGAAGCACATAAGTTGAATAATATAATGTATAGCAACCAATAAGTTGAGAACGTAAAAGCCTAAAGAATCCAGATTCATACCCAGTAAATACTGCAGAAATAAAGTAAAATATAACAAAACAAGCATACCACTTTAACCATTTATCAACTAAAAATTTTTTTTCAATTGAATAACATATTAGTAGCATTAATATTATAGTTATCTGGAGTAGATTTATACCACCTATAATAGGTATCTGCCCTATAAAAAAAAAGTCAGTTATAAGAAAAGTATATAGCCATTTAAAAATAATCATAAGTTTTATAACTTTTTTATTTGTAAAATTCCTTTTTTTAATGTAATAAATATAGCCTGCCTTTCTTTCCTAAAAATACATAACGTAGAAAAATACAATATGATGCAAATTAAAATCGTACATAATTGATATACAATCGGCCCTTGATTTAAATGTAAGATTTGGACTATTATTGTCATAACACATGCAGCAAATGTAGAAGGCAAGATATTTAAAATCATCTTTCTTATAGGAAAATGAATAACAAAATGCATTAATATTAAATCAACAATAATATGCTGAAGACGTATCAAGGAACGTGTAACATACAAACATTCAAATCCATGATGAGCTGCAATAACAACAGCTGGCCATAGGAATATAATATGAAACCATTCTGAAAGAGTAGAAAGTTTAGGTTTGCCAAGGGCACGGTATGAAATACCACAATAATGATTTAATATTATCATATATGCACTTGTTAATCCCCATAATCCAATAAGGCTAGAAGCTTCCTTCCATTGATCTCCCATAGTTATTTCTGTAAATAAATAACTATAACAGAAAAAGCCGAATCCAAGTGGAACCACAAGCATTCCAACCCATTTTTGAAATGTTAGAAAGAGTTTTTTTAACTCTTCTCTGTTATTTTGGGAACGTGATAATGAAGCAAATAGTACACTTGATGTAGTAGCCGTTATCAATGAGAAAACTTGAGTGACTAATCCTGAACCTGTTTTATATAATCCCAAATAATATTGGTTTAGTATTGTTCCAATAACAAAAACATCAAAATATGTAACCAACCAATTAGAAATAGCTTCTAACATAGACCAAAAAGTAAAAGAAAACATTTCCTTAAACTGTTGCCATGAATAATAAAATCTTGGTTTCCATTTTGAATAAAAAGTCAAAATAACGGCGTTTATAGTATTTGAAACAATTGTACCTATTAAGAGCGCCCAATAATTTCTTAGAATAAAAGCACATGGAACAGTGACAAATAATGGTACCAAGATCCCTATAATGCGAATTTTAAAGAGAGTTTTATATTCAAAATCTCTTTTATAGATAGCCATTTGAATGCTTGAGAAAGCAGCTAATGGAATAGAAGTACAAGCAACAATAAGTGGTAATTCATATCCTGGATTACCAACTAATTTCATCAACGGTTTTGAAAAAATAGCTATTAAAAACCAGAGGAATAGTGAAAAAATAAGATTACTCCAAAAAGCTACATTTATACTTTGATCCCTTTCTTCTTCATTATTGTATTCATGTTGTATGATATACTTTTGAAAACCTGCATCTGTAAAGATTTCTGCAAAAACAATAATCATGCTTAATGTTGCGATAATACCGTATGCTTCAGGAGTTAGAAGTCTTGCCAACACCATGCTTGTTATCGGAGTAATAAGCTTAGCTGTAATCTCCGTTATTGCAGACCATTTAGTTGCATTTTTTACTTGGTTATTAATATTCTTCGCCATTTTTGTTTCAATTCTTATGGACGTGTTTGTTTATTAGTTAACCATTTACTTAAAGATAAACCCTCTCTAAATTTTGTAGTATCGTCATATACTTCATTATCTCTAGTAAATGATTTTACAATTATCTGAGATTTGAGACCATAGTCTTTAGAGACAAGCACTATTTTGTTACTGAAAGATAATTTATCAAAAATTAATAAATGTTCTTTTGTACACTCATTCATTTCTGAAAATTTGATAAATAAATTATCTTTGTGTGGTGATAAAAGTACTAACAAATCTTAATAGATTTCATCGTCAGGTTGCTCGTAGTTTCTCCATTT